>JAZTZC010000158.1:0-7145 GCA_045637265.1 Eubacteriales bacterium | reverse complement strand
TAACGGCTGCTATTTTTAATTCCTCGCTGTATTTCTTGTTTTTTCGCATAAAATAACCCCCTTAGTGTAGTCTTGAACTTTTTGTTTTTCAAGTGTCTACTCTAAGGGGATTATATCATTGAGCGTAGTGGGGAATGATATTTATCATGATATAAATCGGTTATTTTGCAGTGCACATCGGATTCCATCCAATTGATGTACAGAAACAGATAGTTATTCCTCTGATACTGTCTCAGTTAATCCATACGCAATCCGATGCCCGGTAAACCGATTTGCAGCGTTGCCTGTAACCTTCAGCGTGATGCTGTTTTCACCTTGTTTTACGTAATCGGAAATTCTGAACCGATGCGGATTCCAGAGACTGACATCCACAAAGCAGTCGTTGACAAAACATTCCACCATTTCCTCGGCGCGAACCTGCAGCCATAGCGCCTCCTGTTCGGATTTGTCAACGGTGAGTACCCCTGTATACGTCTTGACAAAGTTTGTTTCATCGTCGGCCACAAGGGAAAAATCAACAGAACCGTACTTTCGCTCCTGTTTGGTCGGTGCCGGAAAATCCCCATTGTCATCGAGGAGGAACAGGATACTTTCCCGCGCTTCCAGGCAGAGCGTAAAGCAGGTTTTTCCATTGCAAACGGTGCTCTTCTCACGCCAATGTTCACCGCGCCAGAGATCATAGGCAATCAGTGTCGTCTCTCCGTCGATCGATGCCGCGGTACAGATTGTGCTGTCACCTTCATTTGTGAGGAACATCATACGGACACCCGATTTTTTCAAGCGGGTCACACGCAGATCGGGACACGGATGATCGGTATACAGATCGCGGTACGGCAGATCCCCGACACCGTTGACCCTCGGGACATCGGAAATATGCTCACGATCGTCACAGAACACATATTGGTAAATATTGTCCCGAACCGTCAGCGTATTGCCCTGCACCATGCTTTGGTCAAAATCTCCGTAGGGAAGATAATTGAACTCCACCTGATTCTGATAAAACGCTCTGACGCGTTCGATGCGCAGATCACGGTTTTCACACAGGACACAGACGCGTGCTTCGTTGACGGAATCCGTCATGAGATAGCAAATCCGCTTCATATAGTCCGCAATCTTTCCGTAATGCTCCCACCAGATGTTGTTCGGACCGACATCCGGCGGACGTTCATCACGGCGCGTTCCCGCAACGCTGTAGAAAAATGCATGCGGAATGAACAGATTGACACCGCGCACACCGAGATAATCGATATACCATTTCATATCGGCACCCGTGAAATACCATGGAATGTTGTCGCGGACACAAACGCCGAAACATTCATTGGAATTGCGGCGCTTTCCGCTGATTCTTGCCGCATCGGAGGAGCATTTGCCCTGTCCGCTCTCCGGTGTTCCGAGCGGATCACTCTCGGGCGCGATCCACCGCCACACGATGTCCTGTCCGGGAATATCGAAAAACCGCTCACATTCGATGTCATCGCCTCTGTGCGGATGACCCATCAGCGCAATGCCGTGCTCCTGACAGAAGCGGTGCAGTGATGCATAGTAGATATCAAGCTCGCGGTCAAAGATCATTTTGCGATACAGCGCGGTGCTGTCGTTCTCATTACCGCAAAACAGTCCCGCCAGCTCCGCAAGATCTCCTCCGGCACGCACAAAATCGTCCTCAAAGCCCCACGTCCACGGCTGACAGTTACGTTTTGCACATCTGCCGAGCACGGACGGCTCATCCGTGAAAAAGCCGATGACGGTACTGCCGAAGTAATCTCCGACAACCTCGTAATACCGCTCATGCGTCAGACGGATAAAGGCATCGACTGCATCCTGTGACAGAAGATCAGCAGCCGCCGGCGCGTTTTTCTCCCCGTCATCCTCGCCGAAGTGAATGCCGCGGATGGTTCCGCCGCTGTCGACCTGAACAATGTACTTACCGTTGTTCAGGTCGGCAATCAGATGTCCCTCGTTCGGATTGTCTGTCAGTATAATCGCCTGTGAAGCATATTTCGGGTTTTCTTTGACGACCATGCCGTGCGCACTGCCCGAAGGATACATCGCCTCATCGTAAAGCACGATCACCATACCGAGGTTTGCCGCGGTTTCCACGGCGACTCGGATGTAATGCATAAACACATCCGAAAGATACGGAATCGATGCGGGAATACCGATTCTCGGATGCAGCACGACGCCGTAAACGCCTTTGTCGTGAAAATCCGTCAGTTGTCTCACAATTTCGTCATCCGTCAGCGTGTCGTTGAGAAACCAAAACGGAATCGGAGCAAATTCCCTGTCGGGAGCAGTGATCTTATCAATCATCGACTGTATCATCGTACATATCCGCCTTTCTGTATAAGTCAATACAAGGTTATGGATTCAGTCGGCTTCCCCGGACGGCGGCACGATCTGGACATCGCATCCGATCGGATGACCCATCACAGGATATCCGCTTTCATCAAAATCCACACGCTGGATATGCAGATAACGTGGTGTCGGAACCAGTTTTTCTGTATATTCCTTGACACCGTGATACGCGCACCACAATTCCGTTCCGTCTGGAGAGGAAAAGAACGATGCATGACCGGGCGCATAAACACCGTTTCCGTACGTCAACAGCGGCTTGTCATGTTTTTTCCACGAGGATGCTTCGCACAGGTCGCCGCCGATATACTCGATCACACCAAGACAATAATGTGCCGTAAATGCGCCGTTGCCGGAATAAATGATGAACAAACGCTCCCCGTGACGGACAAAGAAAGCACCTTCATTGATCGCCGCAGTACCGACATACGGCTCCTTCAGTTCCCAATCAAATTCGGCTTTGGCAATCACTGCCGCTTTTTCACCGAACGTATACGGATTGACCATCTCGCGAATCTCCAAAAGCTGCTGTCCGTCGACCTTGGAATAGCAGATGTACTGCTTGCCGTCCGTGTGCGTCAGAACGGTCGGGTCGATGGCGTACAGATCGGGAGCGGGCTTGGACTTGAAGTGCCACTCGCCAAATGGATCCTCCGTTTCGGATTCCACGATAAACAGACGCTTGGGCCACTCCTTCGGATCGTATGTGCCGCTGGTATAAATATACCATTTTCCATTGGTACCGCGATGCATTTCGGGCGCCCAGATCATACCCCAGATGCCATCATTGGGACCGTCGGGTGTATAGATCACCTTGGAATCCCCCTCGGAAAGGATTGTTCCCGCATGACGGCTGCGGAAGATTTCCAGACAGGAGCCGCGGGTGAACAGACAGTAGTAATAACCGGTATTGGAGTCATACGTCATAAAGGGATCGGGCGCGGAAAATGTCGCCAGAGGATTATGAAAAGTTTTCATGGTCTTCTCTCACTTTCATGATTTCTTGATGAAATGAACGTATCAACGGTCTTCCCCGTAATAACGGTCGAGAACATCCGATACCATCTCTGCCCATACCATCAGATTCTGCGGACGATAGCCAACGGTACTGATATCTTTGAGTGTAAAATCAACAGGACAGCCAAACCTCTGCGCGGCCTCGACCGTTTCTGTTATCTCGCGGCGGATGACCTCGGGGTCGGTCACTGACGCAACATTGGCTGGATTGGGCTTGCGGGAAAGAACGTAATTGCCGCCAAGCGCTTCGGCACTTCTCCATACATCCGCCCACGGACTGACACCGACCTTGCGCAGATTTTTGTACTGCTTCAGAATGTCAATGCGGTCATGCAGCGGCTCACAACAGCCATAGTAGGTATAGGCACAGCGATCGGCAAGCGGCAGACTGTACTGCACATCAAATTCATCGTGCATAGCCGGGGAAACCGAGGAAAACATCTGCGCCATCGTACGGAACCAGATATGACGACATCCAAAGGTCTCACCATCCGGTATCGTACCGTCAGGCTGTGTCACGGCACTCGGCGTACAGTGCAGGGACATCAAACGCGGGTCATAGAGATTGTGTTTTTCCATCTGATCCATTTCCGACTGCATTCCGCGGGTAAACAGCGCCATGATTTTATGCAGATATTCGGGATTGTCGTACATATCCATAAGAATTGGTTCCACACCGCGCAGCATGGCGATTCTGTCCCACGGTGCATAATAGATACCGTGTCCGCGCAGAACAACGGGAATCGTATCACCAAGGATTTCCTGCACATATGCCATGTTTTTGGCATCGTTTTCCGGATGCGGCGTAATGACGGGATCATGATACTGCTCCAGCACCGCTTCATCTTCAAACACATCATAATAGCGATGGGAAACGATGTGATTGCTCTTATCGATGGCAATGCGGTCTTCTTTGATGTCAAAGCCGATCCCAGTATTGGAATACGACTTGTGTACAACCCAGCACGGCTCAATCATGTTGTCACATTTGAAATAGGTTTCGCGGTACAACGCCATGCGCAGTCCGTATTCCATCCCACGCAAACCGTCATCCTCGCAGACACAGTCCAGTGCGCCCTCAAAGTTCATTTCGTGCCATGGAATCTCGTCAATCAGTACCGGCGGACGGACGAGCTTTAAGTCATTGGTATCACGAAAGCGCGCACGCATCCGTACATGTCGGTCGGACATCGCGATTTCCATATACTGTTTTGCAAGCTCACGAATGATCGATATTTCTTTCATTGTCGGCATAGGTATCTTCCTCCGAGCAGTTTTCTGTTATCATCATTATATCATAATTCTTTTCATATGACAATATCCTTTCCGTGAGATTTCTGTCTTTTTGCCGTACATTTACAGGATCGCTCCCATAGCGGACTATGATGATGGCAGGCTTGAATGCATAAAAACGATATTTCCCTGTAAAAATATTGATATTGATTGTTGATTGATCGATCAAAAGAGCACGTCGTATCCGGCAATCCCTTTACTTGCAGAACAAATTTCGACTGCTGTAGGAGGGATTGTTATTTTTTTCATTATATATATACACAACGAATCTCTCTTTTGATATTGACAAAACCCAAAATCAATGGTAAAATAAATTGATATAATATGCATTCATCATTCAGATGCAGAATGTACAGAAAGGTAGAAATCAAATGTCTTTTTTCTTACACGGCGTCCATGTTCCACACAGAAAAAACACCGCCGATCAGTCTGCCGCCCGTATTGCTCCCGTCAAAACGGTCACCCTTCCGATGTCGATGCACATCGGTGCACCGGCAGTGCCGACCGTCCGTGTCGGTGATACGGTAGGTGTCGGTACAAAAATTGCAGACGGTGTCGGAGCGGTTTCCTCTCCGATTCACGCAAGTGTGTCCGGCAAAGTTACGAAAATTTCCGATATTCTCCTGTCCTCCGGCAATACCGTACCTGCAATCACCATTGAGTCAGACGGTGAAATGACCCCGGACGCATCTCTGCAGGCTCCTGTCATCAACAGCCGCGAGGATCTGCTTGCCGCAATGAAGGACAGTGGTGTGGTCGGTCTCGGCGGTGCCGGATTCCCAACCTATGTCAAGTGGAGTGCCGATCCCGCACGTATGGAGGATCTGATCATCAACGGTGCGGAATGTGAACCGTATATTACCTCGGACTCTCTGACCATGACCGAGCGTGCAGATGATATGGAATTTGCGCTCCGTACGATTTTGCAGTATTTCCCGATCAAGCGTGTCATCATCGGTATCGAAAGCAATAAGCCTGCCGCAATTGCTTCCATGAAGGCAATGGCAGCAAAGTTCGAAGGAGCCGAGGTCTGTGTTCTGCCCCAGCTGTATCCGCAGGGCGGTGAAAAGGTTCTCGTATACCATACAACAAGAAAAGAAATTCCCGCAGGCAAGCTGCCGATCGATGTCGGTTGTGTCGTCTGCAACTGTACTACCATTGCCGCCATCGGTACGTATCTGAAAACCGGTATGCCGCTGGTTGAAAAGTGCATTACGGTAGACGGCGGCTGTGTCGCCAATCCTCAGAACCTGATTGTCCCGATCGGTACGTCCCTTGAGGATGTCTTTGCATTCTGTGGCGGATTGAAGACCGCACCGAGTAAGGTTCTTTACGGCGGTCCGATGATGGGTGTCACAGTTCCCTCTCCCGATGTCCCCGTCCTCAAGAACACCAACGCGGTTATCGCGCTGACAGAAAAGGAATCCCGACTGCCCAAGACCACTGCCTGCATCCGCTGCGGTGCCTGCACCAATGTCTGCCCGCTCGGTCTGGCGCCTGCTCAGATTCTGCTTGCCTATAAGAAAAAGGATGCGGACATGCTGGATGCTCTGTCGGTAGAATCCTGCATGCTTTGCGGCTGCTGCAGCTTCAACTGTCCTGCAAACCGTCCGCTTGTTCAGACAAACTCCCTGTCCAAGCAGCTGCTGAAAGAAAAAAAGGCAAAGGAGAACTCTAAAAATGGAAAATAACCTTCATATTTCCGCTTCCCCGCACATCCACAGCGGACGATCAACCACATCGATCATGCGCGACGTTCTGATTGCACTTGCTCCTGCCGCCATTGCGGGAACCGTCATCTTTGGTCTGCGTTCGCTGCTTGTCATTGCGGTCTGCGTCGCATCCTGCATCCTTCTGGAAGCACTTTATAACCGCATTACAAAAAAAGATCAGACGATTGGTGATCTGAGCGCGGCGGTTACAGGACTTCTGCTTGCTCTCAATCTGCCGGCGACAGTTCCCGTCTGGCAGTGCGTCATCGGCTGTATCTTTGCGATTCTTGTTGTCAAGTGCCTGTTCGGCGGCATCGGCTGTAATCTGGTCAATCCTGCCATCACCGCACGTGTCTTTATGCTTGTTTCCTTCGGCAGTATGGCTTCTCACGGCATGCCGACGATCGTTGATACCGTTGCCGGTGCTACTCCTCTTGAGAAGATGGCAAACGGTGAGACCGTCGCTCTGACCGATCTGCTGCTTGGCATCCGCGGCGGTGCCATCGGCGAAACCTGCGGAATCGCTCTGCTGATCGGATTTGCGTACCTTCTGATCCGCCGTATCATTTCCTGGCACATTCCCGTGCTGTATATCGGCAGTGTATTTATGCTCTCTCTGCTTGCAGAAGGCTTTGACGCGGGAAAAGCGCTGGCGCTGACGCTGTCCGGCGGTCTTCTGATCGGTGCAATCTTTATGGCAACCGACTATGTCACCTCTCCCGCAACCGCATGGGGTAAAGTGATCTTCGGCTTTGGTGCAGGTCTGCTTAC
>JAZTZC010000157.1:0-5464 GCA_045637265.1 Eubacteriales bacterium | reverse complement strand
CTGCTGGATGATCCTGTCCATGTGTATGCGGTATCCATTTGGTTGGTCATTGTCACATCCAGTACCAATCGGCTTGACCTTGCAAAAGCTCCGTCAATCACCCGAACGGTAAAGCCGAAGTCCTGCTCCTCATTTTGCGAGTGCAGTTCCAATAAGATAGGGATTGGTTCTGTCGTTTGATTTTCTGCGGCAGTATGCTCTGTCGGAATATTCCTTGTACCCAGCTGTTTCGCCAGCTCCATATCCGCTTCAAAACCGAAGACATAGCAGGAGAACGGAATATGTCCGTCCAAGATGTATATCTGCCCGGAAAAGGGATTGCCGTCCGCACCATACCAGTTGGTAACGATTCGTTGAATTCCGTCTGCACCTGTGAATTCATGATAGGTTTTGCGTTGCCCCGTTACAACGGCGGTGTCAAAGGTACATTCATACATGAAGCCTTCATCTGTTGGGATTTCCTTTTTTTCAAGGTTCAGCAGAAGCTCGTTTTTCAAAAGATTATCCCATGATTCCAGACCCGAAAGTGCGCTGTTGAACTGTTCATCCGTATAATACGGGTTGAACGAGATGACCTGGCCGTCTTTTCCGTAATTGATGCAATAGTTGAAACCTCCGCACCATTCCACCGAGAATTCCGAAAAGCCTTCGTCCATGCCGGTAAGCTCCAGAAGCTGTGCCGTATCACAGCCGTATGCATCGAATATTTTTTGGTCACCCGCGCTTAGTTCACCGTTGTTGATCTTTTCGATCATTTCGCGGATGCTGTCAAACGCGGCAACCTCGGATCCGTAGCCGACGGGCGGGGTGACAGCTTCCGTTTCCTCTGTCTGTGCGGTTGTGACGACAGCTTCTGTGGCGGCAGTATCGATTGCAAGGGAATCCGTTGTTTCCATGGAAACAGATTCTGTCTGTGGAATGTCAGATGTCAGTTGTGATGTCGGTGTTTGTGCGCCGGAATGGTCATAGCCGCAGCCAACTACGGTGAGTATGATAACCAAAACCAATACAGCAGAAATATACTGTTTCATTTTCGAGCCTCCTTGTCGACTGCGGTTTCTATCCGACAGAATTATGTCCATCACTCAAGTACTCGCTGTCGCGGTCTTAAAGGGCGAATCCTCTAAAATCACAGTGTGCAGCGGTTTGTATTCCCCGTCGATCAGCTCCAGATGAAACTCGACCTTGCGGGAGGGAACGGTTTGAGAGGGGTCTGCCCAGAACTGTACCGTTACGACCGTAATGCCGTCGTGGATTTCTTCAGATAGAAACGTATGGTAATACGATGTAAGACCTCCGCCGATGCGGACATATCGACCGTCCTCTGTCCGATCAACGGTATACTCGAAACTCAATGTATTTCTGTCTACACCAAGATATTTCTCTGCGTAGTCTCCAATCTCCTCCGCGGTTCTCGGCTCGTGATTTCCGTGAAGGACATTCAGACGTCCGATGATATAATCACAAAGTCCCCACTGACTCATACCTTCCGCCAGAATTCTTGAGAAATCTCTGTCGGAATGGACATCAAAGACATAACGCTCTGCCATGGACATATCGCGGACAGGGGTATGGAATGCTTCTCTTGATGCAAAGGACAGGTGCAAGCCGTGATCCCATATCAGCGTATGCTCACCTTTGATGAAAACTTCGTTTTGACTTTCCGTGACGGTAAAGGTCAGCACAGGATACGGATTGACGTTTTCGGGGTAGTATAGATCCGGAATCATCTCCTTGGACAGCGTATAATCGCTGATTTCCATTCCCTGCATATGAGCATATACTTCCGGCTCGACATCGCAGAGCTTTGCAAATTGTTCCCAGTCATTGCGCAGGAATGCGGACAGTGCAAATTGCAGTTCGGTGTTGTACCACCCGACAATTTCGTGACATTCCGCGAGTGTTGGCAGTCCATAATAAAACCGCACATCTGTATCCTGATATTCCGAAAGCAGGAAAATGGCTTTTTGCATCTGAACAGTGCCGAACAAATCATCCGCAGTATACGGAGAGGGTTCAGCTCCCTCTTTTTGCAGGGCATTCTGTATATCCTCGATGTTCATATAAAAATACGAGAGGAAATTGAACACATTGTATTCTTCCGTTCCGGCATATTGATCGCGGAAGCTGTTGTATGCATCCTCTCCCACATAATCGATCAATGCGTCGGAGATGGTGTGGAACGCAGAGGTGTGTACACAGTTTTTCGTCGGTACTGCTGTTGTTATGGTGTCGGTCGTCACAGCTTCGACAGAAACTGTCTCCGTCGGCACAGTGTCAGCAGTTGATACGGAAGACTGCGTTTGTGTGCCTGTATTCGCTTGATCGCAGGCAGATGTGGTCAGAAGCAGTGTAATCATCCAAATTGCAAAAAAATATCGTTTCATATCCCGTGATCTCCTTTTTCGGATTTTTTTGAAAATTTCTCCCGTATTACCGCGATACTCCATCCGAGCGAGAACAGAATCGGCGGGCATGCACAGCAAAGAAAGAACAGCATGCGCGGCTCCATCGCCAAAGAAATGCAGAGCTCGTTGTAACAATCTTTAGCATAATTGTCCATCAGAACGCACGCCGGCAGATTGACGCGCGCGAAAATTACGTAGAGGATTCCGCGCATTTCATATCGTACACGGTTCGCATATGTCTGAGAGGATTCAATTTCTGCATGCCACGATTCATCAAACAGCGCACCGCTGTCGTAATACAGCGCAAAGCATATGGCGCAGAGAATGACGGCGAACAGGATACCCCACAGAAGATCCGTCCAACTCCCCTTCATTTTGCGACCAATGAGATATCCGCAGACGGGATAGACAACGATGACAAACAGAATGTATCCCCAAAAGGGCAGATGATGACTACTTTGCGTATCAAACAGATGAATGAACTGCATTACTAACAAAACTGCCGACAGAATACCAAGTCCCATCAGATAGCCGACGGGATAACGGATCATCCTCGTAAGCGGCGGAAAGGGACGATCAGCAAAGTACCAGCTTCCCGCGGTGACAAATACAAAGACCAGCGCGAGGAATCCAAAGATCATGCCGGTAAAAAAAGACCGCATATCCATATGTAATGCATGGTGTTCAAAATAAGCGTTGAACAGGACGATGGCAGAGATGGAATTGATGCACACAAAAAGCGTCAAAAGCGATATCCAAAATGTTTTCACGGCGGTGCGCCCTCCTTTTCCAAAAACAAAAATCCCCCGACAAGAAACGCCCGTATGAGCGTATTCCCGCCAAGGGATAACATTACGATGATTCAGCCATGACAGGAACGTATGTGACAGACATAAACAGGGTACTGCATGGATTTCTGTCATCAGTATATCATGGATATATGACACATGTGTGAATACAATGGAAACATTTTCATCCGTTATTTTTTGCCGTCTGCTCCGCATACAGCCGTCGGACACGGAAGAACCCTTGTGTGACGCAGATCATCGAATAGAACGAGAAGATCAGATAAGTGATCTGTTCCGGGTGCTCCTGCATGGTTGCAAGATTCAGCACGATGGACACAATACCGCTTGGGAGCATCAGATATGTGTACTCAATGCAGGCAAACATCGTCAGAAACGAGATTAGAATGCCGAGCAGTGTGGAGAGGTTGTCGAGCAGCTGATGGGACGAGCCTGCCGCACGGAGGACGAGGAACAGCGTGATAAATGAAAGCAGAAATGCCGTGGAAACGAGGATGCGCTGTTTGGTGCTCATGCGGCGGAACTGCGTGGAATTGCCGTATTTGTTTTTGCTCCAGCGGATAAAGGTGATGAGCTGAATCGGGCAGGAAAAGAGAAGCGCGTATCCGGCGGAGGCGTACAGTCCGAGATACAGATACACGATCATATACAAAATGGAATTGAAGCCGCCGAGCAGCGGTGCATATCGGTTGGCGCGGGACTGCAGTGCACCGATGATGAGCGAGATGTACAAGGGCAGAACCCGCAGAACACTCTGACGGAACAGAATCCCGGTAACGGTGATTGCAGCGGCGGTGATGAAGATCAGAATGAGTTTTGGGAGAATGTCGCGCGGGATTTTGTTGCGGAGAATCGACATGGCAGGGGTATCCTTTCAGCAGCATGAGTTGATGGTAATAGTATAGCACAGCAGGTGGGATTTGGCAACCGAAAACGCGGAGATTTTTCGGTTTTGGGCAAAAAGGGCTGCTGCACAACATATGCACAGCAGCTCTGGGATATATTTGCGGGAAACAGTGGTATGCTGACGGTGTCAGCGTGTTATTTTTCCTGTCGGAAAAGTGATATTGCAAAACGATGTTTTGCAGTGGTATTCCATTCGTCCCTGCGGGAGCGAACGGAGTTGGAATTACCAACCCTGCGTCTTCAGATATTCGCGGCTGGTCTTGATGGATTCCATCGGGGTCAGACCGAGCGCGGGTCTGTCCTGTTCGACGACAACCCATTCTGCGCCTGCGTCGATGGATGCCTCGAGAATCGCGGGAATGTTCTGCAGACCGTGACCGACGGGACGGAAGCCGAAGGATTCCTCACTTGCGGTTTCACCCTCGGGCTTGATGCCGATCAGCTCATACATGCCTTCTGCCTTCTCACCCGCCTTGTAGAAGTCTTTGAGATGGACAACAGGAGAACGGCCGGTGTACTTGCGGATATAGTCGGCGGGAACTTCGCCTGCAACATTGACCCAGCAGGTGTCAATTTCGGTCGCAAGCAGATCTGCGGAGATGGTGTTGTACAGAATATCGAGTGCGTATTCACCGTCGAGCTTGACAAATTCAAAGTCGTGGTTATGATAGAGCATCTGGATGCCCTTTGCCTTTGCAACCTCTGCACAGCGCTTGATGTCAGCAATCGTGCCTTCCCAGCCAGCAAAGCCCGGACGGCGTTCTTCCTGCAGATAGGGAACCGCGATGTACTTGACGCCGATGACAGCGTAAGCGCCGATGACGCCTTCGGGGTCAGCCGCCATATCATCGAGCGGAACGTGTGCGGAGATGGGTGTCAGGCTGTACTTTTCGCAAAGCGCCTTGATTTCCTCGGGCTTGTAGTTGTACATGCCTGCGAATTCGACACCGTCGTAGCCCATATCGCGGACAGCGGCGAGCGTTGCGTCGAGATTTGCCGCAGCATCGTCACGGACGGAATACAGCTGAACAGCAACAGGTAATGTTTTCATGTGATATATCCTCACTTTCATGTTATTGATTGCATTGCGTTGTGAAAACCGATGAAACATCGGCTGGAAAAACAAAAATTTCGCAAAATTGGCAGGGATGTCCCCGAAAAAACTTGACAAAATAGTTTGAGAATGATATAATTGTGTATAGATAGAATGTACAAAAGATAGCTTGGGTCGATGTTATTATAGCATGAAATACAGGCGGTGTCAAGTCCCCGACCGAAATTGTGCGGGAAAAACTGTCTGTGTCGACCGTATCCGACCGTGATGTGACCCCCATTTGGATGAGA
>JAZTZC010000156.1:0-2180 GCA_045637265.1 Eubacteriales bacterium | reverse complement strand
ACCGTAGGTATCTTCCATGTCGCGGAACTTGGTCGAGCCCTTCAGCTGTGCCAGCGTGAACAGCGAACGTCCGTCCTTGAATGCATCTTCATAGTGCAGACCCAGCGTCGACTGGTTGAGGTAGACGGTTTCGCCCTTGGTCTTGAACATTTCTGCGATCTTGGATGTGACATTATAGAAATGCTCGTTTTCGATGTTGAGATGCGGGATGCCGTCCTTGTCGAGCTTGACATAATCAAGACCGCAGCCGTACATCAGCGCAGGCGTCGTCTGTTCCCAGTACGTCAGACCGTAAACGGAATTGCCTTCCAGCGAGAAGGTCCAGTCGTTATCGCCGTTGAGATTGACCGCCGCCTTCATGTACTCGTGCATCTTGGAAAGCGTCCATGTGCCGTCGCGGACAGAATCATAGAGCAGCGGCAGATCGAGATTGGCCAGCATATCGTCGTTGACATAAACACCTTCGATAACCTCGAAGTTCATCAGGTTGATATCGCTGATACCGAAGAAGACACGGTCGGAACCGCCAAGACGGGAATAATCCTTGACCTGCTGATCCCACCACGGCTCGTCAAGCTGCATTTCCGGAATTTCCGACAGATCCATGACATAGCTTTCGAGCATGACGGACGAGCTTCTTCCGGCAGACAACAGTGCCGTCTGATAAACATCGTCACCGGCGAGGATGGTCTTGGAATATTCATTTGCGGCTTGTGTGATCTCAACTTCGGTGACCTTGAGTTTGACGTTGAACGCTTCCTCTACCTTGCTGTTAGCCTCGAAAATGGTGTCATCGAGAATGTCACCGGTCGTTGCTTCATGGTAAATCGTGGTATAGAAACCCCAGTTGGTATTGGTGTTGAGGATATGGAATTCCTCGCCGCCGCAGTCAAAATTGCCGTACTGATAAGCAGGTTCCGCTGCCGCAGTTTCTGTGACAGATGCATTTGCCTGGGTATCGGTTGTGGGTTCGGTCGTGCCGGTATCGCCGCCGCATGCGGTCATGGCACACAGAACCGACGCGAGCAGGAGCATTGCCGCTGTGATATGTTTGCGATTCATTTGATAAATCCCTCCAAATGATAGAATGGTATTATTATAACAAAAATCGGGAAGAAAGTCAATTCTTTTTCATATATTGGTGGAAAATCCACGCCATCGCGTGCTCGTCGTTGGAGCAGATGATCTCGTCGGCATCGGCTTTTAAGGAATCGTTTGCGTTCGAGACAACCAAGCCCACTCCTGCCTCCAAAATCATCGAGCGGTCATTATCGCTGTCGCCGACTGCCGCTGTTTGCTCATGCGCAATTCCGAGCTTGTCGGCAAGTGCAAGGAGCGCTTTGCCCTTTCCTGCGGAAGACGAGAAAATCTCCAGTCCGCAGAAAGCGATTTGTGCAAAACCAATCCCTTCCATGCCGCGCAGAGCCTCTCTGCACGCATCAAACTCCGCTTCCGCATGGAAGTATACCGCGAACATTTCAACGCCGTCAGCCGCATAGGCACGCGTCTTGAAATCGGGTTCATATTCGGCGAATTGTTCGATTACTTCGCGGTGACGCTGCCAGACGTTGTAATAGGCAAACGCTTCTTCGTTTTGCATGGATGCGTCGCCGATGCAGACACCGCGGTGGCGGTAGGTGATGTGCGCTTCATAGGTAAAAAGCAGATCGAGAACGCGGTTGGAAAGTGCTTTGGGGATGCACATTGCAATGATATTCTCCCCTGTTACGGAATCCATGACTGCCGCGCCGTTGGAGTACAGAAAATAGCGGATATCGGGGTGCGTGCGGAGTACCTCCGGCATTTCGGTATAGGAGCGACCCGATGCGGGAACGACCGGGACACCGTGTTCGGCCAGTGCATGAATGGCGTCAAGGTTCTCTTGTGATACTTCACCGCGCGAATTGAGCAGTGTTCCGTCAAGATCGGTGGCAATCAGCTTGATTGGGTGCATGGTCAGTTTCCTTCCGCCAGTCGTATGGCTTCTTTGGTGTATTCCGCATCGAGCATCGGTTGGTCTGCATACTTATCAAACATGCCGACCAGAACACCGTCACCGGGTTTCATTTCGGCAAACGCGCGGATAAAGCAGTCGCGTACCACCTCCTGCGTCTCGCATTTGCGTCCTGCACCGAGAATTTTCAGTGCAATCGTGGGTGCGGAGAGGGAGCGGATGGTTT
>JAZTZC010000155.1:0-9750 GCA_045637265.1 Eubacteriales bacterium | reverse complement strand
ATCTCGCCGGAGTCTTCGTCACGGATATAACGGTTGTTCAGCGCCGTATCATAATATGCATGTGTCAGCGTATCAACGGAATAATATGCCAATGCTTCCAGAATCAGACCCGCCTTTTCCGGCTCATTGTTTGTAGCGGGAATCGAAACACCGGGGGTCAGAATCGTACTGATCAGACTGTAATAATCACTCTGCTTTTCATCGTACTTCGGATACGGCAGAATACCGAAATCGTACTGACAGTCACGGATACTGTTGATATCGGTCAGCGCCCAGCCGGTAAACAGCAGACGACCTTCCATAAATGCCTTGACCGAGCTGTCAAAGCCGTTTGACAGATGCGCAGGATCAAGACAAAGTTCCAGAATCTCCGTTGCCGCACTGACAGAACGCTCATTGTTCATGACAAGCTGCAGCTGTCCGTTCTGATCCGTCGTGACAATGCGCTCACCCGTTGCAAAATACAGCGAATGCGGCGTATTGAAGGCACAGAACAAGCCGTAGCGGTCATCGGTATCCTTCATATTGCCGTCACCGTTTAAGTCAGCGGAAATACCGGAACACATTTCAAACATCGCATCCAGTGTCCATGTACCGCCCTTGACCATCTGATACGGATCGGCAAGATCGTTTTCGGCAATCATCTGCTTATTGAAGAACAGAACCATCGTACATTCGTTGTCAAGGATACTGATATCACCTGTTGTGAAATACAGTTTACCGCCAACCTGCAGATTTTCATTGGCGCGCTGGTCCCACCAGGTGTTTTCCAGATGCAGATTTTCCACATCGAGCAGATTGAGATAAAGACCCTGTGTGGCGTTGGAAACGGAGTTATTCAGATACGGCATGACAACATCGTACTCATCTTCCCCTGCCATTACAGAGTTATATGCCGTCGTATGTGCGCCTGTCAGCCGTTCTTCGGTGATACGCACATCGAACCGTTCTTCGATCACCATATTTCTGTTGTAGACCGTATCGTTGATCAGAGAGCCGTCCGCACCTGCGGAATAAATTTCGATACTGCTGTACTGATTGTTTTCCTCTGTCAGAAAATGAATCGCCTCACCGCCATAGGAGACATCGGGGAAAGCGGGACCCGCTTCCGTGACTGCTTCGGTTGTCTGCGGTGCTGTATCTGCCGTTGTCTGCACCTCTGTCGTGCCGGAGGTGCCGCAGGCACTCAGAAGCGACAAAAGAAGCGCGGATGGGATTGCCTGTGCTGCAATTTGTTTCATCATTGGTTTATCATCCTTTCGTATCTGTCCATGTTTTTGATTTACATAGAATTGTGATAAATTTATAAAAAACGCTTGCAATTTCAAGATAATTATACTATAATATAATTAAAATTGATATCATTATTTTGCTTTTTACTGATAAGATTTTATCTTTTTTGGAGATCTGCCATGCATTTGAACAATGATTACATTTCCCGTTACCGATCCATTCCCGCAGCATCCCATACCGAGGAATTATCCGATCGCCTGATTCCGTATCTTCCCTACTGTGACGGACAGGATGGGCTGTTTCTGTCCACACCGATGCACTACCATCCGGAAGCGGAGATCATTTTCGTGGAACACGGTGAGTGGCAGTACCGCTGTGCCGCATCCGAGGACTACCGCACTGCGCACGTCGGAGATGTGCTGATCTTTCCGCCGTATGAGCCGCATGAATCCGCCATCCGTGCAGATCGCGGCGGTTATGCTGTCCACTGCATCTGTTTTGACACCGAACTCATCTCCGCACTTCCCGTCAAGGAAGCCTCGGAATTTCTGCATCTGCTCGCGCTGTCGGGCAACATGCACGCACTGCACATCCCGCGGGAGCATGACACCCATCAGAGGCTTGACACATCGTTTCATGAAATGCTGGACGCGCTGGACGCCCCGGGGCACTGTGAAGAACTGCTGTTTTACGGCGCGCTCTGCTCCTTTTTCGGTCATTTGCGCCGCATCACAGGTCTGCACATGGTATCATCGACCATCGGCGACGGCATGGAGCAAAGCTTCGCGCGTGCGGTCATCGACTTCACGGAACACCACTATGCCGAGCCGATCTCCACACGGACAACGGCGACAGCTCTCAATTACAGCGAACCGTATTTCTGCCGCATGTTCCGCCGTGTCTTTCAGATGTGCTACAGTGACTATCTCAACCGTCTGCGCATTTCCAAAGTCTATCCGCTCTTGGAAACCATGTCAGTGACGGATGCCGCTGTCGCCTGCGGATTCACCCATATGAGCGGATTTTCAAAGACCTTTCGCCGCCATACAGGCATGTCACCGACAGAATACCGCCAAACGATGCGCCGCCCCACAGAACCTGTCGCCGCCGCATCCCCAAAGCTCCAAATCCCATAACGAAAAACCGCACGGCACATTCATCATGTTCTGTCGTGCGGCTGTTTTCTCTCTGTTTGCTGTTATGCCCGTCTGACCCAGATCGGCGAAGTCCATGCCATTCTGCCGTCCTGCAGCTTCACGCGCAGATAGTAGCAATCGGTCTCCTGCTCTTTGCGGTAATCATAGAAAAGCTGTTCCTTCTTGCCGCGGAGGATCAGATAATCGCGGCAGTTCTTGACCACCGTGACCGCCGCAACCGGGGTTTCGGATACAATACGATAATAGATCGACGGGTCGTCCGATACCGTGATCTCCTCGCCCATATAATGTCCATCGATGCGGAAATCCACTGTGATGCGCTCAGGACCCATAAAGCCGTAACACCGGCGTGCCTTCAAGGCATCAAAGATCGCTTCCCGTGTATTGCTCTCCGCCCAGACACCGGTGATACCGGGACAGCCCTCCGGGATTTCGCCGATCTTCAGACCGCCTCTGCCGCTGTGATCATCGGAACAAGCGATACAGCCCATGATCGCGCCGCGGGAAAGGGCATCCTGCCAATGTCCGCCCGAGCAGTCATCTCCATATGCATACGGATTGCCCATATACTCAACGGATCCGGCGCTGCTGTAGAGCTGAATGATCGGAACCATGTCCTCCATGTCCATTGCAAGGAAATCCGCACCCGAGGACAGCACATTCGTGTCATGCGGCACGAGAATCAGGTCTTCCCGTGCAAGCCAGCGATGCAGTTCCTCCCGCGTCATCTCGCCGTCGCGCACCCCGCGCAGCATCTCACCGCTGTCCCCGCGGTAGTATACAACAATGTTGTTGTACCACGGATAGGAATCGCGCTCATAAGCAAGAATCGTCGTAAATTTGCCGGGTTCGTAGTATTCGCGCGCCTTCTGTTGGATCAGTTCCCACTTCCCCGCATGCCACAGCTCGGGCTTGCCGACACCGCCATGGTCGTGGTCGGACAGTGCGCCAAAGTCCAGCATCGCCTGGTCACGCAGATTTTTGTAATAGGTATCGATATCGGGCCCGCCGTCGGACAGGTTCGTGTGTCCGTGCAGATCACCGAAATATACGTTGTATTCGGGTGCGGCGGGAAGACGGGATTTCTGATCAGCAGCGATCTTATCCCAGGAACCGTCCTCACCGGAGTATACGATGTCGGTAAATGCCGCAGACCGTCCGGGCATATCAAAGCGTTTTGCAAGTTTTCTGTCGGGGTGGTTCATTTGTCTATCCTCATTATTTCGTTAAAAATTCGATTTTTTGCAGATCATTCCACATCTGCTGTGCAGATTCGGACACGGTTTTCCGAATGTCGGCTGTATCTTCAAACAGCGTCACGGTGCATTTTCTGTTTTTGTATTTCCATCTGCCGACCACGCGTCCGTCAACCAAAACGGCAGGCATGACAATTCCCGCAAGATTGAAAATCCCGCGCAGATATTCCTGCGGCAGAAACAGGCTCTCTTTTTTCTCATATCCGAGCATCAATGCATCAAATCCGGCAAGGAAGATGCACTTCGTCATGTCCCTGCCCGTCATCTGACCGCGATCCATCCAATAGTATGTTTTCCCGTCACATACGGCTTCTTTCACAGGCAGCTGTGCAATCCAATGACGCACCTGCTTTGCTGTCGCATGAAAGAAATACTGACAGTCGTGTACCGTCGCAGGACCGTAATGCGTAAAGTACCGTCTTGCCAGCTCCAGCTGTGCCGCATCCTCCTCCATCGGGGTGTAAGGCGGTGTCAGACAGAAGGTTTTTTCCTCCGTGACAGTATAGTGCATAAAGCCGCGCTCACACAGCTCTCTGATGCCGCCGCCCCACTGGTCGAACATACTGCTTTCCTCGCCCTCATCCATGCCATGCGCACGGCAGAGGTCTTTGAGGGATTCCCGCGTCATCGCACCACTCTGCAGAGCATCGAGGATCACCTCGGAAAAATACCGCTGGCGTTCGGGTGTCAGCGACCATACATCGCGCTGATTCCAAAAGGTATAACCGCGAAAATCAAGAGAACGATAGAAACGACCGTTCTCCGCACGGATAAACAGCCCGAAATCCTCCTCGGAGAAGACATGTACCGTGCCGCGGATCGTCCAGTTCTTGCAAAGCCCCGCGGGGATTTCGTTACCCTGAAAATCGAAACAGCGCAGACGCATGGCGTGGAGCGCATTTGACAGAAACTGCGCCTGAAAACCGCACAGACCGCGCACTGCGGTCTGCATATCGGTTTTCCCGATCAAATATTGATTTCCAAGGCGGTAAAGACGGATTTCCTCTGCGGTCATCATATCACTTTTTCTTTACAGAAACCGCTTTCTTCCGCCGCTTCAGCAGCACCTTCACCGTCACAAGATAAATGACAAGTCCGATCAAACCGAGACCGACAATGACAAAAAAGACGATCCAGCCGATATTGGCTCCAGCAAAGAAGCCGCCGCCCGCATCATATTCGGGTGTGTAGACATATGCTGTCAATGCATCGGCATCCGTTTCGGACTGTACCACGAGCAGATAATCGTGCGCCTCGGTCATCGTCAGCGCAAGTGCACCGTCCGCACCAAGCGACAGTCCGCGTGCAATCGGACGTACCGATGCAGCTTTTCCCGCGGTTTCCTCCGATGCAATCACACCGGGGACATACTCGTACAGCGCATAGACTGCCGACGGATCAAAAACGCCGTCACCGCGCACCGTTACCGATGCTGTACCGGGATAGACATCACCGTCGCGGAAATCCACAAAATATGCCGTTTCCCCCGACAGTGCTCCCATAATCTCCGCCGAAACAGCGGCACCTGCATCCGCAAGCGGCAGAACACCGACAGCGGATGAAAAGCTGTGCCATTTTTCGGTGGAACGGAAAATGTTTTCGTAGAAGAAATGAAAGACAGCATCAGGGCTTTCAATGCGGATGTCACACACATCCTCATATACAGAGAGAAACAGCTTCTGCGCATCAACCTCGGGCGCATCCTCGGTATAAGTATAGGTCAGAACCTCGGGTGCATCGGATGCGGCAGCACACACAGAGATGAGCATCAGGATGCACAGAAGCAGAAGTGACAGAAGTTTCGGAACGATTTTCATGATGGTTTCCTTTCCATGGAAGCAGAATTGATATCTTATTTTATCACATTTGCGCACCGATTGCAAGGGGCTTGGGCAGATTCGCGCTAAAACGAATATTTTTCCGCAAATTTACGAATATTATTTCATTTTTTGCCATAATTTTTTCAGATACCTCTTGACAGAACCCAAATTTTTTTGTATAATAGGAATATATTTTTGATTTTTCACCCATTGATATAAACAAGGAGTTCACACAATTATGGACATCAAGGTAGTTAAATTCGGCGGCAGCTCGCTTGCGGACGCAAAGCAGTTTGAAAAGGTTGCCGCAATCATCAAAGCCGATCCCGCACGCCGCTATGTGGTTCCCTCCGCACCCGGCAAGCGTTTTTCCGGCGACGACAAGGTCACCGACCTTCTGTATCAGTGCTACGATCACGCATCCAAGGGCGAGAACATTGACGCAGAATTCCAGAAGATCGTCGATCGTTACAACGACATCATCCGCGACCTCGGTCTTGACTTCTCTCTTGACAACGAATTTGCACAGATCAAGAGCGCATTCCTGTTCCACGCAGGACGCGACTATGCGGCATCCCGCGGCGAATACCTCAACGGTAAGATTCTTGCAGAATATCTCGGCTTCCCGTTCATCGATGCTGCCGGTGTCATCTTCTTCAACGAAGACGGCTCCTTCAACGCCAAGCTGACCAATACCATCCTGTCGGCAAAACTCCGCACGATGCACAACGCTGTCATTCCCGGCTTCTACGGCGCAATGCCCAACGATACCATCCGTACCTTCTCCCGCGGCGGCTCCGATATCACCGGCTCCATCGTCGCACGTGCGGCTGATGCCGATCTGTACGAAAACTGGACCGACGTATCCGGCTTCTTAATGGCAGATCCCCGCATCGTTACCAATCCCAAGCCGATTCACATCATCACCTATCATGAGCTGCGCGAGCTGTCCTACATGGGCGCCGGCGTTCTTCATGAAGATGCAATTTTCCCTGTCCGTTATGCAGGTATTCCGATCAACATCCGCAATACCAACCAGCCTGACGCACCCGGCACGATGATCGTTCCCGATTCCAAGCATCCGTCCTATGAAACCAAGGAAATCGTCACCGGTATCGCCGGCAAAAAGGGCTTCTGCACCATTACCCTCGAAAAAGACCGCATGAACGATGAAGTCGGTTTCGGCCGCCGCGTTCTGGAAATCTTCGAGAAGCACAATGTCTGTTTCGAGCATCTGCCCTCCGGCATCGATACGATGTGCGTCATTCTCAACAAGCGTGACCTCGAAGGTGTTCAGGATATGATCGTCAACGAAATCTGCCAGACTGTGGAACCCGATTCCATCGCTTATGATGAAGACCTCGCACTCATCGCTGTTGTCGGACGCGGTATGGTTAAGGCAAAGGGTACGGCAAGCCGTGTCTTCAAGGCAATCGCCATGGCTGATGTCAACATCCGTATGATCGACCAGGGCTCCTCCGAGCAGAACATCATCATCGGTGTCTCCGAATCCGGCTTTGAAACGGCAATGCGTGCCATCTACAGCGAATTTGCGGACGATAACGCAATTCATTGATCCCATATAAATAAAATAGAAAGAGCGATTTCCGCATCTGACGGAGATCGCTCTTTCCTTTTGTACAACTCTGTTATTCCCCGCGGAAGGTAATCTCGCCGGTTTCATCGTTCATCGATTCGACAATGGCAAGGGATTCCACGCGGTAACCCTTTTCACGCAGGGCATCGCCGCCGCCCTGGAAGCCTTTTTCAATGATGATGCCGCATCCCGCAACCGAAGCGCCGGATTCCTCGACAATCGCAACGAGTCCGTTCAGCGCATTGCCCTGTGCAAGAAAATCGTCGACGATCAGAACACAGTCATCGGCGGACAAATAATCCTTGGGCACAATGACGTCATAAATCTTTTTGTGGGTAAAGGACGCGACCTTGGCGCAGTAGACCTCGCCAGAGACATTGGCGGTTGCATTCTTCTTTGCAAATACCATCGGAATATCCATTTCCAGTGCCGTCGCCGCGGCAAGAGCGATTCCCGACGCTTCAATCGTCAGAACCTTGGTGACACCCGCATCGGCATACAGACGGGCAAGCTCCCGCGCCATCTCCCGCAGAAGCGTAATATCAATCTGATGGTTGGCAAAATGTCCGACCTTCAGTACATGACCGGGGAGAACAACACCCTCCGCACGGATTTTATCTTCCAGAAATTTCATATGGTTGGCTCCTCTTTATTGATACATTCTCATCAGATAATCACAGTTGACCAGCTTTTCCAGCAGATGATTCCGATGGTAGAAATAGTGATTGGACGATTCATAACCGATCATCGGGTCCTCACAGGAAATCGACAGCAGCTTTGCCGCCAGCATCGCTTCCTCTGCGGCAACCGCAGTATCGACCACGCCTTCCTCATCACGGCGGATAACAAACATGCACTGATTGTATATCGAGCGGAAATGACAGTCGATGGCATGTGACCAGCGTACCAACGCCGCAAGATGCACATCATCACAGCCGCGTGCCGCACGTTCCAGTGCAAGTGTTCCCTCGTGCCAGCCGTCAGACATCTGCTTGATCTGCGAAACGTAAACGTCCTGCGGGAAGATCGAACGCCAACCGGTGATATCGTCATACGGCATACCGGTCATCGTTGCGGTATAGCCTGTTTTCTTCGGATACAGAAGATTGGATGAGCCAACCTGCTGGGGTCCGACATACGCGGTGGCAATATGGAACGGATACGCATCGTAAGCATCACTCAGTTTGACAAATGCATCGGTCAGCGCATCCACATCCGCTGTCGGGAACATCATGCCGTACAGCGTTTTTGCATCGGGAAGTGTCCCGTTGTCAGCATAGAATGCCTGCGCAAGCCGCAGGGTCGGAGACGGAAAACCGCCGAGTGTCCAGCCGAGCATGATGCCATCAACGCCGCCCTGCTCTATAATGCCCGTCAGATGACGGCGGATTTTTTCATAAGCGGGAACACACGGGACTGTCGAAATTTCCCATGTGACGCCAAGCTGCAGCTTCGCGTATGCATCGTGTCCGTGTTTGCGAGCATGCCGCCATGTATCAAGCGCGTACTCACCCGGTCCCTCTACAGAAATGGAGTAGTCAACGACCGACGTTTCCACACCACCGATGACCTTCTTGACCGCTTCTTCGCTGACACCCATGACCGCAACACCCTCGGGCATCTTTTCAATGACATGATGCGTCATATCGGATTCTCTGCCGTTCCATGCCCAGTTCCATGCAAGCACACGGAAATCGGGGTTGACCTCGGCCGCACCTTCGTACAAAAGACGGTTGGTCAGCGCGATGATATCGGACGGATCCTTTTCTTTACAGCGCGGGCAGGTACAGGTTTCTTTGTTGGCATGGCTGTAGCAGTTGGTCTGGTTTTCACTTGCTGTGATCGTCAGATAACCGCCAAGCCCGGGAACTGCCTCATTGAGCCGCTTCGATGCACCCCGCAGATAGTCCTGAACCTCCTGCGTTGATACACAAAGGCTGGCATAGCCGTCATTTCTGATGTGTCCCCTCAAGTGCGGGTAAGCATCAAAGAACGAAAGCGGCATCGCACGCGGCTCATTCATGTAAAGGAACAGCTTCAGTCCGTATTTTGCGAGCTTTGCAACAAGATACCGCATACCCTCCTGTCTGTTCTCCCAACCCTCGGAAAGTGCGGGTGCAAACGGATACGGTGCCAGCGTATAAAGCACCGCCTGGGTCCAGACACCGGTCACGCCAAGCGACTGATAAGCGGACAAAAGCTCATCGGGAAACGATTCATCGATCAGCGCACGGTCGGCGAATGTATCGCCGTACAGTGCACAGTAGGAATACACAATGCGATGCTCAAAGCGCATATCTGCATTCCCTGCATCCAGTGCAGGATACTGTCCGACGGAAGCAAAAAACGGCTTGAAATCAAACGGCTTTTTGGGATGATGCGGCATTTCCTCAAACGCCGCGCAAACGACCCGACGGATTGCTTTTGTCTGTTCCCGCTCTTCCTCGGTCAGCGGTGCATATACAAGCGCCGGTACCTCGGGCTTGAAATTGCCGAGCTTCACGGACAGAAAATCGTCCTCGCGAAGGATGTACGCAAGCTGTTCTTCGCTGATACCGAGCATAAATGCGATCTGCGCATAAGTACAGAGATGCCAGTTGGCACGAATGATCGTGATATATCCCTTGGAAAGCCATGCGGGATCAACGTCCGGCGGTGTCGGCAGTCCAAGTCGGAGGCCAAGCGGT
>JAZTZC010000154.1:0-6303 GCA_045637265.1 Eubacteriales bacterium | reverse complement strand
AGGCATTACAACAATTTTCGTCACGCACGACCAGGAGGAAGCCATGAGCATCTCCGACGCGATCGTGGTTATGAAAGACGGCGTTGTCCAGCAGATCGGCGCACCGCAGGATGTTTACAACGATCCCTGCAACCTGTTCGTCGCAAAGTTCCTCGGCACACCGCCCATCAATGTGTTCGCCGGTACCGTCCGTGCAGGCAAGCTGTACCTGGGCGATGACTGCGTTCTGGATGTCCCCGGTGTTGCTGACAGAGATGTCATCGTCGGCATCCGTCCCGAAGGCTTTGAGGTTGATGCTGCCGGTCCGATGCAATGTTCCCTTTCCGCCATTGAGGTCATGGGACGCGATGTTTCCGTCGTTGCGGGACACACAAACTGTCAGAGCACCACCTTCCGCGCCATTGTCGATGCCGATGAGGTACGGGACGTGTCCGCAGGGGAGATTCGTTTCAGACTGAAGCCACATAAGGTGGAGCTGTTTGATACGGTTACGGAAGAAAGAATTGGATTCTGATATCAGGTATTCGGTTTGATGGTGATTATGGCCGACAGATTTGGTGACGGTTCATTCATAAAACCTTCCCCTGGGGGAAGGTGTCACACGAATGTGTGACGGATGAGGGTTACTTGATCCGCATCGACCCTCATCCGTCTTTCGAAAAAACGCTCCGGCATTTTTTCGAAATCCACCTTCCCCCAAGGGAAGGTTTTGGAACGTGCACCCGTCAGCTTATCGTCCAACCATGATCGTCATCAACCACAATCCCCCACTCCGCATCGAATAGAAAGGACGGCTATATAGCCGATAACATATTATGGAAAAAAACAACCTGAAAGCATGGTTATACCTTTTGCCGGCGATTCTCTTCCTCGGTGTCTTTTTGGTATACCCGCTCATCGATGTCTTTATTTACTCCTTTGAGGAGGGCTACAACACCGCGTCCCAGACGTATCTCGGTGTCGGCTCCTACAACTACTCCTATGTCCTGCACGATCCTTATTTTCTGCAGGCGGTCAGAAATACGTTCGTCCTCGTTCTGATCACAGTTCCCTTATCGACAGGACTTGCCCTGCTCATTTCCGTAGGGCTGTCCTCGATTCCCAAGCTCCGGGAGCTTTTCCAAACCGTCTTCTTCCTCCCGTATGTCACAAACACCCTCGCGGTCGGTCTTGTCTTCATGATCCTGTTCCAGAAGACGGAATACTCTGACGGTCTTGTCAATATCGTTCTGTCGGTCTTCGGCATGACACCGATTGACTTCATCGACGGTCCGTGGTGGGCAAAGATGCTCGTTCTTTGCGTCTACACCGTCTGGATCGTCCTGCCGTTCAAGATTCTCATTCTGACCTCGGCACTCGCATCGGTCAAAAAGGATTACTACAACGCGGCAAAGGTCGACGGCACTTCCCGTCTGCGCGTGTTCACAAGAATCACCCTGCCGATGACCTCCCCGATGCTGTTTTATCTGATCATCACCGGCTTCATCGGTGCGTTCAAGGCATACTCCGACGCGGTTGCACTGTTCGGCACCCAGCTCAATGCTGCCGAGATGAATACCATCGTCGGCTATGTCTACGATATGCTCTACGGTGATTCGGGCGGATATCCGTCGTATGCTTCCGCCGCGGCAATCATTCTGTTTGTCATCGTCCTGACGATCACCGTCATCAATCTGCTTGTTTCCCGCCGTCATGTCCACTATACGTAAGAAAGGAGGATCACCCGATATGACCAATCCGACAACCACCAATGCCCGCGGATCCTCCGCACGTGCAGTCTCTGCACAAGGAGAAACCTCCAAAAAGATTCTGCACGGCTTCATTTATGCGGGGCTGACCCTCTGGGCACTGATCGTTTTGTTCCCCTTTTACTGGATGCTCATCACCTCGATCAAAACCTACGGCTCGTACAACGCAGAACGTATCCCGCAGCTGTTCCCGACCGCGCCGACATTTCAGAATTACGCCGATGCGTTTACCGCTGTCCCGCTTGCCGACTACTTTGTCAATACCCTCATTTTCACGGTGCTGACAACGGCGCTGATGCTCGTCATCATCGTTCCCGCCGCATTTGCGTTTTCGCGTCTGGAGTTCCGCGGCAAAAACGTCCTGTTTACCGCATTTCTTGCGCTGATGATGATCCCGAACGAGCTTGTCATCATCACCAACTTCGTCACAATCACGAATCTTGATCTGCGCAACTCGTTCACCGGTCTGATTCTGCCCTCCGCCGCATCGGTATTCTATATCTATTTATTAAAAGAAAACTTTGCACAGATTCCCGATGAGCTTTACTATGCTGCCAAGGTCGACGGAACATCGGACTTCAAGTATCTTGCGCGCGTCATGCTGCCCATCTGTCGTCCGACGATCGTCACCGTCACGATTCTCAAGGTCATCGAGTGCTGGAACTCCTATGTCTGGCCGCGTCTGATCACCGATGAAGAAGCGTACTATCTTGTATCAAACGGTATTCAGGAGATCCGCGAAAACGGCTTCGGACGCGAGAACATCCCCGCGATGATGGCAGCGGTCGTCGTCATTTCCGTGCCGCTGATCGTGCTGTTCTTAATCTTCCGCAAAAAGATCATGGAAGGCGTTGCAAGAGGAGGTACCAAGGGATGAAAAAATTGCTTGCAATCGCCGTTCTGTTCCTCTGCCTGACAGTCCTCACAGCATGCCACGGCTCGCGCGGACTCGATGCGTTTGAAATCCCCGCAGAATTTGATACCTCCCGCAACTATGAAATCACGTTCTGGGCAAAGAACGATACCAACATGACCCAGACCGAGATCTATCAGAAGGCAATCGACGACTTTGAAGCACTCTATCCGAACATCAAGGTCAACCTGCGTCTTTACACCAACTACGGTGTCATTTACAACGACGTTATCACAAACCTGGCGACCGGCACCACACCGAACGTCTGCATCACCTACCCCGACCACATCGCAACGTATCTGTCGGGCGTCAACACGGTCGTGCCGCTCGATGCGCTGATGACCGATGAACGCTTTGGCATGGGCGGCTCCGAGGTGAAGTTCGACGGTCCGACCGCAGAGGAGATTGTCCCCAAATACCTTGACGAATGCATCATCGGCGATGCGCATTACGCACTTCCCTATATGCGTTCCTCAGAAGCCGTTTACATCAACAAAACGTATGTGGAAGCACTCGGCTATGAAATTCCCGACATGCTGACGTGGGACTGGATCTGGGAAGTTGCCGATGCCGCGACCGCCAAAAACGAGGACGGCACGTATGCTGTCAACGGGCAGGAGGTTCTGATTCCGTTCATTTACAAATCCACGGACAATATGATGATTCAGTATCTTGCACAGGCAGGGGCGGGATATTCCACGCCGGACGGCGAAATTCTGATCTTCAACGATTCCATGGAAGAATTTCTTTATGAAATTGCATCCCATGTCGGAAACGGCGCGTTCTCGACATTCAAAATCTCCAGTTATCCCGCGAACTTCTTAAATGCGGGTCAGTGCATCTTTGCGATCGACTCGACGGCAGGTGCGACATGGATGGGCTGTGATGCGCCGCTCATTGACATTCCCGAGGAAAATATCGTCCGCTTTGAAACGGTCGTCCGTCCGATTCCGCAGCTGGATACCGACAATCCGACGATGATCTCACAGGGACCGTCCGTCTGCGTGTTCAACAAATCCGATCCGCAAGAGGTACTGGCGTCGTGGCTGTTCACGCAGTATCTTCTGACAAACGACGTACAGATCGCCTATGCGCAGACCGAAGGTTATGTCCCTGTCACGCAGAAGGCACTTGATGACCCGATCTACATCGATTATATGTCCCGCGCAGGTGAGGACAATGACCTTTACTATGACGTCAAGATCGCCGCATCCAAACTGGCACTCGAATACACAGAAAATACGTTTGTCACACCGGTCTACAACGGCTCTGCGTCGCTTCGTGATGCCGCGGGACAGCTCATTGAAAACACAGTAAAAGCTGTCCGCCGCAATCAGACGGTTGACGACGCGTTCATGGAAAAGCTCGAGGGAGACATCACCGCGCTGTACCGTCTGAATGAAGCCCGCGGCTCTGCGGCAGAAGCCAAAGACCTCGGTCCGCTTCCCGCAGGAGCCAAGATTCTGCTCGGTGCCATCGGTGCAGTCTGGATCGGCATCATCGCTTATGTCGGATACGGTTATACAAAGGAAAAGAAGAAGCTGAAGTAAAAGCCAGGAAAACTGGATGACATGCGCACACCGTTCTTAGCCTTCCCCGGTGAGGAACGGCTTGGACGCGGAGATCTCACATCACCTTGTCTTTCAATCAAAATCCCAAAAATTTTCGCATAATCTCTTGACTTTGTAAAAAAATTGTGTATAATATTAAACAGTACGTTTTGTTAAAAAACGGCATCAAAAAATTTCAAAAGGAGATTACAACAATGAAAAAGGTAATTGCATTACTTCTCGCGTGTGTTCTCGCATTCGCAATGGTCGCATGCGGCGGCGGCGAAAAGCCCGATGTCAAGGGCGAAGGCGTTATGACCTACGCTGAATACGCAGCAGCTGCTCTCGACACCGAAGTCACCATCGAAGCTTACGTTCAGGCGAAGCAGGGCTGGTGGGAAAAGGAAGGTGTCGGCGTTGCTACCATCTACACCCAGGACAAGGAAGGCGCATACTTCATTTATGATATGCCCATCTCTCAGGATGATTACAACAAGCTGACTGCCGGCACCAAGATCAAGGTCAAGGGCTTCAAGGGCGAATGGGCAGGCGAAGTTGAAATCATGGACGCTACATATGAAATTCTTGACGGCAACTGGGTTGCAACCGCAACAGAAGCAAATGCTTGGCTCGGTACCGATGAACTGATCAAGCACCAGAACGAATTCGTTTCCTTCAAGGGCGCTACCATCGTTGCATCCACCGATGCAAACGGCGCAGAAGCTGCGTTCCTGTACAACTGGGACGGCTCCGGCTCTCAGGGCAACGACGTTTACTTCAACGCCAAGATCGGCGAAAACGTCTACACCTTCACCATCGAATCCTACCTCACCGGCGCTGACACCGAAGTTTACAAGGCTGCAGAAGCTCTGGCTATCGGCGATGTCATCGACATGGAAGGCTTCCTCTACTGGTACGAAGGCATGAATCCCCACATCACCAAGATCACAAAGGCACAGTAAGTGCAAACATATTCGCCCGGCTTCCTCGGAGGTCGGGCGGTTTTTTGTTTGGAAATGAAGAATGAATATTGAAGCCGCTGCACTGATGAAGAATGAATAATCAGATTACAACAGAAAAATCCCGCTCCTCTGCCGTCATCAAAACGAAATGCTCCCAAGAGATCCCCATCCTCAATCTCATGGCTTGATGACAAAGAAAAAAGGGATTTCCATCTTGTAACTTGATTCTTCATTCTTCAGTATTCATCAGCGAAGCGGCTTCATTCTTCATTCCTTTACAACAGGTGTGCCCTTCACTACAAACCGCAAATGCCTTCCGATTTCCAATCTCCCCATTGACAACCACCCTTCTTGGTGCTATAATTAGTATAATGAAACTATTTTGGAGGAAATTATGGAAACCTATCAGATTCATGTTCTCTCAAACACCCACTGGGACCGTGAGTGGTATATGCCGCACGAAAAATATCTTGTTCGTCTCGTCTCACTCATGGATCGTCTCATGGACATTCTCAAAAAGAACCCGACCTACATCTTTATCACCGACGGTCAGTTCTCGATGGTCGACGACTATTTACAGAACCGTCCCGAAAAAGCAGAAGAGCTGCGCGGCTATGTCCGTGAGGGCAGACTGCGCGTCGGTCCGTGGTTTACACAGCCCTTGGAAACACTCGTCTCCGGCGAGGCAATGATCCGCAATCTGCACTACGGCATCAAGGGCTCGGAGGCGCTCGGCGGTGCTATGCGCTTCTCTTATGAGGTCGACGAATTCGGTCACGCATCTCAGACCCCGCAGGTATTGCAGGGCTTCGGCATCGGCGGCGCAATCGCCTGGCGCGGTGTACCCAAGGACTGCCGCAGTGCGTTTGAATGGGTATCTCCCGACGGTACATCCGTCATCATGCTCAATACCAACGGCGGCTACGGTGAAGCAACCGCGCTCCCGATGGGAGATGAAGACTTTGAGGAAGTCATCGACGGTGTGACCATCCGCCGTGCAGGTCTTGAAAACCGCGTAAAATCCATGCTGAACCTCCGTATTCCGCGCGCCGATTCGACACATCTGATGTGGCTGAACGGCATCGACCATTCCTTTGCACAGCCGGATCTTCTCGCAGTTCTCGAAAAGA
>JAZTZC010000153.1:0-7234 GCA_045637265.1 Eubacteriales bacterium | reverse complement strand
CACCGGGCGGGGTATCGCCGCGTTCTTCATCACAGGAATATTCCGCCAACGGATGGCAGGGCAGATCGGGACACTGCCCCCAGTGCACATAGCCTCTTTTCTGACAGCAGACGGCGATGGGGCATTCTCCGTGGAACGGATGACCGGCACGCTCGATGCATCCGCCGCAGGCGCAGGGGACGCGGTATTCACACGCGGTGCAGTCCAGTCCGCATCGGGAACGGATGGCGGTATCGGTGTTGTTCATATCATGGTTCCTCCTCGTTTTTGCATCCATCATACCATACAAAACATGACATCTGTCTGTCATGTTTGATATTTTTCTTTGATTTTTTGGATTTCGGACAGATACAGCTCTAAAAATTCGGACGGTGCTGTCACGGTCACAAGAGAACCGAAGGACAGAAACCATGAAAGCGCCTGTCCCCATGTCGAAAATCCAATGTCAGCGTGAAGACCGTCTGTGTCGGATATCATCTCTTCACGCATGCCGTACTGCTCGACAACGCGATAAGAAACCTCCGGCGCATAAACTGCCGAAACGATGAGATGATCGGTCATGTTCGAGCCGAATTCCAGTCGCTGGGGCGGGATGTCACGCGGGACAAACGATGCTTCTGTGACTGAGAGGGAAGACATACGGTCGAGCTTATACAGGCGAAAATCGCCCCGTGCCGGACACCAGCCGAAGATGTACCACGCCGACCAGCGATAGACGATTTTGGCAGGCTCAATCTCCTTGTCCTCATGACCTTTTTCATAGTAATAGTGAAAGGTAACGGTATGACGGTGGCGGATGGCGTTTTCCAGCTGTGCGATCTTGTGCGTCAGCCCCTCTGCGTGGAATGCACCGAGGTCAATGGAGATGTCCGGTTCCGGTGTCGGCGCACCGAGCTTTTGGGAAAGCTGTGCAGAATATTGCTTGTGTGAGACACTGTCAAGGGAGGACAGTCCCGACAAAATCACCGACAGCTCCTCCTCGGTAAACACCGTTGTGTCAAGTGAAAAGCCGTCCATCAGCGCAACCCCTCCGCCGTGCCCCTGTGACGTAACGATCGGAAAGCCCGCTTCCCCGAGCGTATCAAGATCGCGCAGGATCGTGCGTGGGGAGACCTCAAACAGTCCGGCGAGATACGGAACAGTCACACGGCGCTGTTTTTGCAGGGCATTGAGAATGCCGATCAGGCGGTGAAGCTTCATGGGAGTGTGTTCCTTTCTTTGTTTTTTGTTCATTATACCGCATTTTCGCAAAAAAAGCAAGGTCGTAAGAGCTGAATACAAAAATGTTCACGGCAACGGGATAAAAATATTCAAAAATTTTTGATATAATTTTGAAAAAGAGGGAACTTTTTTGAAAAATGAACGTCTATATAGAATAAGACGGTCAAAATGGCGTCTAAAGGAGGTTTAAGCGTGAAAATACTTTTTCACGCGGGTTTTGTGGCTTTCGTTGTTTTCGGGCAACGATTTTTCTACGAAAAACCAGCCCCAATTCCCCAAGAAAGGAAAGATAAGCTTTCATAAACGAAAGCCATGGTAATTTTTATGAATAATAAAAGAATGTTGCTGTGTCTTTTGCTTGCTTTGCAGATGACGGTGGTTTGTGCCTGCCGAGGAGAGGAATCGGTTGCGGAGGTCGGAGGCGTGCCGACACATGGCGGTGAGGTTACGACTGTGGCGGAAACGGATGCCGTGACAACCGATGCGGTCACACAGACGGTTACAGAACCAGCGGAACTTTTTGCAGAGCCTGCATCCGCGGAGATACGCCAGCGCTTCATGGAATCTGATGACTATGCGGTGATAAATCAAACAGCACATGCCTTTTTTGAGGCTTACCGGGAGGGTGATAAAATCGCAGCGGCAGCACTGCTGGATTCGCCCGACAATCCGTCTATGGAGAGCAGCTTTCCGCTCCCGGCAGAGGATGATACCAAATCTTCGGGCTTGGTGCTTGCGGGAAACGGTGAGATCAATCTGATCAATTGCTTTACCGATGCTGACGGGAATGTCATTCGGGCTGCAATCGACCTTGGTGTGACAAATGACCCGCGTCCGGAATACACCATGGGAACCTCTTGGCTTGCAATGACGCTGGTTTTGGAGGAAGGGACTGATGCTGCCGGCGAACCGTGTCGGAGATGGTACATCACAGATTTTGGGTTGAGCGGTTAAGAATCAACAGGTACATATCGACCATTCAGGAATGAAACGGAACAGGAGGCTGAATGTATTTGAAACAAAGAAACATGAAACGCACGGTCTTAAAAATAACGCTGATCGTTTTCCTGCTGTGGCTGCCTGTGTTGCTGATTACCCTCTTTTTTACAGGAACAACGATTGATCGTAATATGTATATAGAGGAATACAAAGACTTCTATATTCACAAATTTGATTATAAGGCACTGTCGTCGGGGATGGATTTTGGGACAGGAAACAGTCCGCCGCAATATACCAAAATTTGGTTTCTGCCATCTCAGAAAGAACAGCTGTTAAACAAAATCAAAGAAGATGTCAATGATATTTTGTCGGACTTACAGGTGGCAAATGAAAATGTCACTGTGCATTATGAAATCAGCGATGATTTTAAGGAAGTGATGATATATATTGATGACTATATCACCTACAACGCTTACCATGTAATGTATGAAATGGAATTACGGGATGTAATTGGTAATAGAGTCGTTTTATATCATGAGTTGTCACAAAGTTCCGATGTTCCGTATTATGGAGACGTTGTTCGTTTCGTGTATACCGGTTTGGAACCATTGCTGCCGGAGCAGGGGCAGTAACATATACTGTGTGGAGCGTCTGTATACAGCAGGAGCTCTCCAAGGAGGTGTTTTGTCGTTGAAACGCAAAGTTCTGAAAATCACGATCATAACAATTACCATTCTTATTTTACTATTGCTGCCGCCATTGCTTGTCACTCTTTTTGAATCTGGAACAAAAATCAGATGGAATATGTATATGGACGGCTACCGGGACTATTATCGCTATAGAATGGATTATGAGTTACATGCGATTTTTGAATCACGTACATACACCAGACTGTGGTTTAAGCCGTCTCAAAAAGAACAGCTTCTGAACAAAATCAAGGATGATGTCAATGAAATACTCATAGATATACAAACGCAAGTGGCAGATGAAAATATAACTATTGATTATGAAATCAGCGATGATTTCAAGAACATTACGCTTTACATAGACCATTATGAAACATATATGCAAATGGGACTATCTGATGAATCGGATGGGATCCATTCGTGGAATTTGAGTTCGGAGATCGGAATGAGGGTCGTTTTATATCATGAGCTGTTATATTCGATAAATCATTCCGATGATCCGTATGAATATGGCAACTCTATCGTTCCGTATTTTGGTTCTGTTGTGGATTTAGTTTATAATGGCTCGGAAGCAAACAGAGAAAAATGGTTTGAAGAACAGGAGCAGGAACGGGAAAAGAACATTCCCAATCATTGGAAAATCATCGAATCCTATCACAATGCCTACGAATCACAATCTCAAGAGCAAGAAACAGAATAAAACTGCCCGATTACAAGCAAAGCAGGATGCCGCATCATCACACACGGCATCCTGTTTTTATCTTATTTTTCCAGAATCAGCGAAACCCGCTGATAATCGTTTGTCAGAATGACATCACAGCCAAGGTCGAGATACTTCTTTGCAAGCGCGGGATCATCCGCCCAGAAGACGTTGACCGCGATGCCGTTTGCGTGCGCTTTTTCACACGCGGCTTTGACATACCCGTCGGGATCGTCGCCGAAGTGCGGCTGGAACAGCTGAATTTTGCACGAATCGGTTTCCAGTGCCTTGTCGACAAGGTCTTCTCCCATTGTTTCCGCACCTGCACAGCGCGCAATCTCGGGTGCGAGTTCCTTCATTCTCTTAAGCATCGGCACATTGCCCGTCATGAAGTAGCAGTATTTTTCGCAGTCGTACTGACGGATGAGTGCAATGATCTTCTGTATCGCTTCATCAATTTCCGGCGTCAGACCGCATCTGTCCTTGACGTGAACATTCATAATGACCTGACCTGCGAATTTTTGCAGAATTTCTTCAAAGGTCAGAATTTTCATGCCGCGGAATTCGTCTCCGTGACGGATACCGAAGTCGTACGCGAGAAGCTCGTCATACGTTAAATCCCAGATCTGTCCGTGGCCGTCGGAGACGCGGTCAATGCACGCATCGTGCAGGGAAACGATCTTGCCGTCTTTGGTCATCCAGAGGTCAAATTCGATCTCCTCTGCACCGAGTGCAATTGCTGCACCGAACGCGGGCATGCTGTTTTCCGGTGCAATCGAGTTAAATCCTCTGTGAGCGCAGATGCGCGGGTACGGCATCAGCGCGTCGTGGCGTACCATTGCGGGACCTGCGGGACGGTATTTCCACGGGCGGGGTCCTTTTTCAATGTATTCGTAGTGGGCCATGTCGGGATTGCCAAAGCCGCCGGGCTTGTAGAACTTCTTGTGCGGATCAATCTCGACCGTATCCATGCCGACGGTACTGCGCAGATTCATCAGTACCTCACCGCGCGGGGAAACAACCATGGACGCACCGCCGATCGTACCCGATTCATTCATGCAGACCGATGCGCGGACGACATATGCATTGGTGTTGTACGCCGCGAATTTCGTCATCATCTCCGAGACATCGTGCGGGTCGGAGCGCTGCTGGGAGCATCCGATGATGATGTCCGGTTTTGCCCGTGCGAGCTTGGCATAGCCTTCATAAAAATAAAAGTCGTAGCAGGTCAGAAAGGCATAGCGGACGCCATCGATTTCCATGACGGTGGTATCTTCATATTCAAATGTGTAATCGGAATCAAGGTGATAGTGCGTTGTCTCACCGGGTGTCAGGTGCTGTTTGTCGTAGTGTCCGACCACACGTCCCGCGCGGTCGAAGGCGTATGTTGTGTTGCGCAGTCCCGTCGGTGTTTCGTGCAGCGCATTGACAAACAGAACGGCATTGCACCGCTTTGCCGTTTCGGCGCATTTTTCGATCAGGCTGCGGTTGTTGGCTTCATAGCTTTGCAGAAGCTCGGTTTCGTCCTTTGGAAAGCACGGCGCGTCGGAGGATTCGGGCAGGACGATTAAGTCCATGGAATCGTCACACGCATCGAGTGCTCCCAGAATCCATGCGCTGATTTCGGGCGTTTTGGCATGATCCATTTCATATTTCGGCTGAATGATACAGACTTTCATTGGAATCACCTCACGGTTGTTTTTTCTTTCATTATAATCAGATTATCGGAAAAGTCAAGACATTCGTCCCAAAAATTGTCGAAAATTTTTCATTTGGGGTTGTACTTGCGGAGAAAACATGATATACTTTATGAAAAGAAAAACAGGAGGTCTTCCCCTATGACTGAATACGGATATTCCTTTGACTATTCCAAAACGATGATGATGAAGCTGTTTTTGTCCTCGCCGAATGTGCACGAGGGCGGCAGTTATGTCAACTGCACCTTTGAGGAAGCGCTTGAGGTAATCAAAAAGACGGATGCTTTGACGCTGGGGGCACCGAAGATCATCTATCTTGTCGGCTGGCAGTATGACGGGCACGACGACAAGTACCCCGCGTTTTTTGAAGTGAATCCGGCGCTGGCGCGTGACTGTGACGAAACACCGCTTGACAGCCTGCTGTGGCTGATGGAGGAGGCAAAGCAGTACCACACGACAGTCAGTCTGCACATCAACTTCTCCGATATCTACGATGACTCGCCTCTGTGGGACGACTATGTCGCGGCGGGCGCTGTTATCCGTGACAAAGAGGGCAAGCCCGACCCGATTGAGCAGTACAACGGCAAGCCCTGCTACAAGGTCTCCTTCAAGGAGGAATGGGAGTCGGGATTGTTTGCCGCGCGCTGGAACCGTCTATGCGGCATGATCCCGCTTCGGGACATCGGCACGGTACATGTCGATAACTTCCTGTGCTGCTATAACAACTGTCCCGAGGTCGACATTGCCGAAATGCAGGATTACCGCGATATCATACTCGATCATCTGCGTTCCGAGGGTGTTGATGTCACCTCCGAGTTTACGTACCGCGAGGGACCTGCGGGACGCGATACCTACAGCCATTTCTGTATGGGTACGACGATGTACCCGATCCGCTGTCTTGGCAGAATTCCGGCACTGTGGTGGTTTGACAATTTGAAGGATGAAGAATATCTTGCCTATCCTCCGTCCTATTTCGGCGGCGGTCTTCCGCATGACGCGGCGTTTGCAGACGTTTTCTACGGCAATATCCACGGCGAGGAGCTGTGGCTGGGTGACAAGCTGAAATCGGGCGGCTGGATCGGGGAATACCTGCGGCAGTTCTGTATGATTCAGCTTCCGTATTTCTGGCTCGTCGGTCACAAGCGTCTGTCTGTCGTCAATCACGCAGACGGAACGAAGACCGTGTACTGTGCCGACGGCGTTGTCTGCCGCGGTGCGGACAAGTCGATTGCGCAGAACGGTATTACGTACAAAAACGACCGCTTTGTCTCACTTCCCGTGCCGTGGATGGAAGATGCATATGTCGTATATGCCGACGATGCGGGTGAGCGGGTTCTGAATCTGCCCGATGCAAACGGCGTTTACCGCATGCAGAGAATCACCGCCGAGGGTCTTTGTGACGCAGGAGATGTGACTGCGGCGGACGGACAGGTGACCGTCGGATTTGTCGGAGGAGATGCGTATCTTCTGCGGCGTTGATGACACTGCAAAACCGAAAATAATAAACAAGAGGAGAGTCGTGCGGCTCTCCTCTTGTTATCGGTATGATTATTCCATTGTGATTTCAAACGTCTGCAATCCTGCACCGCGGAGCGCAAATACGACGGAATTGCCGACATTGGCGATCTCGCCTGTGCGGTTTTCATCAAGGTCGGTCTTGTAGACTGTCTTGATCTGACAGCCGGGATAGGTCAGTGTCAGCCGTCCGAGCGATTCGTCAGCACCGTAGTTGTGGACACGGACGATGAGGGACTTTTCTTTCCAACCCTGCTTGACGGCGGTGATTTCCAGATGCTCACCGGTGATGGACAGCATGGAACCTGTGTCTGGCAGATTGCGTTCGGCGTGGACATAGTCGGTCATGACCGATTCCTCCGGCTGACGGTTGAGTGTGACGGCAGGTACTGTCAGATAACCGATGGCATCACCGTATACCGACTTCCAGTCGCCGTCATGCGGGAACAGCGCGAGCTTATAGGTGATCTCGCCGA
>JAZTZC010000152.1:0-2899 GCA_045637265.1 Eubacteriales bacterium | reverse complement strand
GAGCTTGCAAGCATACTTACAAAGTTTGTAAACTACATGGGGATCAACCTTCCCGATAACGCAAAGATCGATAAGTTTGCTGATGCAGATACCTTCGACTCATGGATGACGGGTCCCATCGACGCAGTCCGTAAAAACGGTCTCATGCAGGGTACCGACGGAAAGTTCAATCCCCGCGGCAACGCAACACGTGCGGAAATCGCACAGGTTATCGCTAATCTTCTTCCTGACACGGGCAGAAACGTGATCGTTGAAAACGGCAAGTCCGATTACGTTATCGTAATCGATGAATCAAATCAGGATGCCTTAGACGCGGCTGAGCGCGTAGTTTGGCAGGTAGAAGAGCTTTGCGGAATAACACTTGACGTTGTTGATGACGGCGCAAAGGCAAATAGCAAGGAAATTATCCTCGGCAAGACCTCACGCGGTGAGAAAATCAACACCTCCGCTATGGTTCGTGATGAATACGAGATCAAGGTAGACGGAGACAAGATCTACGTTGACGGTGCTACTGCTGACGGACTTTACGGCGGTGCTGTATCTCTCCTTAACACCTGCATCAGCGGTGACGACATGAGATTCACTGCAAAATCTGCTGAAGTAGACAAGTTCGAGTACCCTGTCGGTAAGATCACCATTGCGGGTAACGATATTTCAAAGTATACTATCTACTACCCTGCAGGTTCCTCCGATACGGTAAAAACAGCCGCGGAAGATATGTCTATTTATATTGAAGAGGCTTGCGGTGTTCGTCTTCCCATAAAGACCGGTACTGCCAAAGACTATGCTATCATAATCAACACAGTAGCATCCGACAAGGCGTTTGATGATAGCTTTACCGTTAAGAGCGAAGGCACAAATATCGTTATAAGTGGTCACGAAAACCTCGGTGCTGTGTATGGTACGTACGATTTTCTTGAGCAGTGTATCGGTTGGAGTTTTCTTGATACCGATATTGACTACATTGATTCAAGAGATGAGATCAACGTACAAAATATTGATTACAGTGAAACCCCTGAGATAGAATATCGCGTCCTTCACGGTAAAGGATATAGGTATTATGACGACATCCCAACTGATATTGCAGCAAAAAACAAGGTTGGTCGTGACGTTATATGGGCAGGTGGAGTTGATTGTCATAGTTTAGATTACCTCGACGGTGATTACAGTTCTCAATCAGAAAGTCAGCCTTGTCTCACTAATCCTGCAGTATTTGACTTAATTCTAAAAAACGCGCTTCAATGGATACGGGATACTATCGACGAAAAAGGAAGAGTTGACATTATTTCTATTTCTCAGAACGATAACTCCGGTTACTGTAAATGTGACAACTGTGTTTCAGAAATGAAAAAATATACCCGCGATGTTAACAATCTCCTTAACGGAGGAACTGCGGGTCTTATGTTAGACTTTGTCAACAGAATATCCGACGCTTTGGCTGCAAATGGATATGGTGACATTAAAATTCATACCTTTGCGTATACATATACTCTTACATGTCCTCTGAATATTACTGCAAATGATAATGTGGTAGTTCAGTTCTGTCCCATGGGAAACTGCTATAATCATCCGCTTAATTATTCCTGCTTCCACAATAATGATTTCGGTTCAAGCTTTAAAGAATGGCAAGAGATAGCTGATGAGTTATTCATCTGGTCCTATTCATGGAACTGGTCTCATTCCGGTATGATATATCCTACTCTTTCTTACAGTAACGTAGTTGACAACTACCGCATGTTTGCCGAAAGCAACGTCAATCATGTTTTCGAGAACAACACAACAGGCTCAGACATTGAATTCAACAAGCTTCATACATACCTACTTGCAAAAACGATGTATGATCCCTATTTGACAGAGGACGAGTATTACGATTACATGAAATCCTTTCTTAAGGGATACTATGGTGATGGTTGGGAGCTTATATATAAAGCAATAATGACAGTCGAAGATAAGTATGACCGATGTGTTGTAACCGAAACAACCCCTGCGAAAAATATGCTTTATTTGTATATGCGCTCGTATATTTATGATGTGACTGATCTTATGGCAAATGCAAGACTTCTTACTGATACTAAAACACGGTGGGAACTTGTAGACGTTGCTATGGTACAGTACGAATGGATAATAACAGATTTGATATGTTTCGAAAAGAAAATTGACAGTGACGAAGCTCAAAAAGCTTGCAGAGAACTTTATCACAAGTTCCAGAAATATAACATTCCTCTGTCAAATCATGTAATAAATCCTATTGAAGACGTAGATTTCGAAAAATTTGACCGTTGGCCCAGTGAATGGCGCGATTGGGCATATGAATGTGCTGATCCCGACGGTGACGGAATTCAACTTCCAGACCATATAAAATAAAAAAGGAATTAAAAATGAAACTAAAGAAAATCATTTCGGGCATTCTCTGTACTGCAATGGTAGTGTCCACCGCGCTTATCGGTGTGACGGTAACTGCAGCAGAGGAACTTCCCTTCACTGACGTGCCCGACACTTGGTACACTAAAGCAGTCGCTACCGTTTACAGCGAAGGCATCATGAAGGGTAAGACAGAAACAACCTTCGACCCCACAGCTAAGATTACCCGTGCGGAGGTAGTTACAGCTTTCTCCCGTGTGGCTATCACAAATACTGCCGGAAAAGGTGAAAATCTTCCCTTTGATGACACAGTTTCCGGTCAGTGGTACTCCGATTCCGTAGGCTGGGCGGCTGAAAACGGAATCGTAACGGGACGCGGTGACGGACGTTTTTCACCCGCTGATAACATTACAAGAGCGGAGCTTGCAAGCATACTTACAAAGTTTGTAAACTACATGGGGATCAACCTTCCCGATAACGCAAAGATCGATAAGTTTGCTGATGCAGATACCTTCGACTCATGGATGACGGGTCCCAT
>JAZTZC010000151.1:0-3471 GCA_045637265.1 Eubacteriales bacterium | reverse complement strand
GTTCTGGTCACCCTTCCAGTATGCACCGGTGCAGGCAGTCAGCTTGAACGCCTTGACAGCGCCGGTTGCGAACAGGTGCGGACCTGCGCACAGATCGGTGAAGTCGCCCTGCTGATAGAAGGAGATTTCCTCACCCTCGGGAAGTTCCTCAATCAGCTGAACCTTGTAGGGCTCCTCGCGCTCGGTCATGAACTTGACAGCTTCTTCGCGCGGCAGGGTAAAGCGCTCGATCTTGATGTTTTCCTTGACGATCTTCTTCATTTCGCCTTCCAGCTGCTTGAGAATTTCAGCGGTGAAGGGAATCTCGGAATCGAAGTCATAATAGAAGCCGTTGTCAATTGCCGGACCGATGGTCAGCTTGGTCGCAGGGAACAGTCTCTTGACAGCCTGTGCGAGGATATGGGATGCGGTGTGCCAGAAGACATGCTTGCCTTCGTCTTCCGCAAAGGTAAAGAGCTTGACTTCAGCGTCACCTGTCAGAGGTGTGGTCAGATCGCAGACCTCACCGTTGACTGCTGCTGCGATGACCTCACGGGAAATGAGTTCTGCTTCCTTTGCTGCCTCGTAGACGGTAATCGGTGCGGACAGCTCCAGTTTCTTGTCACCAAATGTGATAATCATGATATAGTATCTCCTTTCAGATGTATCTTATAAAATAAAATCCCCGGAACAGCCGAAATGACTGCTCCGGGGTGCATAAACAATTGTCAATGCACGGTTCCACCCGTGTTTTTTGCTTTGGTTGCGTATGGTAATTGCCGCATGGGTGGTACCGTTCACACCGTGTGCCGCGGAGCACTTTCAGCCGGTGATGCTCCTCTCTGACGGGAATTCCCGTTTGGCATATTGAATGCGGACGACATATCCTATGCAGATACGATACATATATTATACCGCGGAAAATCGGTTTTGTCAAGAGGGAAATCGCGTATTTTTGCAATGGCTGTGCGGTTTCAGGAGGATCAGGTTTCTTGTGTTTCTGCATGATCGATTGCAATATACGCAAGCAGACCGCCCCAGTGATAGAACTTATCGCTGCTGGTTGAATTACAGCCGATGCCCTCATTGGCACAGTAGTTTTCATGTACATGACCGTGCATCCGCCATTCCTTCAGAAGCAGCTCCTCCGATTTGCGCGCAAGGTCTGCACATTCTTTTTTGAGACCCGCGTGCTTCATTGCGGCATAAGCAAGAAAATTCATCGGTGCCCAGATGCGGCCGCGCCAGTAGTTCTGATCGGGGAATGCAGGGTCATTGCGTGCAATTGACGGCATAATCCAGTCACCCCAGAATTCATCGGGGTTGTAGAAGTGCTCATCCATCATGCGGCGCTTCTGTTCCTCGGTGACACAGTCGGCATTCAGCGCGTAGAAGTTGGTCGGAGAAATGCGGCGGGAGCGGGAACCGTCGCGCAGATCGCGGTTCAAAAACAGACCGTAGTCGTCGTCCCACATGGTCATCAGCGCTGCCTCAACTTTGGCTTTGCGAACCTGCAGCTCATGGATGACACCGTCATTTTCTGTGATGCGTGCAAGTGCAATGAGGGAATTGCAGTCGAGGATATACAGTCCCATCAGACCGACATCGGCAAGCAGCATGATGTGCCGTTCCTTGTCATATCCCATATTGTCATACATCGGGGAATTGTCAAGACCGCTTTCCAGAGCCGCGCCGGAGAGATCATCGACCTGGTTGAGCTCCCAGTGCTTTCCGTGAAGCGGTGCAAACGGATCGGAGCCCCAGCAGAGATATCCTTCCTCGGTCATACGGTGAGACGCGAACCAACGGTTCCACTGCAGCAGAATTGGGAAAACATGCTCGGCAAACCAACGCTCGGGATATCGCTTGTATATTTCCAGACAGACAAACGAACCGACCGGCGGCTGAGAGCGATCTCGGGATTTTCCGTCAAACGGCTGACCGAAATTCGGAACGAAGCCTTCGGGGGTGACCTCGTCCGTGATTGCAATGGCGTTGAGCTGTGCAAGCTCCTTGCTTTCCACGGATGCCATCAAAGCGGCAAAATAGGTATCCCAGTCAAAGAGGACATAGCCGCCCCAGTTGATATTCCAGATACGGGAAACAGGAGAGCAGATGCGGTCATGCTCACATTCATAAATGGTGTCCCACGCGAGACAGGTTTTCATCGCGGTATATGCCTCGGAGTGAATACCGTAAGCATTATTTTCGGCATCCAGCTTCGCTTTTTCTGCGGCATACAAAACCTCAGCTTCTTCCACGGAGCACGGACGTGTGGAGACAACGACAGGCGCGTCCAGTTCAACCGCGATATACGGTGAGAGGGAATGGGTATGCTGGTGTGTGACGGTCGGGCTGGAGGTATAAACCTCAAAATTGCGGTCACCGCATTGTGCACCGATTCTGCCGTCCTTTTTGAACAGACTGCCATCTTTGCCCCACATCAGACATGCTTCGATGATGAGCGTCGGTGCACGGTAAGCTCCGGTTTCCAGCGGTGTGAGCAGGATGATTTGTTCGTCATCGACAACAACGGTTCTGACATCCAGATCAAGTCTGTTGTATTTCAGATTCAGTTCGGAACAGCGTCCATCATAGGTACGTGCACCCGGGAAGATTTTTTCTTCATTCTCTCCGCTGCGTCCGATCAGGCTTTGACGGAGAATGGCGGAGCCGTATTCACGGATGCAGAGGTTGATGGTAAAGCCGTCGGGCAGATGAGAATAAGAGAGCACATTCAAGGTATTCCATGTATTCCAGCCGACATTGGTTTTCTTTTTCAGTTCGGTATAATTCATAATATTTTCGTTGCTTTCGTTTCTGAAAGCCTACCTTTCCTGATGAAAATCAAAATGATTACGAACAAGGATAGACAAAAAACGCTGACGCACGAAAAATTTCTGCGGCAGCGTTTGGTAGTATCAAAGAAAAATCAATAGCCGCGGACTTTTTTTCTGCGGTTATATTCGGATCTGGGATTGATGATCTCGCGCCAATCGAAGTCACCGCGTTCGAGCGCAGAGATCAAAGCCTCTGCTGTAGCGATATTTGTTGCGATCGGAACATTGTGGAGATCACACATGCGGATCAGACCTGCTTCCAGCTCTTCCTGTTCTGTGCCGACAGCGGCGGGTGCATTGGTGGAGCGGAAAAAGATAACCATGTCGATCTCGTCGTAAGCAATACGGGACGCGATCTGCTGGACGCCGCCCTGCTTGCCGGAAAGAAGTCGTTCAATGTTCAGACCCGTGGCATCGGAAATGTACTTGCCGGTGATGGAGGTAGCGGAGATGTTGTGTTTGGATAAAATGCCGCAATACGCGATGCAGAACTGTGCGATCAGTTCCTTTTTGGAGTCATGAGCGATGATTGCGATTTCCATTGAGAAAACCCCTTTCTTTATGTTTTTGGGCAAATGCCCGAATTTGTATCTGTTAAATGTCAGCGGAAAACAGCGGAATGCTGCGTCCGCCGATGCGCTTTGCGATGTTG
>JAZTZC010000150.1:0-10587 GCA_045637265.1 Eubacteriales bacterium | reverse complement strand
CAGCCTCGCGGATCTTGTCAAATGCCCAGACACAGACGGCATACCAACGCTTGTTCACATCAGCGGGAACATCGGTCAGAGATGCTTCAATTGCGTCAAGCTCGCGGTTATACTGCTCATCGGTCACAATGTCGGGCGGGGTGACGGTGTCGTCAAAGCGTCTTGCGTTTAAGTCGCCGTCGGTTTCGATGTAGTTGCGCAGGGAAGCGAACAGACCATTGATGGAGAACAGACCGCCTGCATTGACGATATGAACATCGGTCTGCGGCAGATGGACTTCCTCACCCGGCAGAATATTCAGCGCGGTTTTGACATCCTTATACGCGCGGATGGCTTCCAGCGAAGGATAATATCTGCTGTGGTCGGTGACAACGATGAAGTCATAGCCCTTCATACGGTAGTCGGCGCATACGATCGCGGGATCGGAATGTCCGTCCGAACGGCAGGTGTGCATATGAAGGTCGCCGCGCAAGGGGATTCTGTCTGCCATGTCTTCCGCAAGTGCGTACAGATTGAGCTGAACGATTCTGCGGTCGTTGTCCTTTCGGTAGATGCGGACAGCAAGCTCACCCTCCTTGTCGGCGGTATAGGCAAAGCGCAGACAACCGTCCTCACACGGGGTAACATCGTAATCGGTATGATTCCATGCGGAAAATTCGTGTCCGATGTGACCGCCGTCCAGACGCTGTACCATGATCTTGTATTCACCCGAAAACTTCGTGTGAATGCCCTGCGGCTTTACCGTAATATTGGCAGAAACGCCGACAGGAAAAACTTTTGGGAAAATGTCATAATCGTGAAGTTCCATTTTCATTCCGGGAATACCTCGTTTCATCAAATTTTATTGACATCATTGTAACAGATTCGGGGGGGATTGTCAATACACTTTATCAAAAGTCCATACATCCCGCAGGACAAAAAAGACCGCACCAAGCGCAAATCCGCGCCGATGCGATCGATATCGGTTCTATTTTATTTTATGCACGGATTTAACCGCCGAACACGACATTGGCATTCAGAAGTGCTTCATTGCCTTCCGAGATTGCAATGGAATTCCACTGCGCTTCCGTGCCGCCAAAGCGTACGGTTTTCAGAGACTCACAGTTGACAAAAGCATTTTCCTCAATGGCAGTCAGGGATGCGGGAAGTGCAATTTCCGTCAGCGCATAGCATTCGGAGAAGGTGTAGGATTCCAGCGTGGTCAGACCGTCACACGCACCGAGATCTGCCGTCGTCAGCGCGTAGCAGTTATTGAACGCACGCAGACCGATTTCACGCACACCTGCCGGAACGGTAACAGACTGCAGGGACGTGCAGTTGATAAACGCGCGCTGTGCGATGACAGACAGAGATGCGGGAAGTGTTACCGTCTGCATTGCGGTCGCATTATAAAAACAGCTGTCGGGAAGTGCCGTCACCTTATCGGGAATGACAACCGAGGTCACCGTATCGGCATTGAGGAATGTTTTTTCCTTGATTGAGGTGATCAGAATTCCATCCAGAACGTCGGGAATGATGATCTCGCCGGGATTGAGGACAAGCGCACCTGCCTTTTCATACGGATCCTTCGCAAATGCAAACATCCCGTCCGCAGTTACGGAGTACCACGGCATTGCGGCAGACATATAGGAAATCGCATCTTCCTTACCGGCAAGCAGATTGGCATAGGACTGCTTGGCACGTGCCAGCTGGTCGGCGGCATCCTTGTAATCCCCGGCAGCCGTGAAATATTCGACCGCTTCACCATACCGTCCTTCCTGCATTGCGGCAGTACCGTTCTTGTAATTGGAGGACGGTGCAAACACGCGCGTGGAAAGCATATTGATGAGGAATACCGCGGCAAGCGCGATAACGATGATGGTCAGAATACGAATGGAACGGTCGATCTTTGCCGCCTGCTCGGGCGTATTGGCATCGCGGGGATCAACTTCATTGACAGAAAACAGCATAAATTCCGGAATCCTTTCCTTGGATACATTGTAGTGTATTTATTGTACCATAAATTCTGCTCCACGGCAAGAGATTTCACAGAATAATCAGAAATTAGGGTAAAAATACGTAACATTTTCGTGTCTTTTTCGTGAGTTGCTTGACAACGGAAGTGTTTGGGAGTATACTATTATAATAAGGGATTTTGTGCCCATACAGATGCAAGGACAAAACCAAAGGAGCGCTGACGTGCTGAACATCACCATTCTCTCGGTCGGTACCATCAAGGAAAAATATCTGACCGATGCACTCAAGGAATATATCAAACGGCTCGGTGCGTATGCACGTGTCACCGAGGTACAATGCAAAGATGAACACCTGCCTGACAACCCATCTGCAGGTGAAATCCGCGCGGCTGTCGAAAAAGAAGGCAAAAAAATTCTCGATGCATTACCCAAACGCGCCTATGTCTGTGCGCTGTGCATTGAGGGTAAGCAATGTTCCTCCGAGCAGTTTGCCGCACGGCTGGACGCGCTTGCCACCGACGGCTATTCCGATATCGCATTCATCATCGGCGGCTCGGACGGTCTGTCGGAGGAAGTCAAATCCCGTGCCGACTGGAAGCTGTCATTTTCTCAGATGACATTCCCGCACCAGCTGATGCGCGTCATCCTGTGCGAGCAGCTCTACCGCGCCATGAATATCCTCGGCGGCGGAAAATATCATAAATAATTCATGCTTATGTGAAAGGATTTTTACATGAAGAAACGCATCCTTCATTTTATCGGCGTTCAGGCAGTACGCGCCGCGGCGATTGTCATCCTGTTTGGATTGACGGTCGGTGCCATGATGTACCTGCGCGGTTACTTTGACTTCTCCTTTGTGGAACGTGTTCCGCTGGAAAATGCGGTCACGGAGACACAGCCTGTTGAAACAGAAGCGGTTACCGAACCCGTTCCCGAAGACACCGAAGCCGCAGAACCAAGCACCGAGGAGCTCACAACCGAAGCACCGCCTGCCGAGCAGACACCCGCACAGAATCCGACACAGGGTCCTGCGCAGACGACAACCAAAAAAGAAACCGCAAAGACGGTATCCGATGCACTCAAAACTGCAAAAGCACTGCAGTCCCAGGGCTACAGCGCACAGACCTCCGGCATTTATCAGAGAGGCAGAACTGTGCTTGCCAAGCTACCCTTATCAGGACTTGGCAAAAACTTTTCCTATTCCAAGCATGATGTCCGCGATGTACAGATCGTCGAATACGAAAAAGGCTGTATCGTCACCGAGGAAATCTCAGTCACGGAAGACCGTCCCGCCGTCACGCTGCGCAACGGATATATCATCCGTGATGTCAACGGCAAGTATACGCTGCTCAAACCGGACGGAACCACGCTGCTTTCCGACTACGACGAATCCGATTTCCGGCTGACCGAGCTGCGTGATGAAAACGGACGGGCGCTGTTTGCGGCAGTCAAGCGTGTCAAGGAAGATGTGTTCCTCCCGATTATGACAGTCGAGGAATACAGCAGACGACCGATGGAAAGCGGACTTTTTGAAGAAGAGCCCACCAAGATGGAGGTGGAGCATCTGACCTATTATATCCTGTCCGATGACGGAAAATGGGAGGTCAGTCCTTATACCGATGAAACGCGTCCCAAGGAAACCGAGCTTGGTCTGCAGTTTGATGCGCCGCTTGATTTCGGTGAAAGCGACTGTGATCTTGTTCGCTTCTACAGCTACGGCAGATGGGGCTATAAAAATGCAAAGACCGGTGCGACTGTAATCTTTCCGCGCTTTACCGAGGCATATAATTTCCATGACGGGTATGCCGTTGCGCTCGACGGATATATGATGTATTTTCTGAACGAACAGGGAAACATCGTCTATCAGATGAGCTATGCGGAACCCGAGCTGTTCCAGACCTATGAAAACATCACGCTTCCCGATACTGACGGCATTGAATCGCTCGGCTACTACTATTTCAGCCACGGTCTGACCCGAATCCGCATCCGACAGAACCTCGTCACCTATAAGGCATATTACTATATCAAGGAATCCGACAGCTCCTATCTGTTCGATGTGAAGGGAAATCAGTTCCCGCTCCCCACAGGCTATACGTTGGAAGCGTATTCCGACGGCGTACTTCTCTTAAAGAACAACGATACAGGGCTTTTAGGCTGTATGAATTACAAGAACGAATGGATCGTTCAGCCGCAGTATTCGCATGTCACGCCGTCGCTCTCCGGCATGATCGTTGTCGGCAATGAAAACGGCAAAAAGGGATTGATGGACACAAGCGGCAACTGGATTCTGCCGCAGGTCTTTGACTATCTTTCCGCACCATCCCAGGGAATGATCGCCGCGTTTGATAAGAGTGTCGGCTGGCAGGTCTTCCGCATGATGAGCAAATAACACCAAAAATCCAAAAGACAGGAACATAACACATCCATGATCACATATCAGGCAGGTGAGGCCGATGTCGCGGTTGTCGGTGCAGGACACGCCGGAATCGAGGCAGCACTGGCATGTGCCAGACTCGGACTCAATACCGTACTTTTCACAATCAATCTCGACGCCGTCGGCAATATGCCGTGCAATCCCTCCATCGGCGGTACGGGAAAAGGACATCTCGTCTATGAAATCGATGCGCTCGGCGGCGAAATGGGTTATGCCGCGGACAAGGTCACCATACAGAGCCGGACGCTGAATCTCGGCAAAGGTCCGGCAGTCCACTCCAAGCGTGTACAGGCAGACCGACAGGCGTACCGTACGCTGATGAAGCATACGATTGAGCAGACACCGAATCTGACGCTGGTACAGGCGGAGATCACTGATTTCCATTGTACCGTGGATGAAGACGGCAGAAAGCACATCGATTCCGTCACAACAAAATACGGCGCGGTGTGGAATGTCAAGGCGGCAATCATCTGTGCCGGCACGTTCCTCTGCGCACAGGTCATTGTCGGCGAAGTGGCATTCCCGTCCGGTCCCGACGGTATGCTGCCTGCGACAGAGCTGACCTCCGCTTTGGAACGTGAGGGCCTTCGCGTCATGCGCTTCAAGACGGGAACTCCCGCGAGAATCTTAAAATCATCCATTAACTTTGACGGCATGGAAGTACAGGAGGGCGAATACGGATCGGAACCGTTTTCGACCCGTACCGACCGCGCAGAATATCACGCTCTGCCACAGACGACCTGCCATGTTGTCTATACCAACGAAACCACACACGGAATCATCCGAGCCAACCTCGACCGCAGTCCGATTTACGCAGGACGCATTCACGGCATCGGTCCGCGCTACTGCCCGTCGATTGAAGACAAGGTCGTGCGCTTCTCCGACAAGCCGCGTCATCAGCTGTTTTTGGAGCCGATGGGATGGCAGACAGAAGAAATTTACGTACAGGGCTTCTCCTCCTCGCTTCCCGAGGAAGTGCAGAAAAAGATGCTGGCGTCCCTGCCCGGCATGGAGCATGCAAAGATGATGCGTACGGCTTATGCCATCGAATACGACTGCATCGATCCGACCCAGCTGTATCCGACGCTGGAATTCAAGGACATCGACGGTCTTTACGGCGCGGGACAGTTCAACGGCACCTCGGGATATGAGGAAGCTGCAGCACAGGGTATTGTCGCAGGCATCAATGCCGCACAGAAGATTCTCGGCCGTGAGCCGCTCGTGCTGACACGTGAGACTTCCTATATCGGTATGCTGATCGATGACCTTGTCACCAAGGGCACCAATGAACCGTACCGCGTGATGACGAGCCGCTCGGAATACCGACTGCTGCTGCGTCAGGACAATGCCGATGCACGTCTGACCCCGATCGGCTACAAAATCGGTCTTGTCAGCGAGGAGCGGTATCAGAAGTTCCTCGAAAAGCAGGAAGCGATCCGCCATGAGGTCTTAAGAACGCGTTCCATCTCCCTGCCTCCGACAGAAGAACTGCGCCGCATCTGTGAGGAACGCGGTACACAGCCGCCGACAACCGGTGTGCGTCTTGCAGAACTGCTGAAGCGCCCGCAGCTGGACTATGACGCATTGGAAAGCGTCGATACCACGCGTCCCGACCTGCCCCGTGCGGTCATGGACGGTGCACAGATAGAGATCAAATATGAGGGCTATATTGCCCGCGAAATGGCGGAGGTCGAAAAATTCCGCCGACTGGAGCATACACTTCTGCCAAGGGATGCCGACTATTCACAGATCAAGGGTATCCGCATTGAGGCGGCGCAGAAGCTGCAGAAGATCCGTCCCGAAAGCATCGGGCAGGCTTCCCGTATCTCCGGCATCAGCCCTGCAGACATTTCCGTTCTGCTGATCTGGCTGAAAATGAGAGAGCCTGATACATCAAAGGAGTAAGCATTATGGCAGAATCCGTGACAACAGCAAAACGAAGACTGGCATTTGTCATCTGGAACTTTGAAATCACCGAACGCGGTGTATTTGAACAGCTGGTGGACCGTGCACACAGACAGGGATTTTCCACAATCCGTCTGCATCTTTCCTGGTTCAATGCAGAAAAAACACCTGGAGTATATGATTTTGCGCCGTATGACGAACAGATCGCCTATATAGTCTCCAAAGGTATGGATGTCATTCTGACCGTCGATCTGCAGCGCAAGGTACATATATCGGAAAACGGTATCAAAACCGCCCTCGATGCTGTCATCGATACCGATGAATTCCAGTATGCATACGGTGCTGATACCCATGTCCCCGAAACCAATTACGGAACAGCGATGATCTCCTATGCAAGCCCGCGCGGTACGGAATGTATGGTGCGCTTTTATGGTGCGGCAATGAAGCATTTCGCAGAAAGCTATGCTCCCGGCATTATTGCTTATGCGTTCCCGACGTTTACACCGTTCTGCGAAACGGAATACTGGTGCGCAGGTGCTTATGACTATTCCGTGCATATGAAGCGTGCATTTGAAGCCTATCTGTCCTCGGTCTATGAGACTGCTGCCGATCTGAATTCGGATCTCGGCACGGAGTACCGCACCTTTGCAGAAGTTCCGATGCCTGCCGACACGGATCGGAGTCCTCTCGGTGTACTGTTCTATCAGTGCCGCCACCGCGTGCTCAAAGCGCTGATCGACCGCCTCGCCGACGTTCAGAAAAACGAAGCTCCCGAGATTCCGTTTGCGGTCCAGTTCGGCTGTGTCTGGGACGCGGCAAGCATTCGCCGCTGCACACTCGGTTTTGCCGATCTTTCGGAAAAGGCCGATCTTGTGGTTGTCGATGATGCGCCCGGCTTTGACCATGCATTTTCGATGGACTATGTCGCATCTGTTTTTAACGGAAGCGGTAAGGTCTTCGGCAATGAAATCGACGGCTATTATATGATCGAAAACGGTACCACAACCGCGGAAGGTTATATCGAGCAGGGGCTGACCTCCTATCGGCACAATGCATCGGTACAGTATGTTGCCAATTGGATGGTAGACGAACCGCTTGCAAACTACGGTTATATTTTCTCCACAATCGCACACGAATATCTGGAAACAGAACCGACGGACTGCGTAACAGAGGATGCCGAACAGGAACAGATTCCCGTCTCGCTCCTGCGGCTGTTTGAAACGGGCGATGCACGCGATTATCAGGACGATTACCGCCGCATTTCCGACGACGGTGACCGCTTCTGCCGACTGAACATTCACGATGACCTGACAGCAAAGGTTTATCCGAACTCCATTGCCGGCCGAGATATTCATATCGACGTGATCACACCGGCTGATGTTCAAAAAGAGGAAGAAAAGAAATCCGTCAAAGACACCGCGATGGCAGTTGCGGCACTCGGTGCTGCTGCAGCCATTCTGGCGCTCGGTGTCGCTGTCAAGATTTTCTTCTCTGACCGCGATGATAAATAATTTCAAATGAAAAATCCCGGACAGCCGATGAATACGGTTTGTCCGGGATTATCTGTTCAGTTGGAAAAATAATTTTTCAGTCCCATATGATGACGGATCTTGACCAGATACAGAAGAATAATCTTCGACAGCGCAATGTCGTAGAGAATCAGCGCAAGGTTTCCGACAACCAGAAACGGAACGGTGAAGTCAATCGACGAATCGTTGAGATAGAAGATATATTTCGTTGCGGTGACAACAAGAAGCAATGCTGTGTTGATAAAGCTCAATTTCAGCACCCATGCGACAACATAATGCAGACGTTCAAATGCCGCCTTTGCAATCGGGTAAAGTCCGCCGAACAGAAAATACAGAATTGCGGGCAGCTTATTCGGCAAAAGAATCAGTGAAAGCGCAGATGATACACCCCATGTCAGCCACGGATACGGTTCTCCGACCTCGATCATAACCACAACAACAAACATCGACGCGATGGCAACCATCGTCATGCTGAGAACATCAATCACCGCACCGATGAACAGCATCAGCACAGAAAATGCACTCAAAATGGCACACAGGGCTATTTTTTTACTTTTCTTCATCGGCATTGGCGGAATCTCCTTCAAGATAACGGACATAAATGGCGAACAACTCTTCAAGACGCGCGGCATCACCCTTCAGGTGCAGATAACCAAACAGCGCCTCCAGTCCCGTCGCACGGCGGTAATCGTTCACCGATGCACTTTTGGGATGCGCACCGGCGGCATTGCGTCCGCGATGGTACACGGCATTTTCTTCCTCGGTCAGATGCGGCAGAAGACCGTCCAGTCCCCGGCTCTGATTGGTGGCACGAACATAATCCAGCGACAGCGCCGACAGCTTGCCTGCGTTTCCGATACCGCGCATAACCAGCATCTGCCGTACAAGCGTCTCCATCACGGCATCGCCGAGATAAGCAAGAGCCGCACCGCTGTACTCAACAAGCGCGGGAGAATTGGGATTTGTTGTCATGATGATGGTCGTACCTTTCTTTTGCCGTTTTTGATATCTTTATTAGTATATCATTTCTTGCACGAAAAAGCAAGACAAATTCGTAAACAATTTCGGAAAACAACGAAAAACCGGCATCTGTCCATCGGAATTTCCGGGAGAACAAATGCCGGTATCTTTCATTACGGAATATCTTCCACAACGGTTTCGGGACGCTCATCGAGCATCCACGGATTGCGGTAAATGCGGTTCATATAGCGCAGAGCCGTCGCGTAATAGAAGCCATCGACTGTACGTTCATCCATGACAACGGTATAGGAGACATACGGAACATGCTTGGTAGTCCCATCGGACTGCACCTCATAACGATGCTTTTTTGCACCGAAGGACATGAACACAGGCACATTGCCGAAGTCATACAGATGATGGTAGATCGGCGGAATTCCAAGGGAACCCATCGATGTAATGAAGAACGAACCGTGGAACGGAGACAGGCGCGACAGAAACCGCGGCAGACAGCCAAAATAGTCCATGATCTGCAGTACCCAGACAACAAACTTCATGAGCAGACCCGGCATATAGGAAAGAACCTTTGCCGTACCGTCAAACGAGCCGCCGGGGGCATTTCTGTAATCTTCAATGATCTGATTGATCTTTTCGTAGACCTCTTCTGCCGTTGCATCCGGTTCAAACTCTGCCTTGATGACCGTATCGGGGGAGGTCAGCTCCATTTCCTTTTTGATCGTCAGACAAATTTCAATGTTATGACGCGCATAAATCTCCTGCCCTGCGATAAAGCGGTTCAGTCCGGGATACTGAGACAGCGTTCTGACATACGTTGCAATCAGAATATACATGAGGTTGAAGCCCATCATGCCTTTTGCTTTTTTCTCTTTGATGTACTGATCGATCTTCGTTGTATCAATCTCATCACGAATGTAATTCTGCGAGGTATTGCGGGTTTTCATGATATACGGCGATACGCGTGCCATCGGAGAGACAGTTCGTACACGTCTGCCCTCCGCACGGTCGCCGAAACGCCGTTTGATCTTTTTGGTGCTTTTTTCAATCGCCAAGGGGTCCGCCTTTCCGCAAGCCGCACTGTCACAGAACGGTTCAGCCTGCATCGGTAGTATTATAATAGGAATCACTGTGTTGATATTATATCATAAAATTCGGCATGAGAAAAGAGGTTTGTCCAAAAAAGTATTGCAATGTCGGAAAATATCGTATTATGTTGTTCTCGTCTGTACCCCTGTCACAACGAGCATACCGCGGTCATCATCGACAGTGAAGCGAATTTCCCACATACCATATTCCATACCGTATTCGCGGTAGGGATCGGACTGGTAGGACGGGCGCGGGTCCTCGGACAGCACTTCTGTCACAGCCGCACGGTCATCCTCCGAAAGTTCCGTCAGGAGATTGTCGGGATCGGAAACCGTCAGCGCGTAATCCTTTTTCTCATCGGCAAAACCGCCGCGGGCATCGGGATGGCTGTCAGTAAACGGCAGGTACGGCTTGATATCAAAGATCGGCGTTCCGTCCAGCAAATCGGCGCCGCGGACATGAATCAGGGGACCTCTGTCAGCAGAATATTCGATCGATTCGATCTCGACCGAGGACAGCCCGATGGCATTGGGACGGTTGGGAGAACGTGTCGCAAAAACGCCGACGCGCTTATTGCCGCCGAGTCTTGGAGGACGCACCGTCGGCGACCATCCGCCCTCTGAACCGCCGTTTTTGAAGGATTTTGAAAACTGCCAGATCAGCCAGAGATGCGAGTAAGTCGGATCGTAGCCATGTCGTTCTG
>JAZTZC010000149.1:0-3642 GCA_045637265.1 Eubacteriales bacterium | reverse complement strand
CCGAATTCCGCCGTTTCATTGACCAACAGCGTCGCACCCGTTTCACGGATGACACGGTAATCGTCTTCGACCAGTCGTATTTCATGATTGCCAAGTGCATAGAAAACGGGAAATTCTGCCGCGGCTTCCCGCAAAAAGTCCAGCGCCCGTGCACCGCGCGTATCCAGATTTCCAAGCAGATCCCCTGCAATCACAATGGCATCGGGGTTCTGTCTGCGAATCCCATCCAGCAGCTGTCGGTATGCGCAGTTGTGAAGATCGGTCACCAGTGCCAGACGGTATGTCCGCAGCAGACACGGTGCCGCAACACGGTATTGTGTGATATCAAGCATGTTTCAATTCCCCTGATGTGCCAGCATCCGTCGGATATCTTCCTTCTGACCGATGACCGTGACCGTGTCACCTGCACCGAACTTGCTGTTCGGATCGACGGAAATGCCCTTTTTATGCACGTTCTTTTTGCGGACGGTAATGACGTTGATGTTCATTTTTTTGCGGACATCGAGTTCGAGCAGTGTTTTTCCGACCCATCGCGCGGGAACTTCCATCTCGACAATCGCGGTATCCTCGGAAAACTCCATATACTGCTGAACACCCTCATGCGACAGCGCAAGACCGACACGGCGTCCGATGTCAGATTCGGGAAGCACAACGCGGTCGGCACCAAGCTTTTCGAGCACTCTTGCATGGCGTTCATCCGCCGCACGTGCGATCAGATACTTGACGCCGAGCTCCTTTAACACAATCGTTGCCATAACGCTGTCATTGGCGTTCTCCGAAATACAGAGTGCAACGCAGTCATAATCGGCGACACCGGCGGCACGGAGGACGGCTTCCTCGGTACAGTCGCCGAGAATCGCACTGTCGACGCTGTCCGCAATCGATTCGATATTTTTTTCATCGCTGTCAATGACAAGGACTTCTTTTTTTGCAGCAGCCAGCGTTTCCGCCAGCGCACGTCCGAATCTGCCTAGACCGATGATACAAAAGCTTTTCATGTTGTTCTCCAATTTTTGTTTTATGTTATCATTTCCGAAGCCGAATAACGGTATTCATCCGATCAGCAGTTTCACTGTCGGATACCGTATGGCATCTTCCTCATCCGACCGATGCAGAAGCACGCTGGACAGGGTCAGAATCCCGACGCGTCCCGCATACATGGCAAAAATCAACAGCATTTTACTGACAATCCCAAGAGTTGGCGTCAGCGACAGCGAAAGACCTACCGTACAGAACGCCGAGAAGCACTCATACAGTGCAGACTCCATCGGAACACCGTCCAGCATCACAATCGCGATGGCACACGAAAAAATCGCAACCAGTAAAATGAACAGAATACACATTGCGCGGAATACCACATCGGCGGGAATGGTACGCTTCATGACGCGAATCTCCCGTTTGCCGCGCAAGGTCGCCCAGACAGCGAGCAGCATGACGCCGACCGTACTGATCTTGGCACCACCTGCTGTCGAACCCGATGCGCCGCCGACGAACATCAATAACATCGAGATCACCTTGGATGCATCACACATCGCGGTCTGTCCGATCGCATCAAATCCGGCAGTTCTCGGCGTAACCGACTGAAAAAATGCATGAAGCAGCTTCTGCGGCACGGTCATCTCCCCGATCGTCGCCGGGTTGTTCCATTCTAAGAGTGCAATCAGAACAGCGCCGCCAAGCAGGAGGCACCCTGTTACCGCAAGCACAAATCGCGTATAAACGCTCATGCGTTTCTGATAACGAAACCGATCCCAAAGGTCACTCCAGACAAGAAAGCCTGCGGCGCCGAGCACAATCAGGGCAGACAGAACGCAAAGCAAAAGCGGATCCGTCTCAAACTCCACAAGAGAGGAGAAAGGAGATGTCAGAACTCCGCCGAACGGATCAAAACCGGCATTGCAGAACGCCGATACCGCCAGGAATATCCCTGCAAAAATGCCGCGTCCGACACCGAAAATCGGGATCGTGCGAATCATCAAAAGAAGAGCCCCGCATCCTTCAATCGCCGCTGTTCCGACGAAGACACGTCTGACCAGTCGACGGATATCTGCACCCGTATCCAGACCAAACGACTGCGCCGTCAGATTGCGGACACGCGGAGAAACGCGCTTGCCGAGTGCACCAAGCAAAATCAGCGCAAACGACATAAAGCCAAGACCGCCGATCTGTATCATGCAAAGAATCACACTTTGTCCGAACAGACTCCAATGGATTCCCGTGTCAACAACGACCAATCCCGTTACACACGTTGCACTGACAGCGGTAAACAGTGTATCGGAAAACGGCGTAACGGTTCCTGCATTGGACGCAGCAGGGAGCATCAGCAGTCCGGCACCCATGAGAATGATCACAAGAAATCCGAGTGCAAAGATGTGCTCTGCACGGATTCTGCGTGGGCACGGCTTTTTGGTTTGTACTTCTGCACCGGGCGTATTTGTTCCGTGATTCGGGTTCACCGTCCGCATGGTCATGCTGCTCTCCTTCTTTTCATTTTCATATCATTATAATATTACCACAGTTTTCCGCCGCCGTCAAGTAGGGAAATGTAAACATGAGAAAAACAGCACCCGCAACCTGCAGAGGCAATCTGCGGCAGTGCTGTTTCCTTTCTCATGCTTATGCGGTTGTCGTATCCTGCTGCTTGAAATATCCCCTGTCATGCCAGCAGAGCGGACAGACCTTCGGTGCTTGCTCACCCGTATAGAGATACCCGCAGTTTACGCACACCCAGACAGTTTCCTCACAGCCTGTGGAAAACACAGTGCCATCCGCAACCGTCTCCTTTGCTGCACGGTACCGTGCTTCGTGACGGCGTTCCACATCCGCGGTCATACGGAACTTTGCGGCGATTTCGGGAAATCCCTCACGTTCCGCCGTTTTTGCAAAGTCATCATACATCGTGCTCCATTCGTAATGCTCTCCGCCTGCCGCAGCCTCCAGATTGTCAGCGACCTCTCCGGTTCCGCCGAGCAGCTTGAACCAGACCTCCGCATGTTCATTTTCATTGTCAGCGGTTTCCGAAAAAATGCGCGCAATGGCGGCATAACCTGCCTGCTCTGCGTGTTCGGCATACCAGCGGTACTTCAGCGCTGCCTGCGATTCACCGCCAAGTGCGGTATAGAGATTCTTCTCTGTCTGTGTACCTGCGATGTCGGGAAACGGAAATGTGCCCATATCTGTTACCATCCTTTTATCAGAGTAAGATAAGGATTCCCGATTTTCTCCTTTTTATACAGAAAAACCGGGATGCCGTGAAATTCACAGCACCCCGGATGGGTATTGAAATTATGCTTCGTCGATGATGATATCATCCGATGCGACACGATCCTGGCGCTCGACATGGATGCTGCGATAGCGTTCCATACCGGTACCTGCGGGAATCAGCTTACCGATGATAACATTTTCCTTCAGACCGAGCAGGTGGTCAACCTTACCGCGGATCGCCGCCTCGGTGAGAACCTTGGTGGTTTCCTGGAAGGATGCTGCGGACAGGAAGGATTCGGTCTGCAGAGCAGCCTTGGTAATACCGAGCAGCATATGAGAGCAGACAGCGGGACGGAGTGTCTTATCGCCTGCTTCGATTGCAGCCTTGACAGCGTCGTTTGCTTCCTCAAAGGTATTGATGTCGACAACAGAGCCGGA
>JAZTZC010000148.1:0-10579 GCA_045637265.1 Eubacteriales bacterium | reverse complement strand
CCCTTCGCAGCATTCGAAGAAAAGAACCTCGTTGAAGGCGACAAGTTCCTCGGCTCCGTTATCTGGGCTATGGGTACTTCCGCAGACGGCGGCTCTGACGCTTACGTCCACGAACAGCTCGGTTACGGTGTCTCCGGTGACCCCGGTAAGGACCCGACCGGCCACGCTACCTTCACTCTCGGCGCAGCTCTCGAAGCTCCCGTTGTTGAAGATCCCGCTGTTGACGCTCCCGCTGAAGGCGGCGCTACCGCTCCTACCACCGCTGACGCTGGCATCGTTGCAGCTGCAGCTGTTATGGCTATCGCAGCAGGCGTTGTTCTCTCCAAGAAGCACTAATTCACAGCTTGTTCGACGGATCTGACGATCCATCACAATCTATCAAGCCTTTCGTTTAGATTGGTTCACCGCAGTGTTTGCGTGTGAATTCTTATCGGACAATGATGCACCCCCGGTGAAGCCATCGGGGGTGTTTTTTTGCGCATAAATCCACTGAAAATTCTGCAATCCCCTTTACAAATCCCCTTTTTTATGATATCATATATGCAATATGATGTTTCCATCAAACATCCAATCTGACGAAAGCAAGGTATTTCAAAATGAAAGAAACGATCAATGTCGTATTTATCGGTCTTGGCGGTCGCGGCTACGGACTTCTGAACATGGTGCTCGACACCATGCCCGATGTCAACGTCGTCGGTGTATGTGACCTCTATGAAGACAGAACCGAAGCCGGCAAGCAGGCTGTCATCAACAAGCGCGGCAACACCCCTGTCGCAACACTCGACTACCATGAACTGCTGAAAATGGAAGACGTTGACGCTGTCATCACGCCTTCCGCTTGGGAAGCACACGTTCCGGTCTGCATCGATGCGATGAACGCAGGCAAGTACGTTGCAACCGAAGTCGGCGGCGCATATTCCGTTGACCAGTGCTGGGAGCTCGTCAAGACCTACGAGCGTACCGGAGTTCCGTGCATGATGCTTGAAAACTGCTGCTACGGACGTGAAGAGCTGACCGTCCTCAACATGATCAAGAAGGGCATGTTCGGCGAAATCATCCACTGCGAAGGCGGCTATGAGCATGACCTGCGCGACGAAGTTGCACTCGGTCACGAAAACCGCCACTACCGTCTGGACAACTACATGAACCGCAACGGTGAACTGTATCCGACGCACGAGCTCGGTCCGATCGCCAAGTATCTGAACATCAACCGCGGCAACCGCATGATCTCCCTGACCGCAATGTCCTCCAAGGCGCGCGGCATCAACGCATGGATCAAGGACAATCGCGGCGAAGATTTTGAAAACGCAAACTTTGCATTCGCACAGGGTGACATCGTTATCACCTGCATCAAGTGCGCACACGGCGAAACCATCGTCCTCAAGCACGACACCACCCTGCCCCGTGCATACTCCCGCGGCAACCTCGTTCACGGTACCAAGGGTATCTGGTCCGAGGACAAGTACGGCTGCATGTTCGACGGCTCCTGCGAAGGCGCTTCCTGGGGTCACCGCTTCACCGATATGAACGAATTCTTCCCCGAACACGAGCATCCGCTGTGGAAGGACTACACGGCTGTCGGCGGTCACGGCGGTATCGACTACCTCGTCATGCGCGGCTTTATTGAAGCGGTCAAGGCCGGTACGCAGACGCCCATCGACGTTTACGACACCGCATCCTGGATGGTCATCTCCTGCCTGTCCGAGGATTCCATCGCAATGGGCTCCATGCCGGTTGCCATCCCCGACTTCACCAACGGCAAGTGGATCAAGCGCGAACCGTACGTCCGCTCCAAGTACTGTCTGGAAGAGGTCTGCGAGGATCTGTTCTGATTTCAATCAAACAAAACCGTTCTTTTGTCACAGAAAGGACGGTTTTTCTTTATATCTGCTTGACAATCCCTAAAAAATCGATTATAATACAAACAAAGCAAATTCATAACAAGGAGGCACACCATGACAAACATTACCATTGATCTTTCCAAAACACTCGGCAAGATCAAGCCGATGCACGCCGTCAACAATGGCCCCGCAGGCTCCGAGGTACGCGGCACATCCAACTTCCCGCAGTTCCGTGAAGCGGGTATTCCGTATGTCCGCAACCACGACGCATCGTTCTACTCCGGTTACGGCGGAGAACACACCGTCGATGTTCACCGCATCTTCAAGAACTTTGATGCCGACGAAAACGATCCCGCAAGTTACGTCTTTGCGCCGACCGACTACTATCTTGCGGCTGTGGAAGCGGCAAATGCAAAGACCTTCTACCGTCTCGGCGCGACCATCGAGCACGGCTGGAAGGAAGGTACTTACCCACCCAAAGACTTTCTGAAGTGGGCAAAGATCTGTGAGCACATCATCCGTCATTACACCGAGGGCTGGGCAGACGGCTTCCATTATGACATCGAATACTGGGAAATCTGGAACGAACCCGACTGCCGCAACCGCGACGGTTCTAACCCTTGCTGGCAGGGTACGGACGAGCAGTTCATCGAATTCTACATGATAGCCGCAACCTACCTGAAGCAGTGTTTCCCGCATCTGAAAATCGGCGGTCCCGCGTTCTGCAATGCATGGCCGATTCCGTTCAAGGATGCGTTCCTGCGCCATGTCAAGGAACACAATGTCCCGCTCGACTTCTATTCCTATCATTGCTATGCAACAGAACCGAGCGAAATCTATGCCTGCATTGCGGCAGGGGAAACCGCGCTTCACGAAGTCGGACTTGACGGTACGATGACAATCCTCAACGAATGGAACTATATCCGCGGCTGGTTTGCCGAGGACTGGCGGTATTCTCTGCGCATGGAAAAGGCACTCAAGGGCGCATCCTTCATTGCCGGTACGATGTGCGCAGGACAGGCGTCGTCGCTCGGTATGCTGATGTACTACGACGCACGACCCTGCGGCATGAACGGCATGTTTGACACCGATACGCTTGCGCCGCTCAAGGGCTATTATCCGTTCCCGATGTTCAATGCGCTGTACAAGCTCGGTACGCACGTCGACGGCGGCTGGCTTTGGGAAGATATCTACTACAGTGCCGCTACGGACGGCGAGAACAGTGCCGCGCTTCTGACCTATTATCACGATGATGACACCAAGGAAGGCAAGGATGTCACCGTGACGTTCCGCGGTGCTGCCGAGGGTACGCGCGTGACCGTTTCCCTGCTTGATGAAACACACGACAATGAAGTCATCAGCGAGGAATATTTCACGTCTGATACTTTTGCAAAGCGTCTGCACTTTGATCTGTTTACGACTTGGCTTGTTAAGATCGAGAAGGTTTAACCCTATCATCCATTTGACAAAAACCCCCTGCCATACATCCCGTTGGATGCTGACAGGGGGTTCACTTTATTGTTCGCCGAACAGCGAATGATATTTACTCTCCGTATAGTATCGGCTTCCGTTTTTCATCTCTTTACAGTCCGCTTCCGATGCATAAATTGTCACCGTATCAAAGCCGCGGTCGTAATAGCCTTCCAGTATGACATAATAGCCATTTTCTGTCCTTGCCATCACATTCATTTTATTGTAATCCCACGGATAAGAACCCATGTATTTCCAGCTATATCGCATTTCGCCCCAAAGTGACCGCGGATAATTCTGTTCGTGAAAAATCTCAAGGACATGACTGTCCAGCGTCACAGTACCGTAGATATAAGCGGAATTATACCATAAAAACGCTTCGACATCAGCGCGATATACGATTTCCTCGCCAAATGCCTGTGGGGAATCCGGCTGTGCATATAAGGTCTGCGGATACCCTCGCATGAAAAATTCCTGTGGCACAAACAGATACAAGACCGCATTGATGACCAATACCGCCACCAACAGCGTCCAAAGAATCTTCAGCGTTTTTTTGAGAATTTTCCATAACTTTTCCATTTATCCACCAAAATACTTTCTGTCAAGCGACCGCATCTGAATCGCCTCGGCAATGTGCGATGCGCCGATGACCTCAGTCTCATCCATATCGGCAACCGTTCTTGCAACGCGCAGAATCCGGTCATAGCCGCGCGCGGACAGTCCCATGCGTTCAAATGCACCGCGCAGAAGCATTTGTGCCGCATCGTCCATCGAACAGAACTGACGAATCTGCGGTGCGGTCAGACGGGAATTTGCCGTCACCTCAACGCCGGCGGCATCGTAGCGCGCCTTGGCATAGGCACGTGCCCGCTCGACCCGTCCGCGGATCTCGGCAGACGATTCCTCCTTTTGCGGCGTGTTCAGCTCATCAAAGGTCAGGGACGGAATCTCAATCTGAATATCGATACGGTCAAGCAGAGGACCCGAAATGCGGGAAACGTACTTGCGGATGTCGTCTGGCTTGCAGGTACACGGAATCGTCGGATGACCGAAATAGCCGCACCGGCACGGGTTCATCGCGCTGACGAGCATGAAACGGCACGGATAAGTGACCTTCCCCGCCGCACGGGTAATCGTGACAGCACCGTCCTCCAAGGGCTGACGCAGAACCTCCATCGCGTCGCGGTTGAATTCCGGCAGTTCATCGAGGAACAGCACACCGTTGTGTGCAATCGAAATCTCACCCGGTGCGGGAATTTTACCGCCGCCTGCCAGTCCTGCCGCGCTCATTGTGTGGTGCGGAGAACGGAACGGACGCTGGACAATCAGGGATTTTCCGTCGGGGAGCATGCCGGAAATGGAATGGAGCATTGTTGTTTCAATGGCTTCGGAAAACGTCAGCGGCGGCAGAATCGTCGGCAGACGTTTCGCAAGCATACTCTTACCTGTACCGGGCGGGCCAATCAAAAGCACGTTATGTTGCCCCACAGCGGCAAGCTCCAGCGCACGCTTGGCAAGCCGCTGCCCCTTGACATCGGCATAGTCGACACCGATATCATACGACAGCGCATGTGCCGCCTCACGGTCAAATACCGTCGGTTCCATCGACACACGTCCCGACAGATGGTCAAGCAGCTCCACGATATCGTGAACGGCATATACCGTGACCCCTTCGATTACCGATGCTTCCGCGGCATTCTGGGCGGGGACATACATCTCGTTCTGTCCGGCAGCCTTTGCGGCAATGCACATACAGAGAATGCCGCGCACCCCGCGTACATCCCCCGAAAAGGACAGCTCACCGATGAAACACATCTTGGACAGGTCACCTTTGACGTTCAGCCGTCCGCCAGCTGTCATAATGCCGATTAGCATTGCCAGATCATAAAAGGAACCTTCCTTGCGTTTGTCCGCAGGCGCCAGATTGACCGTCAATGCACCGTCGGGAAACATCACACCCGCATTGGCACACGCCGCTCGCAGTCGCTCTCTCGATTCTCGGACCGCGCTGTCCGGCAAACCGACTATTTCAAACTGCGGAATCGAATTGATACAGTTGACCTCGACGGTGACAGGAAAGCCTTCGATTCCCATCAAGCCTGCGCTGTAAACAGTGGATAACATAGTCATATCCGTGCAGGACACCACTGTCCCGCCATCCTCTCTCATTTCTGTTATTATTATATCGCAAAATACGATTTTCGTCAAGAGAAAACAGAAAACCGGGGACACAGTCATCATTATGACAACATCCCCGCGAATAGATTATTTACTCCTCTATCAATAGACCGATCTATCAAGAGATTTTGCAAATAATTACAAAAATTCTGCCGCATACAGAAAACCGTACACGGCAGACAGACTGCAATTATCAACTTTGGGGTGATGTGAGCGATTCCAGAAGCGGCAATAGTTCCGCAAGTGCCGCAATTTCATAATCGATGCACGCACCGATGGTATTTTTCTTCCCATGCGGATTGAACCAACAGGTACGAAGACCCGCATCCACACCGCCGCGCATATCCGAGGTCAGGCTGTCGCCGATGATGAGAACCTCGTTCCGTCTGACATCCTGCAACGCAGCAAAGCATGCATCAAAGAACGCCGCTGACGGCTTCTCCGTACCAATCTCCTGCGACAGAAAGATTTTATCAAAGTATCGATCAAGCCCGGAAGCAGAAAGACGCTTGTTCTGATTGACGGTCGTGCCGTTGCTGACTGCGATCATGCGGTATCTTCCGCGCAGTGCATCGAGAACCGCCTGTGCACCGTCCACAAAATCGTGCTGTTCTCCAAGATGAGAGAAATAAAGCTCCTGTGTCATCGGTGCATCGCCGGCAAAACCAAGGGCGGCAAACAACATTTCAAAGCGTCCGATGAGAATCTGTTCCCGTGTGACCTCACCGCGCTCCAGCCGCTTCCACAATGCGTCATTGATCTCGCTGTACAGCCGCACCACCGCATCGGTCGGTTCCATGCCGATCTGCGCAAGGGTTTGACGAATGGCAGTCGCTTCTCCGCGCTTGAAATCGAGCAAAGTATCATCAATGTCCCAGAACAGTGTTGTAATCATCTTACTTTTCCGTCATGCTGACAACACGTTCAGTCATCTGATACGCACCATAGCCTTTGTTCAATGCTGCCGCAATCTGTGCCGCATCCTTGGTCGCATTGCCCGTCAGCTCGAGCAGAGGACGGATGTTGAGCGCGGATGCATCGAGTGCGGAAAGAACGGTTTCTACCGTCTTTGCGGGATCTGCATCGACATCGGCAATCGTCTTTGTACCGATGGTCATGCCGTCACGCAGATTGGAAAGTGTGATGTCTGCGGTAACACTGTCCGCAATCGCACCGAATGCAGAGCAGTCAATGCCCATCGTATCATCACCGCCGGAAGCAAGCGTCACCGCGTCCAGCTCCAGATTCAGCGCAACACCCGACAAGGTGGAATCCACACGGTTCAAAAATGCTTTAACCGCGTCAGTCTTTTTGACGTTTGCGTCATACTTCGGTGACGTGGTTCCCGCATCCGCCGGAAGTGCATAGTCACGAAGCATGATTTCATCCACACCTGCCGCCTTCATTTCCGATAACAGAGACAGTACATAATCCTGTCCTTCCGTGGAATATACGGAAATCCAGCGCGATGCGCCGTCGGAATAGCGGAATCCTGCCGTATTCATCAGCGCGGCATCGGAATTACCCTTCGCCGCAAGATCGTCACGCAAAGCGCAGACGCGTCCGGTGACATAAAGACCCGCATCGTGGAGCGTGTCAACAATCGTATCGAGCTTCTGCGCCGCGACGGACGGATTTGCACCGAAGTCCTTCGCCTGGGCGACGTTGGATTGGTATGCGAGCTTACCGTTATCGTATTTGAGTTCCACCATAACTGCGGTATAACCGTCTGCCTTCAATGCATCTGCCGCTTTTTTCAGCTCCGCAGAGGTCGGATAATCCGCCAGATCGAGATAACCGCCTTTATAGTTCTTTGTGGTTGCAACATCTTTGATCTGCGATTCCTGCTGTTTCGGAGGTTCCGTTTCCGCGGGTGTCGGCTCGGTCACGACAGGGGGTTCTGTCACGGGTTCTGTCACAGGCTCTGTTACAGGCTCGGTGACAGCTTCTGTTTCGGTTACGGCATCTGTCACAGCTTCGGTACCGACGGTATCTGTGGTGACCGCATCGGTTCCATCTTCGATACCGACCGTATCGCTGATTGCCGGGGTTCCGTTTTGAGTATCGACACCCGTACCGATACCATCGATGGCACCGTCATCACGGCTGAGCAGAACAGCCGCTGATGCACCGCCGATGACACCGACACCGAGAACGGCGGATGCTGCGATTGCGATCATACGGTTGCGTGCTGCTTGTCTTGTTTTATATTTTACCGGTCTTCTCATATGCTACTCCTATCTTTATCTGCGATCCGAACGGTTTTGATTCTGATACATGTCGGGTCTGCGCTGTGCGCCGCGTCTGACAGCGGGATTGCCCTGTGACGGCAGTCCTTGCTGTCCCGCTTGCTGTTGGTGTCCCGTACGCATTTGCGGCGACGACATCTGCGGCGGAACTTGGTGTGCCTGCATCTGACGCATTTGCATCTCGCGCTGTCTTGCAAGGTAAGCGGCTCTCTGTGCGGCACGCTGACGGCGTCTTCTGCGGCGGATGATCTGTGCACGGAGGACAAGCAGGAAAAATACCGCAACAGCCAGTCCGAGAATCACCAGAATCACAAGGAACACACGCAGGACGACAAATCCCGCTCCTGTGTCATACTGAATTTCATTCAGAGACAGCGTGTATGTAATATCCGTCGTGCCGTCGCCGCCGATCAGCGAAAGACGGAGCAAGTCGGCACCGGATGCTGCCCTTGCATAATTTTTGATATCAAATGCGGCAACAGTCCACTCACCGATGCGGATTTCCGTCTCACCGAGATAGCGAACGGTATCCTCTCCCGCGCGGTATAACTGTAACTGCACCAAAAGCGTCTGCGGCACCACCGCGACAGTCGCTGCACTGCCGTCCTCGGGAAGAACCGCTTCTGCAGCCGCGGCATCTGCCTTTAATGTCAGATAGAGCGTCTCTGTGGTCTGTGGGAGTGACAGCGCGGATACATCCGCCGAAACGGATGCGATTTGCCCTCCGTTCATCGGATGAGAAACGGCAGAAAGAACTGCGGAATTAAGCTCCGTTCCTGCGGTGATTGCCTGAATCTCCGCAGATGCCATATAATCAGTCGGAGCAAATCCATGCAGGGTTCTGTCGGAGAAGTCCAGCCACGCCATCAGATTATCCGCAAGCGCATCTGTCCCGACAACGCTTCCTTTCGTTTCATAGCGTTTTACCGTTTCCGCCTGTTTTTTCTGAAAGCCTTTGACGATGGATGTCCACTTGCGCTGACCGACGATTTTTGCATAAGGGTCTGCCGCATCGGAGCCAAGCTGGGTATCGATCAGGCGGAACAATGTGTAGACCGGCTTTTCCTTTGCGTCCAGCTGACGCAGACCGAGCGAGCATTGCTCTCCCGCGCCGTCCAACATTCTGTGCCAGATGAATGCATCCAGAAAGTCTGCCTGCAATGCCGCATAATAAGCATAAACAAACGATGCCGCCTGCCGCTCCTGCGATGCTTCATCACCCGATGTTCCGTGTACGGCAAAGTCATCGACGATCACCGCACGGCGGGTCTTCTGATATAAGTACGCATCTTCCTCCAGAAATTCCTTCAGAACTGCGAGATTGTTCATGGTTAAGTAGGTGGAATAGCGGTCGTTCTTCGCGCCCGTATCATCCCAGATGCTGTCATCAAGTGCATTGGACGCATACGGTGCCACAGCGACACTCCATGCGGCATCTGAACCCATTTCCTTTGCAAAGGCAGTCAGAAACGGTCGTCCTGTCGCCCAGAGATTGGACAGAGGGATATACACACGGCTGTTTGCACTGTGTGAACGCAGGGCAAGATCGGCAAGACGGAAGACTCCGGCATATGTTTGGACAGCCGCATCCAGCTGCTCTGCCGTATAACCGAGATCGTACCAGCCAACCCATTCATTGACCTGATAGCCGACAAGGAAATCAATCGGCGTTTCGCTGTCAGACGCATATCGTTTTGCAAAATAGGAAAAGAGATTGTTGACCGTTTGATAGGCTTCCTTGGTTTCAAGCGTAAAGCCGTACGACGACGCGCCGTCAGATGACCCTTCCGCATACAAAACCGATGCAGGCTCTGTCGTAGCGCGGTCGGAACCGTCGAGCAGGAAGCGGAACAGAATCCGTGTATCATCCGCACGCAGGGAGGCAACCAGCGCATCAAGCTGTGCGATCATCCCGGAATCAAAATGCGTAGAAAGCCCCGCGGTTGCATGGGAATACTGCGGATCGCCGCCAACGGCGGTCATATATCGGTCTGCCGCGATCGGGATCACCGCATGACCGATGCCAAGGGACTGCGCATCTGCGGCAAGTGCCCCGGAGACGACGAGACCTTTGAACGTCGATGCTTCTGAACGGAGTGCGGTATTTTCTGCCAGCACCTCCGGGTTGTTGACATAGGCTTCTCCAATGACGCGGTAATCCGCACCTTCACCGAGTGCCAGCACATATTTTGCACGAAGGCGTTCACCGGAAGCATCCGATGACACCGTAAATTTCGTTGTTTTTTCAATCACCTTGGTTGCGGTCGGTGACTTGGATCGCAGATTTTCCGCCGGTTCATGGGGCTGCAGCGTAAACAGATACAGCGTCTCACCCATCTTCTGCGTCAGAAAGGCTTCATCCGGCTGAACATAAATCTGAATTTCTTCTGTGTTTTTCGCATTGACCTGTGCGTAAAGCTCGACATTGCCAAACGTGGTTTCCTCTGTTCTCGCCGCCGCACCGATGCTACAGAACAGCATCGTCAGAATCACAAAAAAGACAAGTACGCCATACCGAAAAACTCTGTACGGCAGAATCATAGGTACTGTTCTGTTCATGGAAATCCTCTCATTTCATATCATTTCGGAAGACATTTCCCCATCTTCCGTATATTGCCAAAAAATCGAAACAGCGCGGGACTGCCGCACCACTGTGCCCGCAGCCCCGCGTTGCTGTGATAACGGGTAAAATTGAAAAATTACGGTTTCAATTAACAGCTGAGTTTTGACGAAGTCAAAATCTCATGGAATAATACCGCAGGTGTTATTCCGTTTTAGCCGTTCTTAACGATAACGGTGAAGTCAGCAGTCTTCAGAGAAGCGCCGCCGATCAGACCGCCG
>JAZTZC010000147.1:0-1617 GCA_045637265.1 Eubacteriales bacterium | reverse complement strand
CGGTCAACTACATCGACGAAAATGGCCTTGATATGATCGGCCGCTGGCAGGCGGTTGCCGATACGCTCCACATTCCCGATCTGCCGATCATGGCGGACAACGGCGATTTTGAAACGGTTCTGCACGGCAAGGACGCCTATGGCTGGGATCATGATTCCGATCCCGAGGAGTTCCGCGCTTTACAGGAAACCTACCGTCTGCGCGTCACCGAGGAACGATTCGGGGCAAAAGGTGACGGCGTAACCAACGACCGTGCGGCAATTCAGGCGGCGATTGATGCGGCAGCAATGCTTGGCGGCGGTACGGTCATCCTCGACGGCGGCAAAGTCTTCAAGTCGGGCAACCTCATTCTGCGTGACGGCGTGCATCTGTACTTTGAAGACGGTGCAGAGCTGTTTCAGTCCTCCGACCCCGATGATTATGTCAAGCCTGTGAGCAGCCGCGCACCGTATACCTATGAACCCTGTCCGCCGCTTCCCGGTCACAATCTCTATCACGACATCAAGTGGAGCCACGCGTGGTACTTCAATCTTCCCTTCCTCTACGCGCCCGAGCATACCCACGATATCCGCATCACGGGTCACGGCACGATCCGCATGATGCCCGATGACGATGTCGATGCACTGCTCAAAATCTGCCCGATCGGATTCTACCGTGTCCATCGGTTTGAGATTGCCGACATTGAGATCACCGATTACCATTCTTACGCGATGATGCCGTTTTACTGTGACCACGGTCTGATTCGGAACCTGACCATCCACAATCCTTCCCACGGCAACGGCGACGGCATTTGCCTGATGAATACCCGGCACATCCGCGTGACGGGATGCACGATGCAGACAGGCGACGACGCGGTGTATATTTTCTCCTCCTACCGCGACCCGCGCGGCATTGTCCGCCCGACGTGGTGGTCCTCGGAGATTCCCCAGCCGTCCATTGACATTGAAGTCGACCACAACGATCTGCGCACCAACCACTGCAAGGCGTTCGGCATGATTCTGTGGGGCATTGACTGTCCCGATCAGTCGCTTGTGGAGGTGCGCGATGTCTATGTCCACGACAACCACATCGAAACGCTCGGCAACTGGAACTACAATCCCTATACCACAAGAAAAGGCAATCCGCCTGTCACCGGTCTGCGCTTTGAAAACAACGTCATCGACGCGGTTGAGCCAAACTTCTTTGAAACTGCGGTCTGTGACATGACAGGATTTGCGTCCTCCCGCTTCGTGCAGAACGGCGGATTTGAGGATGGACTTGTCTTCTGGTCCTGGCAGAAAAACACAAATCCCGATTCCGTTTCCGTGCAGTCTTATGACCGACAGCGCTTCGGCGAAGAAGAAACCGATCTCGGCTGGCGGCATGGTGCGCTCTCTCACTTTGAGGACGGCGACTGTGCGCTGTATCAAGGGTTATACCTGTACGCTGACCGCCCCTATTGCTTCTGGGCAAAGGTCAAAACCGCCGACAACGCCTGCCGCATGTTTGTGCGCGATGCGGCCAGCGGTGAGGTCATCTGCACAAAGGACTTCTCGCACACCGCGTGGACTGCAGAAGCTATGGAATTTTCCGTACCGCGCGACGGCAATTATCACATCGGATTCTGCCGCGGTGATG
>JAZTZC010000146.1:0-2805 GCA_045637265.1 Eubacteriales bacterium | reverse complement strand
GGTTGTAGTATCTGTCAGTATTTCCGATGTGGAGCAAACTATGCAAAAAAGAAAGTTGCAAGCATGAACTTGCATCTTTCGGATGAATGTTTGATTTATGCTGCGGGTTCAACTTCAGCAGTTGCTGCATCTTCGGGAGCGAGCGTTTCAACAGGTTCGTACAGCTCGAAGTCCTTCATCTTCATCTTGGTAAAGATGCTGATACCCTGAACGTTGGGTTCGATCTTGGAAAGGATTTCGGAGTTGTAAATGTAGGTGTCCTTGTCGAATACGAGCGGGATGATCGGGCAATCGGTCATCAGAAGCTTTTCTGCTTCAACGAGCTTTGCTGCCATAGCGTCACGGGTCTCAGCGGTGTATGCTTCTTCGATGAGTGGATCGTAAGCATCGCTTGCGTAACCGGACATGGAGGGCTTGTCGGAGAAGTCATTGTGTGCGGTATCCTTTGCGGAGCCGGAGAACGGAACTGCAAACGGAGCAAGCACGGAGAATGCGTTGGTGGACAGGGAATGGAAATCGAGCGCGTATACGTCGAACTCGAATTCGCCGGTATCGGGATCAGCGATCAGCAGGTTGGAATACTGGTTGATACCCTTTTCGTCGAGCTCGACAGTAAAGCCGAGACCTTCCCAAACGGACTTGACGTATTCAGCGACTGCTGCTGCACCGTCACGACCTCTGTAATAGGTATAGGTGATCTTGCCGGACTTAACGCCTGCTTCGGAGAGGAGGCTCTTTGCCTTTGCTTCGTCAGCGGAGGGAGAAACGGTGTTGCCTGCGAGGTCACGGAAAGTCTGACCGCCAAGGGTAGTTGCGTATACGGGCTTGGTAACGAGACCGGTAGCAGCTTCGGTTGCATTCAGCATGCCTGCAATCTTGTTTCTGTCAAGTGCAACGGAGAGTGCCTGTCTGACCTTTGCTTCAGAGAGAACGCCGTTGTTGCAGTTGATATACAGAGAGTATGCGGAGAAGGTATCCTGAACGTGTGCGCCTTCGGTGGTTTCCGGGACGTCAGCGAGATACAGGATCTGGTCGTCGATGGTATTGAGCGTACCGCCGGTGATTTCAATCGCGCCGGTGTTGTAATCGTAGCTGTATGCGGTGGTTCTGCCTTCAGCATCGTAACCGAAGTTCATGTTCAGTCTGTACGGGGTAACGTACTTATCGATCTTGCCTTCCTTGTTGCCGTCCAGTGCACGGTAGTAGTCGTTTCTCTGGAGGGTCAGAGTCTTACCGGCAGAGTCGGGATCCATGTTCTTAACACAGAAAGGACCGGATGCGAGGGTGGTTGCGGACTTCTTTGCCCAGTAGTCAGCGGAGGTGATGTCGGAGTAACGACCGACAACGTCTTCACGCAGAGGAACGAGAGCGGGAGAAGCGCAGTATTCGAGGAACAGGTCGTAGTCGATCTTGCCTTCGAAGGTGATCTGCAGAAGGGTGGTATCAAGAGCTTCCAGACCGAGGTCGTCGATGGTAGCATCACCGGCACGGACAGCGCGGGCGTTCTTGATATCATAAAGCATTGCGCATGCAGTGGACTTGTAGTCCGGTTCCAGCAGACGCTTCCATGCGTAGATGACATCGTCTGCAGAAAGCTGACGACCGTCGGACCAAGCGGTCTCAACGAGTTCGATCTGCATCATGTATTCGTTATCTTCTTCATTTTCGATGATCTTGATGTCCTTGGCAAGCGCATATTCAAGCTGACCCTCAGCGTTGATGCGGGTCAGACCCTCATAAACGAGAGAGAAGAACTTGGCAGCGGAAGCCTGGGTGTACATCTGCGCGGGGTCCCAGTTACGGATTTCGGAGCCGAGGTATACGGTGATCTGCGCACCCTTTACTTCCTCTTCTTCTTCCTCTTCCTCGGAGCCTGTGCAGCTGACCATCATACCGGCAATCATCATCATTGCCAGCAACAGTGCCAGAATTCGTTTCATGTGGATAATTCCTCCTAAAAAATGGTTTCTTGTGCTCAAGATACTGTGCTCACGCACACATTTTGTATTCCTTGCAAACGAATACAAAATCCGCAGGAAAGTACAATATCTTCTTTAACGAATATTATATCATTATTTTCGAAGAATAGCAATAATCAAATCGAAAAATAACTGCATCTTCATGCGATTGCACAAAACAGACGTTGGAATTTGTGCAATTAAAACAATATAACATGGGGTATATCTAAAATTAGAAAGCTAAATTGGAGAAATAGAACGCGGTTTTCGGTAAAAAAAGATGTTTTTTCACAAAAAAGCGTGCTGTTTGGTGATTTGTATGCGGATCGACAACGATTTTGGGCATCAAAGAACCATGTCCCGGGCGACTTCCTTTAATGACGGATAGACAAAATCGGCTTTGTCACATGCATCGGCAGCCTCGTGCTGTTCGGGTGTTGTTTCTCCGGAGTAGACCAGCGTTGCGGTGACACCGTGGCGGCGTCCGAGCGCAATGTCGGTATACAGTCTGTCTCCGAAGATGCACATTTCTTCTTTTGCGCATCCCGTGACCTCACAGATCATCGAAACGGTGTCCTCATACGGCTTGCCGAAGTACCGCGGCTCGACACCGGTGGATGCGGTGACACATGCGGCAATGGCGCCGGAATCGGGAATGAAGCCGCTTTCGGTGGGGCAGTTGAAGTCGGGGTGGGTACAGAGGTATTCCGCACCGCCGCGGATCAGTCTGCATGCGGCATCCAGCTTTTCATACGTCAATGTCGTATCGAAGCTTGTGACGACCACATCGGCTTTTTCTGCGTCATTCGGCAGAAGATCAATCCCTGCCGCGCGGAACATGGATTCC
>JAZTZC010000145.1:0-12391 GCA_045637265.1 Eubacteriales bacterium | reverse complement strand
TCCTCAAAGCTGTACTGACCGGATGTAACGGATGTATTGTAGACTGCGCGGAGCATCGGCTCGGGACCGCAGGAATAGGTGTGCGTATAGTCGCCTGCCTCCCCAAAGACACCGGTAACAAATCCTTTTGTACCAGCCGTGCCGTCTTCCGTTGTGACAAAGACCTTTGCGCCGAGTGCTTCAAATTCGTCCCGATAGAAGACATCACGCGCGGAACGGAAGCCGAGAATGACGGTAACGTCACAGCCCTTTGCACACAGCTGCTTTGCCAGCATGTACAGAGGCGGAACACCGACACCGCCGCCGATGAGCAGTGGTCTGTCGCCGGACTTCTCGGTGTCATAACCGTTTCCAAGACCCGTGAGAATGTCGAGCTTCTCACCGGGAACCATCTTTGCCATTTTTTCCGTACCAACACCGACGATCTTATAGATCAGCGTAAGCTCCCCTTCGATTGCGTCGTTGACAGAGATCGGACGGCGCAAATACAGACCGTCAATCAGAATGTTGACAAACTGACCGGGACGGGTAATGTCCGCGGTATCGCCCGACAGAACCATCTTCATGATGTCATGCGTCAGCGCGATGTTTTCTTTTATCGTAAAAAGAGACTGCTTCATTTGCAAAAACCTCCGTTGTTACTTGTTGTTTGCGGAATAAACACATTCGCCGTTATAGACGGTTGCAATGCATCGACCGAAGACTTCCATACCTTCAAAGGGCGTGCTTCTGCCCATCGTTGCAAACGCTTCGGGATTGACACGGGAAACCGCGGAAAGATCCCAGACGGTGTATTCGTTTTCGGTGACATCAAGACCGCCGAGCGAAAAGCGCTTTCTCGGATTGTCTGCCATCAATGCAATCAGCTTTTCCAGCGGCAGGATGCCTGTCTTGACAAGACCGGTATACAGCGTCGGGAATGCACATTCAAGTCCGACGATACCGTTCATGGAGCCTGCAAAATCCTTTGCCTTTTCCTCAGCGGAATGCGGCGCATGGTCTGTTGCAATCATATCGACCGTACCGTCGAGCAGCGCGGCAACCAGTGCTTCCCTGTCGGCGGGAGAACGCAGCGGCGGATTCATCTTCCATCTGCCGTGATCTTCACGCATCGAATCATCAAGCAGCAGATAGTGCGGACCCGTTTCGCAGGTGACATCGATGCCGTCCCGCTTTGCCTGACGAATGAGTTCCAGCGAGACTGCCGAGGAAACATGACAGACATGCAGTGCACAGCCCGTATCCTTTGCAAGCAGAATATCGCGCTCAACCTCCGACCATTCGCTTCTCGGGTCTGCCGGTGCATAGGTCAGGTCTTCGCAGTGTGCCGCAATGATCTTACCAAGTGCCTTTGCGCGTACCATTGCTTCACGCATCAGAGCCGCATCCGCAACGCCGCGTCCGTCATCAGAGAACGCAGATACAAACGGCGCCAATGCTTCCAGATCAGAAAGCTCCCGGCCGTCCTCACCAACGGTGATCGCGCCCATCGGAACCGTCTTCACACACGCATCGCGGCGAATACAGGCAAGCTGTTCGTCGAGATGGTCGCGAGAATCGGGAACGGGTTTGAGATTCGGCATTGGGCAAAGTGCGGTATAACCACCTGCCGCGCCGGCGAGTGTACCGGTTTTTACCGTTTCCTTATAAGAAAAACCCGGCTCACGCAGATGCACATGCACATCGGCAAAACCGGGAAAAACAAAATATTCAATATCAGAAGAAACAGAAACAGCGGGTGCAAAGGAAAACGCTTCGGGAACGAAATGGCCCGAACAGTAAACCATAGAAGTTTTCGTTGACTTCATCATTTTAACTCCTGCCTTTCATTGCTTTATCTTATGTATTATATCATATAATACATCTTTTGTCAAGGAGTTACACCATATTCAGACATTTTCAGCGTTTTGTATGAATGTATGGATTCCAGCATGGAAAAATTCAAAAATGAGACACATATAATTTAAAAAATGGACAAAAAAGCATTTGACTTTTTTGTCTGTTCGGTGTATAATAATAGTATGGTAAAATACCCCATATATTTATATCATTTCAATCGTTTCATGAGTCTATATTTCAGGAGGACAATATCATGGATTTTTTCAAGAATATTTCCGCATCTCTTTCTAAGGCTGCCGAAGCAACCACCAAGAAGGCAAGTGAGCTGACCGATACCGCAAAGCTCAAAATCAAGCAGAACCGCATCACATCCGATATCAACGAAACCTACAACAAGATCGGTGCGCTGATCTACAAGCAGTACAAGGAATCCTGTGACGAATCCGCGGCAATTGCAGAGCTCTGCCTCGCAATCGACAAGAGCAATGAAGAACTGAATGCTGTCAATGCAGAAATCGAAGCCATCAAGGAAGCTGCCGAAGCCGCAAAGGCTGCCGCTGCTGCGGAAAAGGCTGCTGCAAAGGCACAGGCTGAAGAAGCTCCTGCAGAAGAAACCGTCGAAGAACCCAAGGAAGAAGCTCCCGCTCATTTCTGCAGCGGCTGCGGTGCAGAACTCTCCGCAGGTGCTATGTTCTGCAGCAAGTGCGGTCAGAAGCAGGAATAATCCCCACGCTTCCTTTGATCCACGCATAACCATCGGGGACTGCTGAAAGCCCATCGCCTGCAGCAGTCCCTGTGATTCGTTTATTTCAGTTTCAATATCCCCAAAGGAGTTATTCATGATCAGCATCAGCTGTGACAATTTAAGACTTTCGTTCGGCATCGATGTCATTTTGGAGTCCGTTTCCTTCTCCCTCAATGAAGGCGACCGTCTCGGTATCGTCGGTGTCAACGGTGCCGGAAAATCCACGCTGTTCCGTCTCATAACAGGCGAATACAAACAGGACAACGGCGCCGTCTATATTGCCAAAGATAAAACCGTCGGTTTTTTGGAACAGAATACAGGACTGCAGAGCACCAAATCCGTCTATGACGAAATGCTGTTTGCCTTCCCAACCCTCTGCGCGGCAGAAGAGAAACTCGCCGCAATGGAGGCGGAAATAGCATCCTATGAAACCGAGCACAAGGCGCACGATGAAGCCTTTGAAAAGCTCGTCGCCAATTTCTCCGCGCTGTCAGAAACCTTTGAAGCAGAGGGCGGCTATTCTTACAAAAACCGTATCCGTGCGATGCTGACCAGACTCGGCTTCGGTGAGGATCTTTGGAACATCCCCATTGACAAGCTGTCGGGCGGTCAGAAAACCCGACTGGCACTCGTCCGCCTGCTTCTGCAGGAACCCGATATTCTGATGCTCGACGAGCCGACCAACCATCTTGACATTGACACGCTGGCATGGCTTGAAGAACATCTGAAGTCCTATAAAAAGACAATTCTCGTCGTTTCGCACGACCGTTATTTCCTCGATAAAATTGCCAACCGTATTCTCGAAATTGAGCATAAGCGCGGCACCATGTACAACGGCAATTACTCCTCGTATCTGGAGCAGAAGATCAAGAACCGCGAAATTGAGGAAAAGCACTACCAGAACCAGCAGCGTGAAATCGCCCGCATCGAGGCGTACATTGAACAGCAGAAGCGCTGGAACCGCGAACGCAACATCATCGCGGCGGAAAGCCGTCAGAAGCAGCTGGACAAGATGGTCAAGCTCGACCGTCCGATGGCTTCCCCCGATCAGATTCGCCTGCATTTTTCCAAATCCGGCGAATCCGGCAACGACGTTCTCGAACTCAATCGTCTCTCGAAATCCTATCCCGGCAAGCCGCTGTTTTCCGATGTCACGGCAATGGTTCGCAAGCGCGATCATGTCTTTGTCTATGGTCCCAACGGCTGCGCCAAATCGACGCTCTTGAAGATCATCATGGATCGCGTTCAGCCCGACCGCGGCGACTATGAATACGGCTATAATGTCACCGTCGGCTATTACGATCAGGAACAGCAGGATCTCGATGAGAACAACACGGTGCTTGAAGAGCTGTGGTCGGCGTACGAAAATCTGACGCAGACTGAAATCCGCAATACCCTTGCGCTGTTTTTATTCCGCGGTGACGACATCGAAAAGAAGGTTTCCGTTCTCTCCGGCGGCGAAAAAGCACGTCTGACCATGGCAAAGCTGATTTTGTCGAAGATGAATGTCCTCATTCTCGACGAGCCGACCAACCATCTCGATATCCCGTCCAGAGAAGCACTGGAAAATGCCCTGCTCTCCTTCGACGGTACGATCATCGCCGTTTCCCACGACCGTTATTTCATCAAAAAGCTTGCCAATCGCATTTTCGATCTGTCCTCGCACACACTCTTTGATTTCCGCGGCACGTATGAAGAATACCTGGCTTACAACGAACGGAAAAAGATGGAAGCTGCCGCAGCCGTCGCATCGGGTCAGATGCCTGAAGCTGTATCTGCCGGCAAGGAGCAGTTTTTAAAGAACAAAGCCGATGCCGCACAGCGCAGAAAAGAAGAGCGTGCGCGCCAGAAGACGGCAGAAGCCATTGCAAAGACCGAAGCGGAAATCGAAGCCATCGATGAAGAAATGGCGGGAGACGCCGCGATGGACTATAAACGCTTATCCGAGCTGCAGACCCGCAAGGACGAGCTGGAAGAAGCACTGCTGCTCCTCTACGAACAGGAGGAAGCGCAGAACGCGTAACCCGGTACCGTTTACGGTGCCCTCCATCCGTGCGCAAACCCATCGACCGAAGCGGAACAGACGTCGCCGCCAATCACGCGGTCTTTATAGATCAGCAGTGTCGCATAGACCGTACCGTCATAATCGGGATAATTTTCAACAGGATACGTGTACCGCATCACCGTTTTGCCGCGATACCGTTCCAGATTGAGTCCCTGCGCTTTCTGAATTTCGTTGTAATCCTCATATACGGTGTCAAATTTTGCCGGGATGACCACCGCGTCCTCCTCGGTTTGTTCCTCATCAATTTCCCATCCGAAGCCTGCAAGGAATGCGCGGCGTGCTTCCGGCGTGCTGATATTGTCATACACGATCTTATCTTCTCCGACGAGAAGCGAGGTCGGCACATAGGTCGGAACAAACACAATGAGGGCAATCAGAGCAATCACCGATACACAGATTACCGAGAAAAACCGCAGTGCAGACGCACGCACGGAATATACAAACATAGTAACTACCTCCGTTATTTTCGCTGAATGTTGGATTCATCCGCATTGTATGCGAACGAAACGGACAATATACCGACCTCCACAGGAGAAACCGCGATGAACATTTCCGAACAACTGACCCGTTTTTCCCGCCCCTGCAGCTGCGGAAAAACACACACGCTGATCACCGATTCCGTATATATCGGTCGAAATGCCCATGAGCATCTGTCCGATGACATCCGCCGCCGCGAGTTTGTACACGGTGTCGTTGTTGCCGATACGAACACCGCGCCGATTGCGGGTGAAGCCCTTGCAGATGCGCTTGCCCTTCCGCTGATCGTTCTGCCCGGAGACGCACATGCAACCGAGCTTGTCTGTGCCGATCTGCAGAAGGTGCTGACATCACTTTCCAAAACTCCGCAATTCTATATCGCGTGCGGTTCGGGATCGCTTCACGATATCGTACGGTATACCGCGTGTGAAAACGACATTCCGTTTTACTCCTATCCGACAGCCGCGAGTGTTGACGGATTTGTGTCCGGTATCGCCGCTATGACCATCCGCGGTACGAAGGTCTCCTATCCTTCCCGTCCGCCCATCGCTTTGTATGCCGATTCTGCCATCTTTGCGGGTGCGCCCGAGCGTCTGACCGCAAGCGGTGTCGGTGACCTGCTCGGCAAATATATTTGTCTTGCAGACTGGAAAATTGCACAAATTCTGACAGGCGAAGAAATTTGTCCCGAGCTGATGGCGCTGGAATACGCGGTCATCGACGAGCTGGAAGCCGTGATTGCCCCCGCCAGCGATGCGATAAAGACACCGGGGGAAGCGCATACGGAATATGTATGCCGCGTCATGGAAGGATTGGTACTGTCCGGTCTTGCAATTCAGCTCAACGGAAATTCCCGACCCGCATCGGGCGCGGAGCACCATCTGTCTCACTTTTGGGAAATGGCGCGCATCAACGAAGACATTCCCGCACTCCACGGGGAGCAGGTCGGCATCGCGGCACTTCTGCTTCTGGATTACTACAAAAAAGCGGCAGAACGCTTTGCTTCTCCGTTTGCGTATGATCCCGATACGCTGTTTGCACGCGAAAAGCTGGAATCGGTCTACCGCGTGCTGACAGACGACATCCTTTTGGAAAACATGCCGAAGGGAATCAGTTCCTGTTCTCTTGCCGGCATTTCCGCCGATGCGCCTGTACAGAAAGCCGATGCGATCCGAGACGTGATTGCATCGCTTCCCTCTCACGAAACGCTGTTTTCCGAGATGAAGCTGTGCGGCTGCAAAACCACACTTGCGGAAATCGATCTGCCCGAAACTGCGGAATTTCTTACACAGAGTCTGCGTTTCGCACCTTACGCCCGCAACCGTCTGACGTTTTTGAAATATCTGGAAGCCCAAAACCTGATCTGATTTGATCGTTGATAAAAGGAGGTTCTCCTTGAAATTTGAATGGAACAAGCGGTATAATACGTATGCCGCGTATGCAATCGGTGTTCTCATCGCCGCTGTCATCTTTATCTTCGTACTTCTGCGCTGGGATGAATTCGACGGTGTTCTCTCCAAAATCGTCGGTGTCTGCAAGCCCCTGATCTATGCGATCGGCATTGCGTATCTTCTGTGGCCGCTGATGATGGTCTTTGAGAAAAAAGTCTTTGCCAAGCTGGAAAAGCACAGACCCCGCAAAAAAGCCGTCCGTATTCTGTCGCTGGTATGTACGTATATCATCTTCCTGCTCGCACTCACATTATTCTTCGGAACCATCATTCCGCAGATTTCCTCCAGCTTTACGATGCTGATGGATCGTATGTCGCAGTATATTTCCACCGCGCAGACATGGATTGACGATTTCATCGGTCAGAACACGTTCATTGATGCCGCGCTCGTCAATGATATCGTAGACCGCTTGAATGACCTCATCAACCAGATGATCACTTGGATTTACGACAATTTCCGCCGTGCCCTCTCCGGAGTTACCTCGTATGCGGCAAATTTTGCAACGGAAATCTGGAACATTGTCCTCGGTATTATCTTTGCCGTATATTTTCTGCTGTTCAAGGAAAATCTGCTGGCACAGGTCAAAAAGCTCTTCATGTCCTTTCTGTCAGAACCCGCATACAAAAAAACCGCGCACTACGCACATCTGACAGACCACACCTTCGGCGGATTTATCAACGGCAAGCTGCTCGACTCTCTCATCATCGGGATTCTCTGCTTTATTCTGATGAGCATTTTCCGTATGCCATACGCACCGTTGATTTCACTGATTATCGGTATCACGAACGTCATCCCGTTCTTCGGACCGTTCATCGGTGCCATCCCCTCGACATTCTTCGTGTTTATTGCTGATCCCGGTATCACCTTGTGGTTTGTACTTTTGGTGTTCCTTCTGCAGCAGCTCGACGGCAATGTTATCGGTCCCAAGATTCTCGGAGACTTCATCGGTCTTTCCCCGCTCTGGGTCATCGTTTCGATCACCGTTATGGGCGGTCTGCTCGGCATTTTCGGCATGTTCCTCGGCGTTCCGACCTTTGCTGTCATCTACGCCTTCATCAAGGAAATCACCGAAAAAAATCTGGACAAAAAAGGATTGCCGACCGATACCGATGCATACTATACCGATGCAGACTATCAGGCGATCACGCATGCGCCGCCAAGACATCCTGCCGGCAATCAAAAACTGTCTGCGCTGAAAAAACGGTTTACCCGCAAGCATCCGACGGAAAACGTCTCCGACAACAAGCCCGAATAAGCCTATTACAGCGATGTACTCCCCGTCGGATATATCGCTGTTTTTCTTTTCCTGTGCGTGATACTGATGAAAATTTCGGGTCACCGTCCATTTCTTCATTGACATCCATTCTCGGTTATGATATAATGATAAAAAAGATCAGATACGGAGGAGCATCATGGGAAAGTATATTCTCGCACTTGACGAAGGCACAACCAGTGCACGCGCGATTCTGTTTGATAAGAACGGCAATATTGTCGATATGGTACAACGTGAATTTCCGCAGATCTACCCGCACCCGGGATGGGTCGAGCAGGATCCGATGGAAATTTTCGCAAGCCAGTACGGCGTCATGATGGAGCTGATTGCCAAGCGTTCTCTGACCGCCGCGGACATTCATGCCATCGGTATCACCAATCAGCGCGAAACCGCGATCATCTGGGACAAAGCAACCGGCGTTCCTGTCTATAACGCCATTGTCTGGCAGTGCCGGAGAACCTCTTCAATCTGCGAGGAAATCAAGGCAGAAGGTCTGACAGATGAGATTCGCCGAAAAACGGGACTCCTCATTGATGCGTACTTCTCCGCCACCAAAATCGCGTGGATTCTTGACAACGTCGCGGGTGTTCGTGAACGTGCCGCACGCGGAGAGCTTTGCTTCGGTACGGTCGACACTTGGCTGCTCTGGCGTCTGACAGACGGTGCTGTCCATGCAACCGATGTTTCCAACGCATCCAGAACCATGCTCTACGATATCAATCGCTGTGACTGGGATGACGAACTGCTTGCCCGTTTCGGAATTCCGCGCGCGATGCTGCCAAAGGTCGAAATGTCCTCCCACATTTACGGCTATCACACGCTGAACGGCACGCCGATTCCGATCTCCGGCATCGCAGGCGACCAGCAGGCGGCACTGTTCGGTCAGCGTTGTACGCATCCGGGCGAGAGCAAAAACACCTATGGTACCGGCTGTTTTCTGCTCATGCATACGGGTGACACGCCCCGATTCAGCGATAACGGACTTTTAACCACAATGGCGGCAACGCTTGACGGTCAGGCTCCGCAGTACGCGCTCGAAGGCTCCGTCTTTGTCGGCGGTGCGGTCATTCAATGGCTGCGCGACGCGCTCGGTCTGATCCGTGACGCCGAAGACTCCGAATACTTTGCCTCCAAGGTATCCGATACCGGCGGTGCTTATCTCGTTCCTGCCTTTACGGGACTTGGTGCACCGCATTGGGATATGTACGCGCGCGGTACGCTCGTTGGCATGACCCGTGCCACCGGCCGCAATCAAATTGTCCGTGCGGCGCTGGAATCCATCGCCTATCAGACAAGCGATATCCTTGCGCTGATGCATGAAGAAACGGGTATCCCGATTACTACCCTTAATGTCGACGGCGGTGCTTCTGCCAACAATCTGCTGATGCAGATGCAGGCTGATTTCTCCGAACTTACCGTGCGCCGTCCTGCTGTCCGCGAATCAACAGCTCTCGGTGCGGCATACCTTGCGGGACTCTCCACAGGCTTTTGGACAAGCGAAGACCTTGAAAAAACAGCTGAAACCGACCGCATTTTCACACCCGTAATGTCCGAGGATGCTCGAAATGTCGCCCTCACCGGCTGGCGTCGAGCACTTCATGCCGTCAAAGCATGGTCATCCTTTGATGAAACCGAGGAGGTTTGATTCCGCATGAAAGACGCATTTGAAACGTATACCTTCCCCTCTGCCGACGGTGTCTCACAGTGTGCGGGAATCGCGGTCATGCCGGAGGACGAGCCGAAAATGCTGCTGATGATTTCCCATGGCATGGCGGAATATATGAAGCGGTATCTGCCCTTTATGCAGACGCTTGCCGCCCATGGGATTCTGTGCTTCGGTCATGACCACATCGGTCACGGCTATACGGTCAAGGATACCGATGATCTCGGCTATCTTCCCCGCAAGAACGGTGCCGAATTCCTCGTCTCTGATGTCATCTGCGATGCAAAACGCTTCTCCTCCTGCTATCCCGATGTACCTCTGGTACTGTTCGGACACAGCATGGGTTCCTTCATTGCGCGGATTGCAGCAGCAGAGGATCGGGAATCTCTTTTCGACGGTATGATTCTTTCGGGTACGGGCGGCGGCAATCCTGCGGCACCCATTGCCCTGTCGTTGCTGACTGTACTCTGCGCCGTCAAAGGGGAACGCGCCTATTCCAAGTTTATGGATGCACTCATGTTCGGTTCCTACAACAAGCGCTTTGAGAACAAGACGCCATTTGACTGGCTGACAACAGACCCCTCTCTTGTTGCAAAGTATCTGGATGATCCGTACTGCGGTTTTCCGTTTACTGTTTCTGCACTGTATGTCCTCGTTTCTCTGCTGAAAACGTCCAACAGCCGCGAAACCTTTGTCAACACCCCCAAAGATCTGCCGATCTTCCTCGTTTCCGGGCGGGATGATCCAGTCGGAAATTACGGCGACGGCGTTCACGAAACTGCCGATGCGTATCAATTTGCCGGCTGTACCGCAGTTTCCCACACCCTTTACACCGGCGCACGGCATGAGCTGCTCAATGAGCCGATTGCCGATCAGGTTATCCGTGATCTTCTCGGATGGCTTGACACGCATATCCACAACCATCCGAAAAGGAGTACACCGACATGAAGTCCAGGACCCGACACATTCTGTTGCCCCTTCTGATCGTTTCTCTGGTGCTTTCCTTCTGTGCCTGCGGTAATACTGCCGCGGCAGAAACGCCCGCCGAGACAATCCCCTATGTCAATGAACTGTTCTGCGAGCTTTCGCGCAAGGAAGGAACCGTCGATATCGTACAGTTCCGCGTCGGTATGGCAGATGCCATTCTGATCGCAACACAGAACTGTACCGTCCTCGTCGATACGGGTGAAAAGAACGATCAGGATGCCGACAAGATCATCGAATACTTAAAATATCAGAACATCACCCGACTTGATGCAGTCATCGTTTCAAATCTTCTGACCGACAACATCGGCGGTTTCGAACGCATCAGCGCAGAAGTGGACATCGGCGCGGTCATTGAGCCGTTCTACAATGCAACCGGTCACCGCTATACAAAATTCCTGCGTGATGTCACAAAAGAAGGTGCCGAGCTCCATTCCCTGTCCGAGGTGACATCCTTTACCTTTGACGACATAACAATCACCTGTCATCCTGCCGACAATCCGATTATCTACGGAACGGAAGAAGATATGTCTCTGGTTGTAACCGTCACACACGGCGACAACACTATGCTCCTCTGCGGAAATATCAGAGAGCCGCGCATCGCTGAAGTTACTGCGTCCATCACCGACACGTTTGATATCGTCAAGCTTCCCGATCACGGTTTTTGGTTTGACGGCATCGGCGCATTTCTGGACCAGTATCAGCCGCAGTTTGCGCTGATTTCCGATTCCACGCTCAACGAGGTTTCCTATGACATGCTGTCCCTGCTTGCGGAAAAGAACATCACCTATTACCGCACATCCGATGCTTATGTCTGCATCACGTCGAGCGGCAAAAAGCTGACAGCAGTACAATACTGACACAAAACGAGACACCGAACATACACGGTGCCTCGTTTTTTTCACATTTGCCGTCGGATGCGGGCAAGTGCGCCCTTTTCCAGTCGTGATACCTGCGCCTGCGAAATCCCGATCTGCTCGGCAATTTCCATCTGCGTTTTGTTTGCAAAAAAACGCAGAGCGATGATCCGCCGTTCCCGCTCACCAAGCGATTTCATTGCTTCCTTCAAAGCAATGTTCTCCAGCCAAACATCATCCGAGTTTTCGTTGTCACTGATCTGATCCATCACATAAACGGCATCTGCACCGTCGGAATAGACCGGCTCAAACAGGGAAATCGGTTCCACAATCGCGCCCATCGCATGACTGACCGCCGACGGTTTTTCCTCCAGCGCCGCGGCAATCTCCTCCACAGTCACCTCGCGCCCAAGCTCCTTGGTCATCTTATCGCGTGTCTGCAGCGCACGGTAGGCAAGATCACGCGTACCGCGGCTGACACGGATGGCATTGTTATCGCGCAGATATCGTCGGATCTCGCCAATGATCATCGGCACCGCATACGTTGACAGCTGTACGCCGGCTGTACAATCGAAGCGGTCGATGGCTTTGATGAGTCCGATGCAGCCGACCTGAAACAGATCGTCCAGATTTTCGCCGCGCCCGGAAAATCGCTGTACAATGCTGAGCACCAGCCGCAGATTTCCGTCGATCAGCTCTTGCCTTGCCTGCTTGTCCCCCTGCGACGCCCGCTCCAGAAGCACCCGCTTTTCCTCTGCTGTCAGATTTTTCAGCTTTGCCGTATTGACTCCGCAGATTTCCACCTTATGGTGATACCCGACTGCCATACCATCACTCCTCTCGTATACAGCATTTCCCAAATCAGCCTTGTCATGCAAAATGAACGACAGGTAATTTCAGGTATCCGAGTGTTCATGGTTCTCTCCGAACAATGCAAGCAAAAGACGGTAATACCAGCCGGCCGAGCCTGTATACAGACTCCATCCACCCTCGCCGACGCGTCCCGGTGTAGTCAGAACATCGCCGCACAGCGCCCA
>JAZTZC010000144.1:0-3060 GCA_045637265.1 Eubacteriales bacterium | reverse complement strand
CATCGGATCCAGGCGGGTTTCCAGATCGGACAAGAACTTCACGACCTCACGGAAGCGGTCGGTATCATACTCCGCTCTGCCGTCGGCAAAGTCGAAGAAATCCATGATGCCGTTTTCGCGCAGGTACTTGATCGCTCGCTCATCCGAAAAGAGCACCTCATCTCCCGAGACCGATGCCGCCGCATCCATGAAGACATCCCATGTCAGAAAGTCCCCCGTCACCTCGGGCAGACACAGAAACGTATTGATCTGCATCTCGGTCGGAAGCGTATACAGATGTCCGCCGAAATCCATGACGTCCCTGACACAGCCGAGCAGACGGTCACCGAAATACGGCTTCAGATCGAGCAGGACGCCCTTGTCCGCGTAATCGTTGAAATTCACAGCCATATCGGTGATGATCATATCGGGAAGACTGCTCTTCACAGCGCGTTCTCCGATCATGTCGAGAATGTCCTCGCGCGACATATTGACGGGATCGATCATGTTGAAGAGGATCTCGTATGCGTCATTTTCGCGGTTGAATGCAAACACAGCATCCTTGATCCAGTCGGAGATGCCGTAATAATCGAGGATGATCTTCTGCTTGGGGTTCTCATCGGGGATCATTTCGGTGTGAATGAAATATAACGATTCTTCTATGCGATTTTTTGTTTTCACAGCCTTCTTCAAATAATAATTCTGACTGTCAATGACCCAGAGACACGGCCCGGAAAGATCGGGAGAAAGGCCGCAGTCGATCCAGTTCGCAACCTTGACCGGCGGTAAATTATCCCGATATTCGTACATTGCCAGCATATCGTAGAAATAATATTTCCCATTCTCCCCGTATGTCAGAGTCATGTATTCACTGTCCTCGGGAATCCGAAGCGGCGCCGGTGCCATTTTACCGGCATTCATATCCAGCAAAAGATGCTGGTCATACTGCATGCTGCCCCAGGACTGATACATCGAATTTCCGATCGAAACAACCCATGGTAATTGTATATAGTGGTTTTTTCCACCACTGCCTCCGGGCAGAATGATCTCTTCATCTCCCTTGTAAGATACCGTGATATTATCTGAAATATGGTAATTCTCCGTTAATTCGATCGTTCCGGATGTACGGTCATAAGTAAACCGAACGAGCTGATTTGTCCTACGTCGCTGAAGCAGCAAATACACGTTTCCGTCCGCATCCTCATTGATCACCGCTCCGTTGCTCAAGAATATATCGTCGACTAAAAGGTTCAAATTAAGACTGACATCGATCTGTCCGTCCGGCTGTATGATCAAAAAATGGATTTCTGTCACGAGCGTCTGTTCCCGCCACTCTAATGTCTCGACAGCTACGGCAAGTCGGCCGTCCGACAGCGGATATGCATAATCGGGGATCGTATTGTACACCTTCGGCACGGGGATCGTTTCGATCACTGCGCCATTTTCAAAGACCTTCAGACGAGCCTCCGATCTGGGTTCACCCTTGTAAAAACCGTATACATATAATTTCCCGTTGCGTACAAAGGAATTCAGATATCCCATTCCCTCATATCTTGAATAATCCTCTGCATAATAGGATAACGGAAGCTCGGCAGAAAGGTCGGTCACATGATGTTCCAGCGTATACGGAACAGAGGGCACGGACGATGTGTCCTCCTCCGCTGATGTCGATCCGGTTTCTGTTGTCAGGACATCTGTATCCGGTATGTCGACAGGATCCGCGGCCGTCGTCGACACTGTCGCTTGCGACACTGTCGTTTGCGACACTGTCGTTTGCGGTGCCGGGATCTCTGTGGTCTGTGCTGCAGGCTGGGTCGCGTCTGTACACGATACAAACAGCATACACACCACCAAAACCACACAACAAATCATAGTTCGCGTTCGTTTCATCGAATCATCCTTTCTGTATATATGTTTATATTTAAGCATGGCTTCACTTACGTTTCGGCACGGCTTCACTTTCTTTCAGCCAGATAGATACCCACGCGGGACTGGATGATCTTGGTGACCTCCTCCAGCGGCTTGACGCCGTTTTCCCAATAGGACAGCTCCTCGGTGACGATGGCCTCGACGGTCTCGTCGCTGCCCGCCGACATGTGGCAGTTGTCAAGGAAATGCATGAATGCATCGATATCACTGTCCTCCAGCTTCACGATCACGGTTCCTTCAACGACCGGCTCATCGGGGTTGTCGGAGGAGAATCCGGCCGACGTCGGGACGATCGGGATCGGCTGTTCAAAGCTCATAGTCGGTTCCCGCATCGGTGCGGCGGGATCACCGATGGCTTCATACGTCGCCGGGTCATAATACCAATACCGGTTCTTCTCAAACAGCAGCTGCATGCCTTCCCGGGTGATGGGGAGATTGTCATGTGTCTCTGCGGTCTGGTAATCGGGGGTCAGGAGCGATTCGACGAACGCAAGACAGCCTTCCTTTGCCTCGGTATCGGCATTAACCGCGATCCTGCCCAGCGCATTGACGTTCGCGCCGCCGCCGTGCTCTGACGGATAACCGGAGCACACAAAGTCCTCCTCGCCGTACAAAAGACGTGCCGTGACGAGCATCTCCGCTTCCCGCATCCACAGATTCATGAATGTCAGGCCGCCTTCACGCATACGCGCGGGGAGAGATTGATTGGTATATCCGACCGTGCCGTCCGAATGCGATTTGATGTATCCCGCCATCGGATCCAGACGGGTTTCCAGATCGGACAAGAACTTCACAACCTCACGGAAGCGGTCGGTGTCGTATTCCGCTCTGCCGTCGGCAAAGTCGAAGAAGTCCATAATGCCGTTTTCGCGCAGGAACTTAACAGCCCGCTCATCCGAGAACAGAACCTCTCCCTCTGCCAGTGTCTCGGCGGCGTCCATAAAGACCTCCCATGTCAGAAAGTCCTCCGTCACCTCGGGCAGGCACAGAAACGTATTGGTCTGCACCTCGGTCGGAAGCGTATACAGATGTCCGCCGAAATCCATGACGTCCATGACACAGCCGAGCAGACGGTCACCGAAATACGGCTTCAGATCGAGCAGGACGCCTTTATCCGCGTAATCGTTGAAATTCACAGCCACATCGGTGATG
>JAZTZC010000143.1:0-2828 GCA_045637265.1 Eubacteriales bacterium | reverse complement strand
GCTTCAATCCCCTCTCCTGTCACGGCAGAAGCATACAAAACATCCTCTGCATCCGATTGGTTGTTTTCCGACAGATCGGATTTGTTTTTGACATGGATATAGGGGGTTTTACGCTTCTTCAAATCTTCGAGAAACGCGGCTTCATCGGGATAGAGCACATTCTCTGCGGCGTTGGTCACAAGGATGGCAATATCGGTCTTGGCAAGTACTTCTCGTGTTTTTTCCACACGGAGCGCACCGAGATCGCCTTCATCATCAAAGCCCGCCGTATCCCAGATCATAACAGGTCCGAGCGGCAAAAGTTCCATTGCCTTTTTGACAGGGTCTGTCGTCGTTCCCGCAACATCGGAAACAACAGACAGCCGCTGTCCTGTTACAGCATTGACAAGCGAGGATTTACCGGCGTTCCTGCGTCCGAAAAACGCAATGTGCAGGCGCTCACCGGAGGTGGTTTCATTTAAACTCATGATGGTATCCTTTCGTTCGGGAACTCCTTTGTCATCCGAGCGTTCCAGATGACATTTCACTCAATGTAGGAGGCTTAGAAGCGGAAATCGCGGCGGTTTGATTTCTTGATGTCCGCGATATTCTGCTTTGCAATTTCTTTGACCTTGGGATTGGTGATCTTTTCCAGTTCTGCATCAATCATGGCAAAGCCCTTTTCCTTTGTTTCGGGCGATGCGTAGTCGACGAGGTATTCGCACAGGGTCATCAGGGCATTGGGATGACAGCAGTTGATGATCTGACCGGACTTGCACAGGGACATGAAGCGGTCGCCCGTTCTGCCCTCGCGGTAGCATGCGGTACAGAACGACGGAATGTGACCGTAATCCATCAGCCAAGCGATGACCTCGTCAAGGGAACGCTGGTCAGAGACGTCAAACTGTTCAGTGTCATGCGGACGTTCATCGGCAGAATATCCCGCATAGCCGCCGACAGAGGTTCTGGAACCGCCGGAAACCTGGGAAACACCCATGTTCAGAAGTCTGCCGCGTACCTGTTCATTTTCTCTTGTGGAGATGATAATACCGGTATACGGAACAGCGAGACGGATGCAGGCGGTGATCTTTGCAAACGTATCGTCATCGATGCCGTTGTCAAACTGATCGGGATCGATGTCATCGGCACGCTTCAAACGCGGTACGGAAATGGTATGCGGACCGACGCCGTGTACCTCTTCCAGATGCTCTGCATGCATGATCAGACCCGCAAACTCGTATTTGTAAAGCTCAAGTCCGAACAGAACGCCAAGTCCGACGTCGTCAATACCGCCTTCCATTGCGCGGTCCATGGCCTCTGTGTGATAGCAGTAGTCATGCTTGGGTCCCGTCGGATGCAGTGCTTCATAGCTTTCCTTGTGATAGGTTTCCTGGAACAGGATGTACGTACCGATGCCGGCATCACGTAGCTTGCGGTAGTTTTCTACGGTCGTTGCCGCGATGTTGACGTTGACACGGCGGATCGCACCGTTCTTATGCTGCGTGGAGTAAATGGTGTTGATACATTCGAGGATGTACTCAATCGGGTTGTTCTTGGGGTCCTCGCCGGCTTCGATTGCCAGACGCTTGTGACCCATATCCTGCAGCGCAATAACCTCGGCGCGGACTTCCTCCTGCGTCAGCTTCTTGCGCGGGATGGTCTTGTTCTTCAGATGATACGGGCAGTAAACACAACCGTTGACGCAGTAGTTGGACAGGTACAAGGGAGCGAAAATGACAATACGGTTGCCGTAAAACGCCAGCTTGATCTCCTCGGCGATCTTGTAGATCTGCTCGATAACCTCGGGATCGTCACACGCAAGAAGCACCGATGCTTCACGATGAGTCAGACCTGCGCAGTTCCAGCCGCCGGCAGTTTTCTTCGGACGCGCTTTTTCGAGAATTGCATCGATCATCGCACGGTCGTTTTTGTGTTCTTCGGCGTAAGCAAGCGTTTCGCGAATTTCGCCGTCGTTGATAAATTCTTCGGCATGTAAGGATTTGGGATCATAGATTGCCATGGTTATTACCTCGTAATATTATATGATATGATTATAAATGTTTATTGTTTTTCATGAAAGCAACATCTTTCAGCGGGTCAGATCGTGTCAGCACACCGGCATCACAAACCGGCTCTATCTCCGCGTTCCACCGCGATTTCGCATCCGATCGCCATCATGCGCGTACGCAGAGAATCCAGCGCCTGTGCAGATTCGTCGCCGTCGGACAGCTTATTGTCGTAGAGCATATATTTTCTGCGCACCGAGGTCGGCGACAGATTCGGCATCACAACATTTGCGCCGTGAAGAATGCCCATTTCGCGTCCGTCGGGATGCAGTGTTCCGAGTGCTGTGGTTGCCGGCAGCAAGATCGTCGGGTGGATCAAGCGAATACAAGCAAGCAGAATACAGGTCATCTTCACCGATCCCGCGCCGAAATCGGCAAAATCGGTATCCTTGTGCGGAATGAATGGACCAATGCCGCACATATCGGGTTTGAAGCGTTCAATGAAGCAAAGCTCCTCTGCAAGCATTTCCTCCGTTTGGAACGGTGAGCCGACCATGAATCCCGCGCCGACCTGATAACCGAGCGTTCGGAGATTCCCAAGGCAGTCCATCCGATTTTCCCACAAGAGGTTCTTCGGGTGAAGAAGCCGGTAGTGATCCGGCGTTGCCGTTTCATGACGGAGCAGATAGCGATCGGCACCTGCTTCGCGCAAGACCTTATAGCTTTCATACGACCGCTCACCAAGCGACAGCGTCACGGCACAATCGGGATACCGTTCCTTGATCGTTTTCAGCAGCGGTACGAGGCGTTCGTCCGAAAAATATCCGTCCTCACCGCCCTGCA
>JAZTZC010000142.1:0-3837 GCA_045637265.1 Eubacteriales bacterium | reverse complement strand
GTCTGCGGACACCCGTGTCTGCGGTCACCCGTGTCTGCGGACACCCGTGTCTGCGGTCACCCGTGTCTGCGGACACCCCTCCGCCGTTACGGAAATGAATAATGAATGATGAAGTCGCTTCGCTGATGAAGAATGAATAATCTGGTTACAACCGACAGCTCACACCTCTGTCATATACAGCCCATGCTTGTCGCAGTAGGCATAGACGGCAACCGGCTTTTCCTCGGTCAGGGCAAAGCATACTGACGGCTTTCCTCCGGGGGTAAGACACTTTCTGTGACCGCCGACGTTGGTTTGCAGATCGACCCAGCGGATGGTAATGCTGTCAACTAAAGCGTTGACAGCAGTGAAATATTCCCGCTGAAGCGGAAATGTGAAATCGCTTCGCGGTGAAATCCGACGTTGTCGGGTGAAATATTTCGCCCGATGGGCGAAATGAGAAAAGTTTCACTCGCACGAAGTGCGAATTTCACCTTGCTGTTGCAATATGCGACAGCAAGATTTCACATTTCGTCGTAGATGAAATATTTCACTGCAATGCTGGAAACTGTTACGTTGACAGCATTGGTCCATAGGGTATCCCATGTGGAGTCGGTTTATGCGATGCGGGAGGACTTTTTGGGGCTGCGGAGGAGGAAATACGCAAAGAGGACGGACAGCACTTCGAGGATATAGACAACGGTGAAGACGGCGTTTGTCAGCTCGACCTGTCTCTGTGCGGCGCGGATGTGATCCTTTGTTTTGACGTGAATTGGAAGAAAGCCTTCCGATTCTGTGCCCCATAAAATCGAAGATATCGTTTCGTTGCGCTGGATATAGGAGATTACGACGTTGCCGTTACTGTCCTCCATTGTTCGGGTCATGGCTTGTTCCTCGGTGATCTGATTTCCGTGCTGATCGAAAAAGACCGTTTGATCGGCAGGGTCTTCTTCGGGAACAACCGTGATTTCGCCGTCGTAATGATACTGGATAGAAACGGTGGGCGCTTCATAGGTATCACGGACATCCTGCTCGGCAAACGCGACAAAGCTGTCTACATCGTCAAAGCGGATGCTGTCGGCAAGCGAATGGGTGCTGCCAAACGCGGTCAGAACGCCGTTTAAGAATGCCGTGACTGCCAGAAGCCCTACGCAGAGCAGGGTCAGGTTCTTTTTCAGACGTCGGCGGTGGTGAATGACAGCGGCAGTCTTTTCGGGATAAGCGATCAGATTCTCATGCAGAAGATGATTTTCGACAAAGTACAGAATGATGCCGCACAGAACTGCTGTAATGACTGCAAAACCCGCGCCCCAGAGCAGCCACATTTCCGCCGTCAGACCCCAATACGCATCTCCGACCATCAGAAGCGGAATACATGCGCCGAGCAGAATGGCAACCAGCACAAACACCGCGCGGGCATCGGTGTAAACACGGTAGCGGAAGACCGCAAGCTCGGTTTCGTCTGCAAGATCCTCCGTGACCGCTGCGAGCGTGCCGTTGACGATCATGACCTCACAGATCACAGCCGCAAGGTACAGAATCGCCGCGAGAAAGAAGCCGAGGTATGCGCGGGTAAATGCGGTGTTGAAGATCATCGCGCCGAGAAAACCGATACCGGCGACCGCGGCTGCAGTCAGGGAAAGATTGCGGTGGCGAGCAAGGGTGGTACGGATGATGTAACTGCGCTGTTTTTCTGCCTTTGCCGTGAAGGTCGGTGCGGCGGATTCGTGATCTTCCAATGTGGATTCTGCGGGTTCGGGATTGCTTGCGGTCGGTCTGCGTTCCTCGGGCGATCTTCTTTCGCCCCGCAGAAGCTCGTCGCAGGTCACGCCGAAGATTTCCGCAATGACGGGAATCAGCGTCAGATCGGGTGCGCCCTCGTCACGCTCCCAGCGACTGACCGTTTTGTCGGAGACGTTGAGACGCTCGGCGAATTCTCTTTGTGTCATGCCCGATGCACGGCGCAGAGCGGAGATAAATGAGCCTATGGTTTTTGCTTCCATGATGGGTTTCCTTTCGGTGGTGTAATCTCGGACAACGGTGCATCCCGGGTGTACTCCGTTGGTCTTCGTTGGCTCTATTCTACCACGGCGAGAGACAAAGTGCAAGGTCAAAGGACGGGAAATGACTCTCGGATTGCGGGAATTGGGGGACAAAATGGGGGAAACGCAGGAGATAGCGGTGCGCTCCAACTAATTTCTCATTTCTAATTCCTAATTCCTCATTGTATTTATCCATTCATCTTCGCATTCCCCACAAACCCCGCGTCGGGGTACAGCTCACAGTCGGCAAACAAGCTCTCTGCCGCAGTGCGGAACTCGGCGAGGGTTGCGGCTTTGCGCAGACGGCGGCGGTGGGATTCCGAGTCGGCAAAGAGGACAATCCAGTAGGCAAACAGCTCCTTCATGCGGAACAGAACATGGCGTTCACCCGACAGGCGCGAAACGGCATCCTCGCGCAGCGCCTCGTAAAAGGCATAGATGCGCCCTTTGTCGGTCGGCGGAACGGCTTCCCCGGCAAAATACGCGCGTCCCTGTGCAAAGAGCATCGGGTTTGAGACGGCACCCCGACCGAGCATGACCGCGTGGGGCGTGTGACCGAGGGCGGCGGTGATGTCTGCAATATCGGAAACCGTGAACAGATCGCCGTTGACGCAAAGGGGCAGGGCGGTATTTTGGTCGGTGTATACGGTCATATCGGTATGAACGTCGCCGCGGTACATTTCTTTGCGTACACGCGGATGGAGAATCAGCTCTGTGATCGGGTAGCGGTTATAAACGGGCAGAATGTCGTAAAACTCATCGGGAGCAAAGACACCGAGCCGGGTCTTGACGGACAGCGTCATGCCGCCGCCGTGCGGGGAAAACAGCAGATCGGAAAAGACGCCGTCAAAAAAGCGGTCGAGCGCATCGGAGTCGGAGAGAAATCCCGAACCGCGTCCGCGGCTGGTCACCGTTCCCGACGGACAGCCGAGATTGAGGTTGACACAACGGTATCCCATGTCATACAGCACACGTGCGCCGAGCAGAAACGTCTCGGGCGTGTTGCTCATGATCTGCGGGATCAGGGGAACGCCGCTGTTGTTTTCGGGGAGAACAGCCCCTCTGTCACGGTCGGTGATCGGGGTATCGAGGGTCGGCGTGAAAAACGGCGCGAAATACGCATTGGGTGCGCTGTCGGAAAACAGCTTTGCGTGTATGGCGCGGAAGTATCGGTCGGTCACGCCTTCCAGCGGCGCGAAGTAAAATTTTGGTGTGGTAGTGGTCATTGTGAATCCTTTTGTCAATGAGAAATTAGAAATTAGGAATGAGAAATTGGTTGTGGTTGAAGATTAAGGTGGTGTGCGCCCCACCCAAACCTTCCCCTGGGGGAAGGTGTCACCGCAGGTGACGGATGAGGGTTTCGTTTGTATATTTCTGTGATACGACCCTCATCCGTCTTTTCGCAATTCCCGCAGGTGGCGCACGAAGATAGCAAAGCTATCTTCACCGAAAATCCACCAGTTCCCGCCGGGATGCAAGCATCCCCAGGGGAAGGTTTTGGCGAGTGCGCACCGACAGCATCGCTGTTACACCGTCAACTCCTGCGTCATCCATGTCGTTTTCCTATCTTCGCAAAGTGCCCGAATGTCATCGGCCAGACAATGCCTGCGGCGGCGACGGTGAGGAAATACCGCAGAAAATCCGCTGTCATCTGCGGCAGGAACAGGGCAAAGACGGGCTTCAATGCCGCTCTGACCGAGAGGACAAGCGCGATGCCGAGCACGGTTTTGAGAACCTGTCCGAGGAGCGGTGCACGGGTATCAAAGTGCAGGTATTTTGCGTCGACCCATGCGGTGAGGAGCATGGCGGCGGCAGC
>JAZTZC010000141.1:0-2510 GCA_045637265.1 Eubacteriales bacterium | reverse complement strand
GGCTACGAACCGACTTAGGTATCGCCCATACACATTTCCGCGGCATACGTGGAGATCATCATCTGTTCCAGCGTTGCACGGTCCATCGTAGCCAGATACTGGGATGCGGCATCGTTTAAGAACTCTTCCGTCGGGATGGATGCAATTTCCGTATAGAGAGCCGCTTTTTCGGCAACAGGCAGGGAAGCGAAGTATTCCTTTACCAGAGCGGTCTTTTCAGATGCAGGCATTTCTTCTGCTTCTTCGGTCTTGAAGGGAAGACCTGTGATTGCGTCGGTTTCGGGATTGTCCAGCTGTGTACGGACAAGCTCGGTGTCGTCGGACGCTTCGATGACATGGCGGGTCAGCGCGGAGGTGTAGCCGATGCCGTCGGAGATCATCGATGCAACCGCATCGGGATCGGGTTTTGCAATACCGACGATCTTTAAGGGAATCGCCTTATCGGATTCGTACAGCATATCAAGACCCGTCTGGGTATCGGTCAGATTGCGGAACGTGCCGTCTGCGTTCTTCTGATACTGATCGGCGGTCAGAAGCAGGCGGAAGTCCTTTGAGCAGATTTCTTCATACGACCAGGATGCGAGGTTATCGGTTGCAATGTCCTCGGCATAGAACGCCGCTTCCACGATTTCGCGGACTTCCTCGGAGGTCTTCAGACCCAGCGTGTAGAGCGTCAGGTCGCTGACTTCGTTGCGGGAGGAGATAAACAGAACGACTTCGTCGTAGTTCTGCGGCCATGCGCCGTAGACCAGATCGTACTGCGTCTCAAAAATGTCGGAGATCAGTGCACCATCCTCACCGGGCAGCATTTCGCTCCAAGTGTTCATCGACGAAAACGCACCGGAGTTGCCCATGACCATGCTCATACCCTGCTGCTGTTCGTCCGGCATTGCGTAGACATCGGCAATCAGCTTTTCGGTGTCGCAGAGGATGATGTCCCCGTCGGGATTCTCGGTGTAGATGTTCATATCCACATTGTAATTGTACTTGACCGTGGACAGAACCTCGTCAAAGGCATCGTTGGATTCCAGATGCTCGCGGAAGGCACTCAAGTTGTTGACATTGGTATCGACGTTGTTGACGGCGTTCATCAGGTCATAGAGAATGGGGCTTGTGTAAACGCGGTCGTAGGTGACGTCTTCCTCGGGTGCTTCCTCACCGTCATCTGCGGTGTTGGCAGGGGAGACATTCATAAGAGAGGTGACGAGACTCGTCATATCGACGGATTCCGCCTGAAGCGTGATCGGGTAGGAGGACAGCGTATCTTCCTGTACGCGGTCGATGTATGCCTGCACGCCCGTGGAAATCGACAGAATCAGTGCAATACCGATGATGCCGATGGAGCCTGCAAAGCTCGTCAGCACGGTTCTGCCGCGCTTGGTCATCAGATTGTTCATCGACAGGGAAAGGGCGGTGCCAAAGCTCATGGAGGGCTTTTTGTCGCGCTTCTTGGCGGAGACGGCGGGTGCTGCCGCGTGATCTTCATCGGCGTTGTAGGGAGCGGTATCGCCGATCATGCGTCCGTCGAGCAGTCGGATGATACGGGAGGAATACTGCTCTGCAAGCTCGGGGTTATGCGTGACCATGATAATCAGCTTTTCCGCGGAGATTTCACGCAGAATGTCCATGATCTGCACACTGGTTTCGGAGTCCAGCGCACCGGTCGGCTCGTCGGCAAGCAAAATTTCGGGATCGTTGACAAGCGCTCGCGCGATCGCAACACGCTGCATCTGACCGCCCGACATCTGGTTCGGCTTCTTTTTCAGCTGATCACCGAGACCGACACGTTCCAGTGCGGTGATGGCACGGCGGCGGCGTTCTGCCTTGGAAACACCCGAGAGGGTCAGCGCAAGCTCGACGTTGGAAAGTACCGTCTGATGGGGAATGAGGTTGTAGCTCTGGAAGACAAAGCCGACGGAGTGATTGCGGTAGGTATCCCAGTCGCCGTCACGGAATTCCTTGGTGGAGCGTCCCGAGATGACAAGGTCACCGCTTGTGTACTGGTCAAGACCGCCGATGATGTTGAGCATCGTTGTCTTGCCGCAGCCGGACGGACCGAGAATGGAAACAAATTCATGTGGGCGGAAGTCGATGGAGACACCGTCCAGCGCCTGTACTGCCGTATCACCGACGGTATACGTTTTGGTAATGTTCTTTAAGCGAAGCACCGATAAGTTCCTTTCTGAAAATCTATGTATTTGAAATTGTATTACTTATTATTATACACCCAAATCATGAATGATGTGTTAATTCAATGTGATAATTTAGGGAAAATCAAAGATGACCATATGAACAACCGCATAAATGATTTTGATTGTGAACAGGGCACCGAAAAACAAAAAGACCGCCAATTGGCGATCTTTGTTTGCGGTGATAAAACAAGCACAGAAAAACTTACGCGAGAGCGTTGAGCTTTGCGGTAAACTGGCTCTTCTTTCTTGCAGCGTTGTTCTTGTGAAGAATACCCTTAGCGACAGCCTTGTCAATCTTCTTGACAGCAGCCTTATAGG
>JAZTZC010000140.1:0-1996 GCA_045637265.1 Eubacteriales bacterium | reverse complement strand
GGTGGTGCTGTGGGGCAGTAAAAACGACGACGTCAACCGTGTCATGAAGATGAAGGATCAGCCAAAAACCGAACGCTGATAATTTATGAATCCTATACAAAAAAGCGCCGCAGAATTTGTGTAATAATCATGAAATTCTGTAGGCGCTTGTTCATATTTCGGTAAAATCTCTTGACTTTTTCTGTGAAAACTGCTATACTATTTCCAATAACAACATTGTAGCCGGTATATGAACCGGAAGTGACACTCTGAAAGGAAGAATCTGTTATGAAATCTACAAGAATAGCCGCGTGGCTGCTCTCCGCGCTGACCGTTGCGTCTGTCATGACAGCGTGCGGCGGAGATTCCGCAGACTCGGGTACCGTTACTGAAAACGCACAAAAGGGAAGCGATGCTGTTACCGAGTCCGTCGAAACAAAGGAACTGACAGAACTGGAAAAGCGTCTTCAGACACCCGATAACCTGCCTGAAAAGGACTGGGGAGGAAAGGATTTCCGCATCATCTGCTCCGAGGAATTTGACGTTGACGAAGAATTCTGGGTCGAGGAACAGAACGGCGATCAGTGCAACGACGCAGTCTATGCAAGAAATGAGAAGATCGAGTCCCGCTTCAATGTCAAGATTTCCCTTCTGCCGCAGGGTACGGTTCGTGACGATACGCCCAAGTTCTTCAACAATATGGTCATGGCAGGTGACGATGCGGCGGAAATCTGCGCATATGTCGACTACTTTGCATATGTCCCCGTCGGTGCAGGCTCCTGCATGGACTGGACGGAAATCGAGCACATCGATCTGGATCAGCCGTGGCATAACAAGCTCGCCAACGACGGCGCAACGATCAACGGCAAACTCTTTACCATCTGCTCCGACCTGTCCGTTTCGTCGATGACGTATACCTACGCGCTGTTCTTCAACACAAAGCTCACAAGCAACTACGACATGTCGCCCGATATGCTCTATGACCTCGTCAGAACAGGGGAGTGGACGATTGATAAGTTCATCGAACTGACAAAGGATGTATACGTCGATGCCAACGGCGACGGCAAGAAGGACGTCAGCGATACCTACGGCTTCGGTTATATGATCTGTAATCCCGCCGATGTCTGGCTGACCGCGTTTGACCAGCCGCTGACCACGGTCAAGGATGACGGCACACTGGAATTGACGTTCATGAGCGAAAAGACGGAAGCGGCGCTGAACAAGATCCGCGACTATCAGGAAAACACCCAGGGCTTCTATGAATACACCACACAGTATGACGAAGAGCTCTACTTTGCAAACGGTTCGATGCTGTTCTCCCCGATGCGCTTCAATGCCGCATTCAAGGCGCTGCGCGAGATGAAGGACACCTACTCGATTCTGCCGTTCCCCAAGTGGGATGCCGCACAGGAACGCTACTACACGAACGCCGATGATAAGTTCCAGGTCTTCTCCGTTCCGAAGACTGCATCCGATACCGAATTTGTCGGCATGATCTTTGAGGCGCTGTCCGCGGAATCCTATCGTTCTGTTTATCCGGCATACTACGACGTTGCGCTCAAGGGCAAGTATTCCTCTGACCCGTCAACCGCCGAGATGATCGACCTCATCATGTCCGGTCGTAAGTTTGACGTCTCGTTCCAGTTCGGCGAAAAGCACTTTGCGCGTCTGCCGTACCTGTTCCGTGACCTGCTCCTGTCTCCCAACCAGAAGCTTGCCTCCAAATGGGCAACGGTTGAAAAGTCCATCAACAAAAAACTCGAGGAGTTCTATTCTCAGTTTGAAGATCAATAATTTTTAACATAACCATCCAAGGAAAGGGAAAGAATCATGAAACACACAAAGAACATTGCGGCAGCGCTGCTTGCACTGCTTGCTGCATCCTCTGTCATGACTGCCTGCGGCGGCTCCGGTGATACGGGCGCGGGCGTTGTCACAGATGCCGTCACAGGCGGCGCGGATGCCACTGTCGAAACACAGGCTGATACGGCCGAGCTGACCGATCTGCAGATCCGTC
>JAZTZC010000139.1:0-23386 GCA_045637265.1 Eubacteriales bacterium | reverse complement strand
TTGAGGATCACCGCTTCTGGAAGCACAAGGGCGTTGACTGGTATGCAACGATCGGTGCAACCTTCAAGTGGATCACAGGACTCGACTCCCGCGGCGGCTCAACGATCACCCAACAGCTGGTCAAAAACATCACGCAGGACGACGATGTCACAATCCAGCGTAAGGTACAGGAAATCTTCCGTGCGCTGAATCTGGAAAAGCAGAAATCCAAGGAAGAGATCATTGAACTGTATCTGAATACCATTTCGTTCGGTCAAGGTACGTACGGCATCCGTGCGGCAGCACAGCGATACTTCAACAAGGATGTTGATGAGCTGAATCTGACGGAATGTGCATCCCTTGCTTCGATCCCGAAGTCCCCGACCTATTATAATCCGTACCGCAATCCCGAAAACAACGAAACGCGCCGCAATACCGAAGTGCTTGCGGAAATGCTGGAGCACGGTCTGATCACGCAGGCGGAATACAATGTCGCGGTCAGCCGCAAGCTGGTGCTCAATATGACATATGATGAAGTAACCGGCACGACAACCAACTCCTGGTTTACCGATGCGGTCATCGAGGATGCCATCGCAGCACTGCAGGAAGAACTGAATATTTCGTATATTGCCGCATCGACCATGCTGTATACGCAGGGACTCTCGATTTATACCACCATGGATCCGTTTGTACAGCAGACGCTGGAGGAAGTTTTTGAAGACGATTCCAACTTCCCGCGTGTCGCATCCGCCATCAAGCCGGAATGCTCCATGGTCATCACCGATCCGAAAACCGGCAACATTCTGGGTCTGGTCGGCGGAAGAGGTGATAAGACGTTGTCCCGCGGCTTCAATATCGCAACTATGGCAAAGCGTTCTCCCGGTTCCTCGATCAAGCCGCTGACCGTCTATGCACCCGCACTGGACGCAGGACTGATCACCTACGGTACCATCGTGGACGATACGCCGTTCATGTTCAACGAAAAGACAGACACGGCCGGCAATGTCAAATACACGGCATATCCTGCCAACCTGCCTGCCGTTTACAAGGGTCTGACAACCGTCAACTCCGCTGTTGAGCGTTCTGTCAATACCATTGCCATGAAGGTTCTGGATCGGTACGGTACGCAGAATGCCTACAATTTCTCCCAGCGCATCGGTCTTTCTTCCATCACCGACCGCTATGAACGTGTCGATGGCTCGGTATTATCCGATATCGACTATGCTCCGCTGGCACTCGGCGCACTGACCGTCGGTGTTTCGCCGCGTGAAATGACCCAGGCGTACTCCTTCCTTGCCAATGACGGCATTTATACCGAGGCACGTACGTTTACCAAAATTCTCGACAAAAACGGTGAGATTCTCATCGACAACGCACCGCAGACCGAGATCGTCACAAGCGAACAGACGGCATCCATTATGACCAAGATGCTGCAGAATGTCGTCAAAAACGGTACGGCAAAGGCGGTTACGCTGCAGAAGTATGTCGATGTCGCCGGCAAGACCGGTACGGCGACCGATGACTATGACCGTTGGTTCTGCGGCTACACACCGTATTATGTCGGTGCCTGCTGGTTCGGTTATACCGAGCTGCGTACCATCGGTAATATCTCCACCGTCAGCCCTGCGACAAAGATCTGGGACGTTATCATGACGCGCCTGCATCAGCCGCTGATTGAGGAATCCCAGCGCACGGGCGAGCCGCTTGATACCTTTGATGTTGCCAGCGGCGTTGTTACGGCAACCTACTGCGTTGATTCCGGTAAGCTTGTCACCGATGCCTGCCGTCACGATCTGCGCGGAAGCCGCATTGAAACGGGATACTTCACCATGGAAACCGCACCGACCACCGCATGCGATGTCCATGTCCTCGTCGATTATGACAAGGTCACGGGAGCGGTTGCATGTGAGGACTGCCCTGATGCCAATCTGACCAAGGTTGCGCTGGTTCATGTCGAAAACCGCGATTTCCCGGTTCAGGTCACCGTTTCCGATGCACAGTATGTATACCGCGATTGGGAACCCGAGGATGGCGTAACCGATTCGACTTCCCTGCCGTACTTTGCGGCACTGCTCGGCGAGGAACGCTACTGCGGTACCTCTGCCGTCGAAACACGTGCAGTCAATTCGTTCTGTCACGAGCACTATGTTGACCGCACGGATGAAACCGAAGCAGAAACGGAAGAGACAGCAGCGCCCGAAGCTCCCATGACGCCGACTGTGCCCGTCGCACCGCCGACACCGGAAATTCCGCCGGCACCCGTTGTCACAGAGCCTGTAAACCCGGAACCGCCGGCAACAGAACCGACTGTTCCCACACCGCCTGTGACAGAAGCGCCGGAACCCATTCCGCCGACCCCTGCAGACCCTCCCGCTGACGGAGCGGATACGCCGACGGACATCCCGGTTGATCCGGCACCCAACACACCGCCGCCGGAACAGGAATTGCCAGCCGGCAATGATCCAAGCGTCGAATGAAAACACAAAACTGCCGTTCTTTCGCGGAGCGGCAGTTTTTGATTTGTAATTCCGTTGACAAATTGCGATATCCGTGCTATACTGAATACATCAAATCAAACAGGAGCTTTATCTCATGAAAACGAACAGATTCCATTTAGACGGCAGCTGGCACTGTCATATCACAGACGGCGCCGCACATACTTATGATATTCCCGCATCGGTTCCCGGATGTGTTCATACCGATCTGCAAGCGGCAGGCATCCTCGGCGACCTGTTCTGGCGCACGGAAAACGACACCTGCCAGTGGGTCGAGAACTGTGACGTCACCTATACCCGCACCTTCTGCGTGGACACGGTACAGGAAAACACCTTCTTAACCTTCGAGGGACTCGACGTTTACTGTCAGGTTTTCCTCAACGGCATCTGCATCGGGGAAGCCGACGACATGTTCCGTCCTTGGTCTTATCCTGTAGACGGCATTCTGAAAACAGGCGAAAATATGTTGGAGGTTCGCTTCCGTTCTCCGATCCGTGAGGTGGAAGGTCTGCCGAAGCACGGCGGTGCGTTTACAACAGAACGTCTTTATACCCGCCGCATCCAATGTACTTACGGCTGGGACTGGGTCGCGCGCTTTGTCACGATGGGCATCTGGAAGCCCGTTTATCTGGAAACCCGCACCGCAGATCGGTTTGAGCACGTATATATCCACACCAAAGAGATCAATGCCTATGCGGCACAGCTCGCCGTTTCCGCATCATTTTCCGATATTACAGGCGAAACATACGCGGATTTTGTCATTCTCGATCCCGACGGCAATCCTGTTTATACCCGTCAGAGAAAGCTTCTTCCGATGAAAAAAGGAGATACCGATACTGTTATTTCCTTTTATGCCGATATCGTCGATACCAAACTCTGGTATCCGCTCGGATATGGAGAACAGCCGCTTTATACCCTTTGCATCTCCGTGGACGGTGAGGAGGTCTCCCGCACGCGATTCGGCATCCGTACCGTTACAATTTTGGAGATTGAGGACGCGCCCGCATCTGAGGAAGCCAAGCTTGCCAAACAGCTGAAGGAAACACCGCAGCTGATGGAATGGGACAGAAATGAAGGCTCCTCGTGTTTCCATCTGCTTATCAACGGTGTACGCATCTTCTGTACCGGCGCCAACTGGGTTCCGTGTGAGCCGTTCCCGTCTGCCGAAACGGACGAAAAACTCCGTATGCTGGTTCGCCGCGCGACGGATGGCGGGTACAATATGCTCCGTGTCTGGGGCGGCGGTATTTTTGAACATGATGCGTTCTACGATGCCTGTGATGAAATGGGCGTCCTTGTCACGCAGGACTTTTTAATGGCATGCGGACAATATCCCGAGGACGACGATGCGTTCATCGAAAAACTGACACATGAAACGGAAGCTGCCGCTCTTGCCCTGCGCAATCATCCGTGTCTTACATGGTGGTCGGGCGACAACGAAAACGCAGTTTCGGGTGACGAAAACATGGCGCATTATTCCGGTCGCCGCGCTGCACTGGAAGGCATTGCGCCGATCCTCCGTGAGCTTGATCCAGCACGTCCCTTCCTGCCCTCCAGCCCGTACGGCGGAACACCGTATGCATCGGGTGTCCGCGGCACGACGCACAACACACAGTTTTTGGGTACCTTCTTTGCATGGGTACGCGGCGGTATGCTCGATGATTACCGCGAAACGATGGAGTCCTATCTTTCTCGCTTCTGTGCGGAACAGCCGGCGATGGGTATGCCGTACGTTTCTTCTCTGCGTCGCTTCATGACCGAGGAAGATATCTTCGGCGACGATGTTTCCGTTTCCGAATACCATACCAAAAACAATCCGGGACTGGGCGCAATCACACTCTACGGATATGTCGACCGCATGGCACGCGGCATGTTTGGCGAATACCGGGACGGCTATGACCGCGTTTATAAAATGCAGCTTCTGCAATGCGAGTGGATACGCATCATGGTTGAACTTTACCGCCGCCATGCATGGTATTCCTCCGGCATGATTTTCTGGATGTTCAACGACTGCTGGCCTGCTGCCAACAGCTGGTCGCATGTCGATTACGATGGCAATCCCAAGCCTGCATATTATACCTTCCGCCGTACGGCAAAGCCGATTGTCTCCTCTGTCACCAAAGAGGATGATACCTACCGCGTTTACGTTTCTCACCGCGGAACTGAATTCGTCTCCGCTTCCGGTCGTCTCTATCGCTATAACATCGTCACAGGCGAGGAAGAGGAGCTGTGCCGTACCGCATCCATTCGATTGGAAAACGAAAGCCGCGTCATTGCATCGATTCCCGCCGACACCGTAACGCTTGACCGCGAGTGGATGCTGATCTTTGATCTGACAAGTGATGCGGGAGATGACCGTTCTTACTTCCTGCCGCTGTCACTCGGTCAGATGGCGTTTGTCTCCCCGACCGCAGAGGATGCGCTCTATACGGTCACGGAAACCGAAACATCCTTTACCGTCACGGCAAACGAAACGATTCCCGTTCTGCTTCTGGATGTGCCGTATCTTTTGTCCGACAACAGCATGTTCCTGCGCCGCGGTGAATGTGTAACGATTTACAAACAGGAGGGACTTTCCAATGGCTAAAGTTACCTGGCGCGGCGGTGCTCTGATCGCTCCCGTACCGCCTGCCATGATCTCCTGCGGTACGATGGAGGAGTCCAACATCATCACTGTCGCATGGACAGGCATCCTCGGCACCGTTCCGCCGAAAACCTATATCTCTGTCCGTCCGCGCCGTCATTCCTACAACATCATCAAAGAACACGGAGAATTCGTCATCAACCTGACGACAGAAGCACTGATCCATGCCGCCGATTACTGCGGGATGTACACGGGTGCCAAGGTCGACAAATTCACCGCATGCAATCTGACCAAAGAGGAAGTTCCCGATTTTTCCTGCCCGATGATCGCCGAAGCGCCGCTTTCTCTTGCCTGCCGCGTAACCGACGTGATCCCAATGGGGTCGCACGATATGTTCATCGCTGATGTCGTCTCGGTTCATGTCGATGAATCGCTGATTGATGAAAGCGGAAAGCTGCGGCTGGAAATGGCACATCTGGCGGCATTTGCGCATGGCGAATACTACGGACTTGGCAAAAAACTCGGTTGGTTTGGCTTCTCTGCGGTCAAAAAGAAGAAGAAAAAGCCGTCGGAGGAGAATTCCAAACGTGCGCCAAAGCCTCATAAGACAGATAAGAAACCGTCGAAAAAGAAATGATCACTTGTGTGTATCGTTACACCATTCTATACAGATCGATCAAGGAGACGCAATGAAACCATCCTATTATCAGAATTCTCGCCTATCCACACCGCATCACGATCATGATGCAGACTGGCATACGGTCTATCCGCGCCCTGCCCTGCGCAGATCTGATGACACCTGCCATCTTCTGACCGATTGGACGCTGTCCTGCATCCATGAAACGACAGGAACATGCACACCGCTCGGCGCAATCCGTCTGCCGTTTCCGCCGGAATCTTCTCTTTCCGGTATCTGCAAAACATTGGAAGAGGGCGAAGCATGGCTGTATGAAACGACATTCACGCTGTCTGCATCGGATATTCGCGGACGGGTGCTTCTGCATTTTCCTCCAATCGATCAGACGTGTATCGTTACACTCTCGTCACACACCTTTGAAGAACAGATCAGTTTCCCTCTGCCGCATACGCTGGATATTACCGACTATGTCATCGCCGGTGACAATCCGCTTTCGGTACTGGTGCGCGATCCGCTGAATACCGATATTCCCTACGGAAAACAATCTGGGAAACGCGGCGGAATGTGGTATACACCGACCTCGGGTATGCGTGGGATGCCGTGGGTGGAATGTGTCCCGCAGGAATATATCCGCAATCTGCGCATCACCCCCACGCTCGATGCTGTCACAATCCAAGTGCTCGGCTGCGAAACGGAATCCAAAACGCTCATTTACGAAACGGAAACAGGTTCCGAAACCGTAGTCTTTGAAGATAGCAGTGTAACGATTCACATGACAAAACCACACAATTGGTCACCGGACGATCCGTTTGTGTATCGTTTCACACTCCGATGCGGTGAGGACACAATTTCCTCCTATTTTGCACTGCGTACGATTTCGGCAGAACTGATTCACGGTCGTACCGTGTTGTGTCTGAACGGAAAACCGCATTATTTTCACGGTCTGCTCGACCAAGGGTATTATTCAGATGGTATCGATCTCCCCGCTTCTCCCGACGGTTATCGCCATGATATCGAAGCGGTCAAAGCACTCGGGTTTGACACCCTGCGCAAGCACATCCGCCTCGATGACCCGTATTTTTATTATTACTGTGATCTCTGCGGCATCTGTGTATTCCAGGATTTTGTCAATAACGGAGAATATTCTTTTCTGCGCGATACGGCTCTGCCAACGGTCGGGATTCGCCGCGGCATCAGACGGCGTGCGTCGGATGCACAGAAGAAGAACTTCATCCGCGCCGCAGACGGAATGATACAGCTTCTTTACAATCATCCGTCAGTCGTTTATTACACCATTTTCAACGAAGGCTGGGGACAGTTTGATCCCGATGCGCTGTACCGCCGCTATCACGAGATGGACAACACCCGTATCTGGGACGCAACATCCGGATGGTTTTTCGGACTGGAAAGTGATGTGCAGTCTGAACACGTTTACTTCCGCCGTCTGAATCTGAAATCGGATAGCAAGCGTCCGCTCGTTCTGTCGGAATTCGGCGGTTATGCGTGTAAGATTGACGGACACATGTTCAACACCGAGAAAAGCTACGGCTACAAAACGATGTCCTCCCCTGCCGCGTTAACGGAATCTCTTGCAAAGCTCTACCGCGACGAAGTTCTGCCGATGATTGACCGCGGTTTATGTGTATCGATTCACACGCAAATTGCCGATGTTGAAGATGAAATCAACGGACTTTACACCTATGATCGCCGTATCTGCAAAGTGGATACGGAAACCATGCGGAATATCGCCGATGACCTGCGTACGGCGTTTAATCGCACATGGAATAATGTGTAACGCTACACAACGAATGACTGATAATACCCCGCCGCGCTGTCCAAGTGACAGACCGACGGGGTTCTTTCATCAATCCAGTTCAAATTCCAAATATAAGTCAATATATTTATCGCGGTTTTCATACAGCGAAAAATCCCGTACCGTATGAAACCGTTTGACAATACGGTATTTTCCCGGAGGTAATATATCATAGATCAATGACGGATTTTCCTGCATGACCGTATGATCGGTATGACCCTCCACAATCCGCAAAACCAGATCATAGGTATAGAAGCTATCCAAATCAATCGGATAATACCAGCCGCCAAGAAACTGATATTCAACAACATACTCACTCCCACCGTACACCGTACCATCCGATTCGTTGCAGATGCGGAACGTCAGATTTTCGCGCGTCGGTTCCTCGACCCATTCCATATAGACACCGTTTGCCTCGGAGACCGCATCGGGATAATGTGTGCCAAATATTCGGGCATAAATCAGACCTGTGATCAGCAGCAAAAGCAAAATGATACCGACAATCATCCATAAAATGCGCGTGCGTTTTCTCATCCTGTTCAAGCTCCTTTCTTATCAACATTATATCATACGCGATATTTGATGTCAAATATTTTCCACCAAAAACGAATCTATCTCTCCGAATAGTTTCACAGCAAGCATAAATCCTCTGCGAAATGCATCATCCTCTGTGTCCATATGATACTGATCTATCCATTCGCGATATTGAACAAACCACGCCTTCTGTTCATTTGAAAAACTTTTCAACAATGCATCCTCACAGTATAACAATTTGTCAAGTATCAGTTCTTGATTTCGGTTATTCTTTTGCGGATGTTCTGATATCGAAAATCGGTACAACAGAGAAAAAACAGAATCCATAACAACCTCCGATGCATCTTTTAAGATTCCACAAACATTATAGCACCTTTTAAGGTTCATGTCAATAGGAATAAACAATTTTCTTAAAATTTATGTTATAATAAGATACAGGAAACAGGCTCCGCATCCGTCAGAGAGGAAAATACGTTCATCACAGAACGCCAAGTTACAGTTATGGAATTTACATATTATAAACGTCTTCGTGAAGTCAGAGAATCCAAACACATCACACAAACAGAAATCGCCGAACTTCTCGGAACAACCCGCCAGCAGATCGGAAAATGGGAAAACGGCGTCCAAAAAATGGGCATTGATAAATATATCATTCTCGCCCGGTATTACAATGTATCACTGGATTATCTCGCAGGATTGACCGACGATATCCGTTCGTTGTCATAGCAGATATGTGCAGCGTTACACACAAAAGTCAAACAAACTGCCGTACTCCGTTTTTTACGGGAACACGGCAGTTTTCTCTTTATGAAATTCTCTTATTCTATTTCAGCAAAACGTGTATCGATGCACATTAAATCCCCTTCTTCGCCGACACCCGCAGCCCCTCAACCAGCTTCGCATCGGGCGTGACATACGCCGACCAGTTCTTGTGGTAGATGACCATACCGGGCTTGGCATTCGGCGGCTTTTTGAGGTTGCGCACATGCGTGTAATCGACCGTCGCGTGCTTTGCCTCACCCGCCTTGGAGTAAACCGCCGCGATCGTCGCCGCTTCCGTATAATCAACCTCGGGCACATTTTCCCAATCATCCTCGCAGAACATCACAACGTGTGAGCCGGGTTCATTTTTGATGTGGAACCACATATCGTTCTTCCCCGCCAGCTTGTGCGTGATGTACTCGTTCTGATGGTTGTTTTTGCCGACCAGCACACGGTAACCGTTTGTCGTGCGGAATTCCAAGGGCTTGACCTGCTTGCTCTTGCGCTGCGCATACGCTTTCATGCGCGATGCATAGCCTGCATGGTACAGCTCGTCGCGGATTTCATCAAGATCGGCTTCCGTTTCGGCATGCGTCAGCGCATCAAAGACTGTTGCGAGATAATCAAGCTCCTCGTGTGCAAGAAGAATCTGCTCTGTCAGCGCGGTTTCCGCATTTTTTGCCTTGTTGTAGCGCTTGTAATATTTCTGTGCGTTCTGTGATGGAGACAGACGGTGGTCAAGCGCGACCTTCACGGTAAACAAATCCTCGGTTTCGTAATCGACAAGTTCCGCCTCGGTCATGCCGCGTTGTAATTGCCAGATGTTTGCAGTAACAAGATCACCAAACTTTTTATACGTTTCCTTTTGGGCACAGTCGGCAAGCTCTTTTTCCTGCTGTGCGATTTTTTTGTTCAGACGCGCCTCGGCGTTGGTCAGCAGTTTGAAGATATCCGCCGCACGCTGCTTGACACGATCCACATGGTCGCGCTCGTCAAAATAGCGGTCGATCAGCTCTCCAAACGAAGACAGTGTTTCTGCCGTGACCTTCGCACCGTACTGCGCGGTCGGAATAAATGCGTATTCCGCCGGTTTTCCGCTTTCCGTGTCAGTCAGAAGCACCGGCGTAAAGCGTTCTTCTCGGATGATATCCATCACCGAAGAAAACGACTTCCACAGAAGATTCGCGGGCATCGCTGACATCGTGACATCGGTTCTGCCGCAGACAGCAAAGACGATTTCTCTTGCCGTCACGGGCGCAATGCCAAGATAGGTGTTGACAAGGAATCTGTCGGCGGCTCCATCAGGATTGGAACGTGTCGCCTGCGCCAAAAATCCCTCTTCCGTTTCGTCAAGCGGGTTGACTTTTTCCTGTGCCGGCGGCATCTCATAGCGCATACCGGGCAGAACCTGACGCTTCTGACTGGTCGAGAAGTCAACCGGCTTGATCGCGTTCAGAATTTTATAATCGCCATCGCAGAAAATGATATTGGAATACTTGCCCATGATCTCCGCCATAATGTGCCGGGTGACAACAAATCCCATCTCATCGCGCGCTTCAAATGCCAGATCAATCACACGTTCAAAGCCGCACTGCGTGACCGACAGAACCCGCGCCCCCGACAGATGCTTGCGCAGAAGCATGCAGAACATCGGCGCCGTCATCGGATTTTCCTTCTGTTTGGAGGTCAGATTGATATGTGGATTATTGGTACCGGCAGAGATGCAAACCCGTGCATACGAACCGTCGGCAACACGCACCGTAAGTGTAATTTCATCTTTTTCCGGCTGGGAGATCTTATCGACACGCCCGCCAATCAGTTTTGTTCGCAGTTCTGCCGCAACTGCGGCGACCATACCTGCATCAAATGCCATGTTTTTACTCCTTATTTATACCGTCAGAATCTCGCACGGACATTCCGACACGATCGCTTCCACGCCATCAAACTGCGCAGAAACCGTCTTCGCAACCGCTTCCATCACAGGCAATTCCGTGTAGTAATGTCCTGCCGCGATGACGTTCAGCCCGGCAGCCTTCGCATCAAGCAGCGTATTGTAACTCATCGTACCCGTGATATAGGTATCCGCGCCTGCTGCAAGTGCCGCTTCCCAGTCATCTTTCCCGTCGCCGCCAAGCACCGCAACGCGCGATACCGGCTTCTTTGCCGAGACGACATGCAGACACGGCGTGCGAAGTGCACCCTTTACGCGGGAACAGAACGCCTGCAGATTCATCGGCGCATCCGTCTGCGCCAGCCGTCCGATTTCCTCGCCGTCACAGCCGAATTTGCCTGTGACCGTCAGACCGAGCGCTTCACACAGCACATCGTTGACACCGCCGTCGACCGCATCGAGTCTGGTGTGGAAGGACATCACGGAAATGCCGTGCGACAGCAAATCAATGATTCGCCGACCGTGAAAATCCATATCGTTAACCGCCGACATTTTCTTGAAAATCATCGGGTGATGCGAGATGATGCAGTCATAGCCTTCCTCGATTGCCTCGGTGATCACGCGTTCCGTAACATCGAGTGCGCACAAAACACGTTTGACTTCCTTTGAACCGTCACCGCACAGCATCAAACCGTCATTGTCCCATGGACAGGATAAAGACTTCGGATACAGTCCATCAAGATACGTATATAAATCATGAACCGTCGTCATGAGAAATCCTCCTTGTTTATCGTTACACATGAAATATGTTAATCGTTACACATTGTTTTGAGCATCTGCTCTGCATACGCAAGCGCCGCGCGTTCCTCCGCACATTCCACACCCGCAGATGTCCGTCCCGCAACGACACGGGATAACCGTTCCATATTGGTTTTCAGATATCGCGGCAGAAGTGCCTTGTTGTCAGGATCGGATAACAGTGCATCACCGAGCAGCGGCTGCATCGGTTCATACACCTGACCGGTATAGTGACAGCAGAGCACGGAATACAGCTTCCCGTTTGCCGTGCAGAGTCGTTCCCTCTCAACAGCAAATCCGTTTTCGCCAAGCCAGCGCCGTAATACCGGCTGCATCGTCATCGGCTGTAAAATCAGTCGGATATCGGGATTTTTCACGAACGGTACATCCGAGAGAATCCGCGCAATCAACTCTCCGCCCATTCCGCAGATCGAGATATCGGTTACCGTCGGTACAACGTCGTTCAGTCCGACCAGTCCATCGGTCAGAACAAGACGAATCCGGTCATACAACGCCGGCTGCTCCCGGGCGCAGTCATCCAGATGTGCTTTGGCAGTCGCAAGCGGTCCTTCGGCAACATCTGCGGCATATGCAAAGGCAATCTTATCGCGGGATAGCAGCGCAATCGGCAGATAGGCGTGATCGGTTCCGACATCGGCAAGAACCGCGCCGTCCCGAACAAAATCAGCGGCACAGGAAAGCCGCGCATCAAGGGTATCATAGGTCATATTGTCATCTCCCCTACGAAGGAAAACGGGCGGTGCACTCCAATTCATGCAACCGCCCATGCATTTCCCATCTTACTTGTTTGCGAGATATTCGTTGATCTTTTCGACCAGTTCATCCGCATCGGTACCGTGAACTTCGCACGCGTCCTCAATGCTTTCGCCTCTTGCGGACGGGCAGCCCAGACAGTGCATACCGATTTCGAGGAAGAATTCAGCGGTGCCGACATCGTAATCCAGAACGTCGCCGATAATGCTTTCCTTTGTAACCTTCATGTTGATATCCTCCGATATTAGAATTGTTTATTATATAGAACAACGCCGCGGACGGAGCTTACCCGTTTGCCGCTTCGGTGTTTTCAAGGGATTCATAGAACTTTTCAATGGTCTTGTTTGCAGACTTTTCGAGCTTTTCGTAGAACGAAGTAAAGTCAGAGGACTTCTTTTCAATCGCCAGACGCGGCAGTGCATAGAACAGATCACCGAAGCCTGCGGAGAAGCCGAAGTAGTTACCGCCGATTTCGTAAGTGACCGTATCAAAGAGCAGGTCCATCATCTTGATCGCATCGTCATCACGCGCGAGCTTGCCCTGCAGAACCGTGTCGTAGTAGGTCGGAATGACTTCGTTTGCGCTCTCCCATGCCAGAAGCTCCATTGCGGCACCGACCATCTCAGGATTGGTGATCGTGCCCGGGACGGAAAGCAGACCGCCCCAGTCAAGAGAAATGTAATCCGCCTGTGTTTCGTCATACTTGGGATACGGCAAAAATCCGAAATCAACCGTATATTCACGCAGCAATTCTGCATCGGAAATCGCATCCAGCTGGAACATCAGTCGACCCGTATCGAGCGTCAGCATATCGATACGTTCCATGGACGGCGGCATGTAGATGACGTTGTCCAATGTCAGCGCTTCAAAGCGTTCCATGATCGACTGCGTCTTCTCGGTCTTCAGTGCCAGCTGAATACGACCGTCGGAATCGCGGTCGGTAATATACTGACCTGCACCGGTCATGAAGCTGATGTACTTGGAGATTTCCTGTGCGGTGATACCCCAGCTGTCGTTTTCGTCCATCTTGCCGTCACCGTTGATATCAGAAACCGCGGTACGTGCCATTTCGTCAAACTTATCAAGCGTCCACTTACCGTCATAAACAAGCTGATACGGATTTTCCATATCAAAGTTTGCGACCATTTCCTTATTGAAGAAAATGACATACGGACACGGAATCATCATATCATTGACCGCATAATAGGTGTTCTCACCAAGCCGCAGGACATCCATCTGTTCCTTGTTCCACCAGTCGGCATTCATGTCGACATGCGACAGGTTATCAAGATTGTAGAGATATCCCTCCGATGCGAATGTGGAAATACCGTCGATACAATGGTTGAACATCATTTCGTAGACATCGTCGCCCGCAAGAAGCAGCGGCTTCATTTTGGCAACATAGTCAGAACAGAGAGCCCCAAGAGATTCCGCTGTTATCTTAATATTCAATGCTTCCTCTACAGCGCGTTTGCGATTGTACACAGCATCATTCATAACATCGCCGTTTTCTTCTTCCGCAAAGAAATAAAATCTGTATCCCTGCCAGTCGAAGTAGCTCATATTCAGCTCCTCACCGCCGAAGTCAAGCGTATCAACGGGAACAGCATGCGGCGCTCTTGTCTCAACCGCTTCCGTGACAGCAGCAGTTTCACCGACAGTTGCACCATCGGTAACAGGCACTTCGGTATCCCCTGCACCGCCGCAGGAGGTCATGGCTGCGGTCATCAGGGAAGCTGTAATCAAAAATACAGAAATAGACATACGATGAAGACGTTTCATAACATTACCCCCAAAAACAAATTTTATTTGCAGAGCACCATCAGTGCTCGGCGTTTTCAGTGCTCACTTCTTTTGTTCTGATAGAGCGGCTCACACGTCAGCCGCAGACCGAGTTTTTTCGAGGTGGTATCGTCCACATGAGACAGCACGACCGTCGAGTGCATTTCCGCACCGCGCAGATTGGCAAGCTGTTCGTAAGCACGTGCGGCAACATTGTCCGTCGCGGCACAAATGGCAAGCGCAATCAGCGTTTCATCCATGTGAAGACGTGGATTCTTATTGCCAAAGCATCCTGTTTTCAGATTTGCAATCGGCTCCAGAACGGCAGGTGAAATCAACAGGGTATCGTCGGGAATACCTGCAAGCACCTTCAAAGCATTCAAAAGCATTGCCGATGCCGCGCCGAGCAGTTCAGAGGACTTTCCGGTCACAATTCTGCCGTCGGGAAGCTGCAAAGCCGCCGCAGGCTGACCGGTTGCTTCCTGTTTTTCCAGCGCATACCGAACCACAGCACGGTCGGAGGTCGTAATGGAAACCGAGCGCATGATATTTTCGATTTTATAAACGGTATTTTCATCAACCCGTCCGATGAGCTTATCGCACTGTGCCTTATAGTAGCGGCAGATGATCTCGTCATACGATGCGCGGCGGCATGCTTCATCATCGGAAATGCAGAAGCCGACCATGTTGACACCCATATCAGTCGGAGATTTATACGGACTTGCACCGAGGATGCGTTCAAACATCGCATTGAGAATCGGGAATGCTTCGACGTCGCGGTTGTAGTTGACAGCCGTCGCGCCGTATGCATCCAAGTGGAACGGGTCGATCATATTGATGTCGTTGAGATCTGCTGTCGCCGCTTCATATGCCTGATTGACGGGATGCTTGAGCGGCAGATTCCAGACAGGGAATGTTTCAAATTTCGCATAGCCCGCCGTGATGCCGCGCTTATGCTCATGATAGAGCTGGGACAGACAGATTGCCAGCTTACCGGTACCGGGACCGGGTGCAGTCACAATGACGAGCGGTTTTGTTGTTTCAATGTAGTCATTGCGTCCGAAGCCTTCATCGGAAACAATGTGCGGAATGTTATGCGGATAATCGGCAATGGTATAATGCAGATAAACACGGATGCCGAGATTTTCCAGCTTTTTGCGGAAAACATCGACGGCGTACTGTCCCGCATAGCGTGTGATGACAACGGAGCCGACGAGAAGTCCCGACGAGGAAAATGCTTCGATCAGACGCAGAACATCCGCCTCGTAGGTGATACCGAGGTTACTGTTGACCTTATTCTTTTCAATGTCTGCGGCGTTGATGCCGATCACGATCTCCGCCTGGTCGCGCAGAGAAAGCAGCATACGGATTTTGGAATCCGGCGCAAATCCCGGCAGAACACGGCTGGCGTGAAAGTCATCAAACAGCTTTCCGCCCAGCTCCAGATACAACTTCTGTCCGAACTGCGCAATGCGTTCCTTGATATGCTGGGACTGCATTTCAATATATTTGTCGTTGTCAAATCCGATTTTCTGTGTCATGATACCCAAATTCCGTTTCTCCGTTTTCTCCGTCAGCGGCATCGTATATTCGTTCCGATGCCGAAAAACAATACAGTAATATTATATTACAATTCTGCCCATTTTGCAAGGGATTTTTCATAAAAATTTTGAGTTCGGATAAATTTACAAAAACAGCGCACGGAAACTGTGGTTTCTGACAAAGGAAAAGGGGATGCAGATCGTTTAAGATAACCGCCGACATCCCCCACAAACAATATTTACATCTCAAAACACATTTACATGACAGGCGATCTCCGAAATCTCCCCGGATGCGGGATCAAACCGATATGTCCCCATCACCGCCATAATGATACCAACGCGGAAAGTATAATCCACGGTGACGGTACCGTCATCGTTCCAAGCGGTAATCGTATACGATATACCCGTGCTGACCGCTGTAACCGTGCAAGAAAATGACAAACCGTCCGTCGGGCGACCACAGCGGATCATACTGCGAAACACCTTCACGCATACCGTAATCGACATGCAAATCGACCGCGCGCAGAAGCACATCCCCCGCAGTCTCAAGAATCGCAAATTCATCGTAATAGGTCACGCCATCCACAACATTATGCCGTACCCGCAGATAATGACTGCCGTCAGGTGACGGATGGGTGGAATAGGTATAAGGTGCTGTCGGGTAGATCGCATATGTGGTATCGTATGCACGTCCCGGATGACTGTCCGCCGCACAAAGATACAACGGCAGCGACAACAGCATGGAAAGCGTCAGGATAAACGAAATCGCAATTCTGGAAATACGTCTTTTTTTCATAGTAATGTTCCTTTCATGTTATGATGTATTTATGAATTGTCTGCAAGCACAATCGTACCACCGGCAGTCAGCGTATCAATCTCGATACCGCCGTAAGTACCGAGTACCTGCCACGATGCCTCAACCTCCATTTCGGAACGATCGGTTTCAAACACATATGAGCCAAAAAAGGTGTATGACTTGGTATTCTCGTCATATTCGATGGCAGGGGTATCAAACAGGATGGCATTGCCGTCGACCTGAACGGCTCCCATTTGCGATTTTGCGCGTGAGAAGAAACGGTAGTGGGAAATACCGACTGTGACAGCAACATCTGCCACGCCGTCCTCGCCGATGACCGATTCCCAGTCGATACACAGAATGAGATTGGGCGACTGCTCCGAGACAAAGCGACCGGAATCACGCTGACCTGCAAGTCCGACAAGGGCACCTTCTTCCTTTGCAGGTGTATCAGGCTCTGTCACAACCGGATCATCTGCGGCAGGATCCTCGTCCTCTATTTCCACAGCTGGGATATCGGATGACGGGTCATCGAGGTTGTCCACAGGTATGTCGTCAAGCTCATTTGCCGGCGGCGCGATGATGACAGGCGGTGGGACAGTGGATGCGTCGTCTGTTTCGGTAGTGTCTCCTCCGTTCGGCACATATTCCTCGATCTTCTGTCCTGCGGTATCAGAGCCGCTTGTATCGATTCCGTCCACCGTGTCCTTGTCGGACAGGCAGGAAGTCAAGCATGTCGATGCGCAAAGCAGCAGTACGAGCAGTCCAGTAAATTTTTTGCAGTTTTTCATGATGGTTTTCCTCCTTTTTTCAGCGGGCAGAGACGATTTATGACAGCATAAACATCCCTCTCTATATATAAGACGTAAAAATTCAAAAAAAGTTCCCTGTTTTTCAAAAATTTTCCGAAAAATTTTTTGGATTTCAAAAAGCAAGAGGCATCACCGCTGTTCTGCGATGATGCCCCGTGAGAAAATTATTCAATCGGATCCGAGTAGAACAGCGCCGCAACCTTTTCGTAATGCTTAATGACACTCTTATCGCTGGACTTGGTAAACGATGCAAGTTCACGAGTTCCTTTGACAAGATCCGCCATCTTGTAATTGTAGCCATTCCAAGAATCGTACATATACGATGTTGAAACCGCACGACCTTCGAGAATGAGATCAAGCATTTCAATAGAAGCTTCATCTCTGGCCCCTTTGACCTTCAAAACAATATCATAGTATGCAGGCAGAACGGAAACCCAGCTTTCACGCGACAGTGCCGTCGAAATTGCACCGACGAATTCTTTATCGGACGCGGTAATCGGTGCGGCAAAACAGTTGGTGCCGCCGCCGGGAACGGTATAATATGCCTCCTGTGCTTCATCCAGCTTCGGGTACGGAATGATACCGTAGTCAAATTCCGCATCGCGAAGGATATAATCGGCAAGAATCAGACCGTTTGTAATAATACCGATCTTTCCGTCCAGAAATGCCTGCTCCATATCATCTTCGTTCTTACCCGTATTGATATTCAGATAGCTGCCGACATTGTTTTTGTATAGATCACGCAGCTTATCCATCATCTGAACCGCGCGGTCAGAAGCAAAGACACTGGTAACTGTACCGTCTTCGTTGAACTGGACTGTAGGAACATCGCAGGAGAACAGCCATGTCGTACAATGTGTGGAAAGCGGACTGCCAAAACCGAACTGATCTCCCTCATCTGCCGTTCCGTCACCGTTGACATCTCGGTACAGCTGCTTGGAAATGTCCGCCAACTTGTCCAGCGTCCATTTCCCGTCACGAACAACATCATACATATCGGTAATATCATAGTCATTCAGCATTTCCTTATTAAAGAAAACACAGTAAGTGTTCTGTGCATAGGACAGACACATATCCGACATTGCCATATAGATACGTCCATTAAGCTCCAATTGTTCGTTTGCCTCATTGGGGAACCACGGCTTCTCGAAATTGATGTATGGAATGTCATACCAGTTGCTGAAATAACCCGCAAGAGCAATTTTTCCGGATTCGATCATGTGATTGATGTACAGATCATAAGCATCCTCACCGGCGGAAATGGTATTCATGACCGTGGATGCCACTTCGGCATACGGTTTGGTGAAACCGGTAATTTTGACATTGAAGCGTTCCTCAATCGTCATGTTGCGGCGGTATACCGCGTCATTGATGGTATCGCCGTTTTCCTGCGCTTCCGTCGGCAGAGCGTCTGTATAATAGTATTCCTGAAATGCAATACAGAAATCCTTGCCGCCAAAATCCAGCTCCGGGACATCGTCGGACACAAGCTTTCTTGCTTCCAGACTGTCCATCGGTGCGGTTTCCGCATCTGTGACAGCCTCCGTATTGATATTTTCCGTTTTTGGGGCTTCGGTCTGCGTCTCACCGCCGCAGGAAACCAGTCCTGCAAGGGTCAGACATGCGAGAAGTGCAGCAGCGGCACGGGTCATAGCAGTATGATTCATTTTGTTTATTACTCCTTTTGCGTTGTAATGATTATTTATTTTTTTGTGCCTTCAGCATCTCCGAAATACTCTTCCAAGAACCATTCCGCAGTCTTGGTCATATGCAGAGAAACCTTGTCGCCATCAAAGGTAAACCGTGCTGCCATGTTTCCAAAGTAGTCATCAATAATATACGTGCGTACCAGAAGTGTATTTTCATCTTCCCATACGGCACAGTTCAGACAACGGTATTCCTCACCCTTGGGCTGTCTGATCCGACGACCGAAATAGTGTGTTTCGGGGAAGGTCGTGTCGGCATACCGTCCCATGCAGAACGGGAAACGGCGCTCCCCGCGTGTCGTCTGATACGTCAGAAGTCCCTGCGCACCGTGGAATTCAAAGGTGAAGTCCGTCATGCCCATGCGGTTTTCGGAAAGGGTATAGGTAACACCGTCAATGTCCTCCTGCCGCGGCTGATATACCGCACCTGCAGGAACATTGACCTCAAGCGCGCCGAGAACCGTCTGCAGACGCGCAAAGGCATCATCGTCATAGGGGATGCTGCCGGCGGAAATGCGGTCAATGACCGTGTCAAAGAGGATATCGACAAAGCCGTGATAGCCGTCGGCATCTCCCTGCGTGTCGCTGTTGCAGGCAAAAATGAAATCCTTTTCGGGGATGATCACGCCAAGCTGACCGCCCATGCCGAGGAATGCAAAGCCGTTGTCTCGGATACGCCAGATCTGATAACCGTAGCCGTGACCGGAACAGGAATCGACCTTGCCGCCGCTGTCGCGGAGATTTTCAATCTGCTTGGAGGTTGCCGCGGCGACGTATTCCTCGCTCAAATACCGCTTGCCGCCGACAACACCGCCGTGCGCAAACAGCTGTGCAAACCGTACCAGATCACGCGTGGTGCACTCAACACCCGATCCGCCCCACGCATAACCCTCAGGTGCTTCGACACACCATGCCTCCTCGGAAAAACCGAGCTCACGCAGAGCCTTGTCCTTGAGATATTCAAGAAACGTCTTTCCCGTCAGACGCTCAACGAGAACATCCAGCGTATAGGATGCCGCCGTGTCATAGCGGAATTCCGTTCCTGCGGGATGATCGGGCTCCCAATGCGGATGAAAGAAGGTTGAAAGCCAGTCAGCATCCCCGATGTTGTAGGATTGATCTCTGTTGCAGGTCGCCATCATCAGCATGTCGCGGATGGTCATTTCATGAATCAGCGGATGCACATTTCCGTCATCCTGTTCTGGGAAATGGGTGATGATGCGGTCATCAAGGGAAATCCGTCCCTCATCGGCAAGCATACCGATGGCAGCGGAAACAAAGGACTTGGACACCGAATACATCCGGTGCAGCCAATCGCGGTGAAACGGCTTCCAATAACCTTCGGCAAACACACGGGTTCCGCGCGCCATGACAAAGCTATGCTGTACCTTGCGGCGGTGATTGATTTCGTTTACATAATCCTCAACCCACGACGGGTGAATGCCCACATCCTCAGGACGGCAGTATTGCAGAATATCACACATAACTTTGAAACCCTCTCTTTTCTGTTATTCTTCTGTATACATATCTTTTTCCAATTTCACAGCACGCATATAAAGATCAATCAGAATGCTCTTGCGTTCGCGCTCATTCTTTGCCTCCAGCGGCTGATGGTGTGCTTCCAGAACGCAGTCACCTCTATAGCCGCAGTCCGCAAGACATGCGAGCACATCATCCCAATCAATCGTACCGTCGCCGGGCAGAAGATGGTCATCCCCGTGTCCGAGGTTATCCTGTATATGCAGGGACAGCGGCGGGATACAATCGCGCAGAACCGCAGGTGCATATCCGAGCGATTTTGCATGACCTGTATCATAGCACCAGCCAAAGTTCGGATGTCCGACCTCCCATACCAGAGAGGAGATCACCTCCGGGTTGGCAGATGCACCCCACAAGAGATTTTCGGAAAGCAGAATGACGCCGTATTCGTCCGCCGCCGGCAGCATCGCGGAAATTGCTTCGGCATTGATTTTCAGAAAGGCATCCCTGTCCTCAATGATCTTCCCGTCAGCATCACGCCAGATCGGATGCACAACAAGATAGCGAATGCCCATAATCTGACAGCAGTGCAGCGTACGGCGAATCATCGCTTCATCACGGCAGGACGCATCAAAAGACGCATGGCTGTGAGAAATTACAATCCCAGATTCCTTTGCCGTTGCAGCAAGTCCGTTTGCCCATGCTTCATATTCATCCGTCATAAACGGGTAATTGTTCTGCTGCACACAGTAGTCAAATGCAATGTCCGCGCCGTCATAGCCGATTTCAGCAAGTACACGCAGGACTTTATCAAGATCAGAGCACGGCGGGAACACTGAGGTTGTGGTTACAATCTTCCGTTTCATATCATTCCACCGTTTTTCCTGCGACCAGCGCAACACCTTCACCGAGGAAATCCTCCACGATCACATCGCCGCGCTTGACAGGTGCAGTCACCGTGATCTTCGCCAAAACCTCCATTGCTTCAAACAGTCTGCCCTTGGAGATCGCACCGTCTGTTTTGACGGGCAGGAATTTATCGAATTTTGCACCGGAAAGCTTGACGGTCGATGTCAGCGTGCGGCGCGGATCAGTCACTTCATTGCGGATGTAGGTTTCCCCACGCTTGCAGGTATTGCCCGATACCGACAGAATTTCGCCGCTGTCGGACACTTCCGCTTCCAGATGACAGCCAATCGGGCAGACAATACATGTTTTCTTGATGATACTCATATTCAGATCCTCCCTTACGCCAGCGCAACCGTCACGGTTTTGCCGCCGCGGATGGCTTCAATCGCGGCATCGGTCAGACGCACGGTTTCCATCTGACCAGGTTCGAGAAAACGCTTCTTCTGACGGATGACTTCCACACCGTCCACCGACAGCGTTACAAATTTATCGCGGTAAATGTTATCCACACGGAAGAACAGCGTGGTATCGGTTGTCAGCGCACCTGCGGCATTCAGCTTCTGCGGCATGACATAACGGACACCGTCTCTACCCTCGGTGTTGAGTGCAGTTCCTTCCGGCGCGGACCCACCGCTGACAAAATGTGCGGCAGAAGCACCGGCGCGGTACGCTTCCTTGGTAACAAAGTCAACCAGGTCATGAACATGCAGAACATTGCCGCAGGCGAAAATACCGGGAATGGAGGTCTGCATCGTCTCATCAACCTGTGCACCGCCGGTAATGCGGTCGATGGTGATACCCGCTTCGCGTGTCAGCTCATTTTCGGGGAGAAGACCGACGGACAGAAGGAGCGTATCACATTCGATATATTCTTCTGTTCCCGCAATCGGTCTGCGGTCGTCACCGACTTTTGCCACAGTGACGCCTTCCAGACGTTCCTTGCCGTGAATGCCCGTCACCGTATGCGAAAGATACAGCGGAATATCGAAGTCGTCAAGACACTGCGCAATGTTGCGGGGCAGACCGCCGGAATACGGCATCAGCTCACACACGCGGAGGACTTTTGCACCTTCCAGCGTCATACGGCGTGCCATAATCAGACCGATATCACCCGAGCCTAAAATGACCACGCGCTTACCGGGCAGATAACCGTCGATGTTGACATATCTCTGTGCCGTACCAGCGGAGTAAATACCTGCGGGACGGGAGCCTGCGATGTTGAGTGCACCGCGCGTTCTCTCTCTGCATCCCATTGCCAGAACAATCGCACCTGCCTTCACGCGGCAGAAGCCTTCCGTCGGAGAAACAAACGAAACCTCGCGCTCCGCAGATACAGAAAGTACCATCGCATCGCACAGATAGCCGATGTTCCGCTCCTTGACAATGTCGATAAAGCGGCCTGCGTATTCGGGACCCGTCAGTTCCTCGCCGAACATGTGAAGTCCGAAGCCCGCATGGATGCACTGATTGAGAATACCGCCGAGCTCGCGGTCACGTTCCAGAATCAGGATATCGTCGGGCGCAATACCCGCGTTATTTGCTTCAATCGCCGCGGCAAGACCCGCAGGACCGCCGCCGATGATGATAATCTTCTTGTTTTCCATTACTTTTCGCCTCCGATCAGAATCACGGACTCGCCGCCGCACTTGGTAATTTCACTCATCGGCACACCAAGCTCACGTGCCAGAATTTCCACCGTTCTCGGGGAACAGAAGCCGGAACCGCACCGCCCCATGCCCGCACGCGTTCTGCGCTTGACCATGTCAAGGTCTCGTGCGCCGAGCGGTCTGTGAATCGCATCGACAATTTCACCCTCGGTAACCGTTTCACAGCGGCAGATAATCTTTCCGTACAGCGGATTCTTCGCAATGACAGCAGAGCGTTCTTCATCCGACAGCTCACGGAAGCGGATCTTTTCGGGTCTGCCGGTCTTATAGTCTTCTCTCTCTTTCAGTTCCAGTCCCATGCCTGCAAGAAGCTCCACGGCATATTCACCGACCGCGGGAGACGATGCAAGACCGGGTGATTCGATGCCCGCAAGGTGCAGAAGTCCCGGGATCTGCTCTGAAACGTGAATATGGAAATCGCTCTTGG
>JAZTZC010000138.1:0-13295 GCA_045637265.1 Eubacteriales bacterium | reverse complement strand
CGGCAGGGCAGAGATCACAACAGCGGCACACAGAAGGCTCAAGCAAAAGCAGAGCATCATGCGTGCGGTCGGCTTGATGTATGGTTTGATGTTCATAGATTGGACTCCTTTTCGTGTTCTGACAGGGAAAGGATGGACACGAATTCGGAAATCGATACAGTTATGAAAAATTTTCGTCGGAATTTTTGAAAACCTCTTGCAAAAATCCGCAAAACAGAGTATGATAATAGTATCAACGATGAATGATTGAAAAGAAAGGGTTTATTTCTATGATGACAAACAAACCAAACGATTTAAAGAAACTGATTGCACCCGTCTGGACGGGAAGCTGTGTTTATGAGGAGAGCTTTTTTGCGCTGATGCCAAAAGGTGTAACCGAGGACAATGCGCTGGAGATTCCTCTGCTTTACACAGCCGATGAAATTCTCTCGATTACCTCGGCAACGCGTGAGGTGAAATTGACCGAAGGAAAGGACTATATCCAGCGTGACGGGAAACTGATCATTCCCGCAGGTTCTTCCGTGTACCGCATGAAGTGGGAGGAATATCAGGTCATCGGTGAAGGTGAAGACAAATTCCCCTTCCTCTGCGCGGGCGGCGGAAAGATTTTCTTCGGCGAGGGCGACACCATGCACAGCCGCGAATATATCGTCACCTATACGCATCATGACGCGTGGGCAGGTTTTGTGCCGGGCGTCAATCCAAAGGCTCTTCCGCGTACCAAAAAGCTGCTTTCCGAGGGCAAGCCGCTTACCTTCTGCTGGTTCGGCGATTCGATCACAACCGGTGCCAACTCCTCCGGCGCGATCGGCATGGAGCCGTATATTCCGATGTTCCCCAAGCTTGTGACCATGGCGCTCTCTGAGCAGTACAGCTCTGACATCACATACGTCAACCACGCCGTCGGCGGTACGATCTCGCGCTGGGGTACGGAAAAGCTGCCCGAATTTTTTGCAGATGTCAAGCCCGATATCATGTTCATCGGCTTCGGCATGAACGATGCATCGGGACATGTGCCGCCTGAGGACTTTATTGCCAACATCCGCACGATGGTGGAACAGACCCGTGCGCTGAATCCCGACTGTGAGTTCCTGCTTTGCTCAACCACGCTGCCCAATCCGATGGCTCCGACGTTTTGCTTCAACCACGAAACACATGAGCCGCTTCTTGCCGCACTTTGCGAGGAGCTCGGTGACTGTGCCGCGCTCGTGCCGATGACATCGATGCACAGCGCATTGATGGAAAAGAAGCGTTTTTATGATATGACCGGCAACAACATCAACCATCCGTGTGATTTCCTTGCCCGTGTCTATGCGCAGGTCATTCTTGCGCAGTTTGCATGAGTGCGCAGAAGGAACGCACACTGGCTGTCGTGACAGGTGCGTCCCGCGGCATCGGTGCGGCGGCGGCTGAACTGCTGTCAGAGAAAGGTTTTTCTATCGCGCTTGTCTGTAAATCCAATCTGTCAATGGCAGAGACACTTGCAGCCCGTCTGAATGAGCGTGGCGGGGAAGCACGTGCGTTTTCCGCTGACCTGTCTGTCGAAGCGGAAGTGACGGAACTGTTTGATGCAATCGAAGCGCAATTTGGCAGAACGGTCGATGTTCTTGTCAACAATGCGGGCATTGCCCATGCCAATGTCTTTGCCTGTGAGACAAATGCCGATTATGATACGCTGTTTGATACGAATGTCCGCTCCGTGTTTTTATGCTGCCGTGCGGTTTATGACGCGATGGTGGCAAAGAAATGGGGACGCATCATCAATGTTTCGTCGATGTGGGGTGTGACAGGTGCGTCATGTGAGGTATTGTATTCCGCATCCAAGGCGGCGGTCATCGGACTGACCAAGGGGCTGGCACTGGAGCTGGCACCGTCGGGCATTACCGTCAATGCAGTTGCTCCGGGTGTCATCAAGACCGATATGCTCGACTGCTACGACGAGGAAACGCTTGCCGAGCTTGCACAAGAAACCCCTGTAGGACGGCTCGGAACACCTGCCGATGTTGCCGCGGTGATTGCGTTTTTGGCATCCGAGGAGGCCGGATTTGTCACAGGACAGGTCATTGGGGCGAACGGTGGGTTTATCACATAATTTATCGCCAAAGAGAATGCCCTCCGAAAGTGAAGCCGCTTTCAGAGGGCATTACCGATTTATGTGTTTGCTTCCAGATATTTGTCGATATCTTTTTGAATTTTGGATTCCTGTTTTGTATAGGCAGAGACAAAATCTGTACTGTTTTTGTTGACAAGAGAGGAAGCAAAACTGCTAACACCGCCCCAGTCGAAGATATAACCGATGTCGTAGACGCGGTTTGCAAAGATGATGTCGAGCATTTCTTCCGATTCCGTGTCACGAATGACCTTACCGACCAGCGTTGTTTCATATATAGCGGGCACGACATAGGCAGATGACAGGGCATTCATCGCTTCCATAATGGTTCCTGTCTGCTCAGGGTTTTGGTTGGTTGCAGGGATGGTCATGAACGAAACATAGCAGGGATGTGTTGCGGAGTAATAGGTTTCCTGTGCTTCATCGTATTTGGGCATAGGAATGATACCGAAGTCGGATTTCATACTGCGCAGATCAAGAGAAGAACCGAGATAATGATTGTAAAACAGCAGCTGATTATTCATCAACATCGGCATCATGCGCGAATACCATATATTCTCCCCTGCATATTGTGATGAAATATCATTGGCAAAAATGGCGTATTCGCCGCCGCGGATCAGGTTTACATATTTCGTCAGTACATCCACTGCACGCTCGGAGTACAGCGTGATCTGCGGGGTACCGTCAATGTTGGTAACAGTATTGACTCCAACACTGTTCAATCCCCAATGCCCGGTTGTGGTTTCGCCGAAGAATCCGACCGTATCCGCAAGACCGAGTTTTCCGTCGCCGTCGAGATCGGAGGTGACAGCGGCGGCAAGTGATATCATTTTATCCATCGTCCACGTGCCTGCTCGGACAAGGTCAAAGGGGTTTTCCAAATCGTATGTCTCAATCATCTGTTTGTTCATCATCAGGACAACAGAAGAAAAGAACGAGCGGATATTCATGTCACCGACAACATTATAGAGTTTGCCGTTGATGGTGAAGGCATCCATGGAGTTTTGATCCCACCAGCTATGCGACAAATCCAAAGTTGAAATGTCATACAGATTGTACAGTGCTTCAGGATTGTTAAGCAGACCGGATGCACTGATACCGGATAAATTGACCACTTGATAGGCATCGTCTCCGGCGAGAATCACTTTTAGTGCTGTTTTGCCGACATCCTCACGTGTTGTGCTTTCTTCCTTGATACGGATGTTATAAAGTTCCTCCAGTTCAAGATTCCGGCGATAAATGGCATCGCTGATCGCCTCACCTGTTTCTCCCTCGGAAAACGTTTCTGAATAGGTGTTGACCGTCCAGTCCTGACGACTGTTGGGGTCAACGCCGAAAAACGTGAAATCAATACCGCCAAAGTCCTGCGGGATGAGTTCGAGTTCCGGTGCGACGGTTGTTTCCTCTGCGGCATCGGTCGTTGTGGAAAAGGGGACTGCGGTCGTCTGTACGGTGTCGGCAGAGTCCTCTGCGCCACAGGCACAAAGACTGGCTGCCAGCAATGTCAGGGCAAGCATGCATACAGATAAATGTTTCATCGTTGGTTCCTTTCTGTGTTTTGATTTTCGTACATGTTTTTTTCATTATACAGTATGAATATGAATTGAATGTGAACAAACAGAAGAAATACAACGATCAACAGTCCAAATATAAGGAAAAATACACAAAAAACATCTTGCATTTCCAAAGACAATATGCTATAATAAATTAACAATTTTTCATAAGGAGACACTACCATGCGTTATACCTGTGTAGACACCGCGGAATTTCTGTATCCCGACATTACGGAATACAAAAGCGGTACCAAGGAAATCAAGATTCTCTCCCCGCGCGGCTCGTATGCCTGTGCACAGATTCTGTTCTCGGACGTCAAAGAACAAAATCTGACGGTCAAGGCTGACGGCTGGAACCCTGAGCTTTACGAAATGGTTGCCGTTTATGTCGAGCGCAATCATGGGCTTGACGAAAACAACAGCGCGCCGCACATGCCCGAACGCATCGCACCGTATTACCTTTACGACTGCATCAAGCCCATTGCCGACACGCTGAGGGTCGGTGAGAATGGCGTTTGTGCGCTGTATCTGTCCGAGTGGATCGCGCCCGATGCCGAGGTCGGTGTCAGAGAAGCAAGCATTACCATTGGCGATGTCACCGTTGCAGTCACGATTGAAGTCAGTTCTGTTGTTGTTCCCGATGAGTCTCTGACGATGATTGTCGGCTACAACCGCGGTACGGTCTGTCAGTATCACAATGTCGCGTTGGGTACTCCCGAATTTGACGCGCTTGACACCAAATACTTAAAGATGCTTCGCCGTATGCGTCAGAACATGCTCTACTGCCCCAAGCCCAAAGCCATTCCGCTCGGCGACAACAAGTATGACTTTGACTTCTCTGCAATGGAAAGCTTCTTTACCAAGGCGATGTCCCTCGGCTACACGAAATTCAACTTTGGTATTGGTTTCCGCCGCAGCTGGTCGGCATCCACAATTCTGGTCGACGGTATGGAATCGATGAGCTTTGAATGCTATTGCTATCTCGCACAGATGCTGCCGGCACTTGTCAATTGGCTGAAGGAACACGGCTGGCTCGATGCGCTGATTCTCGGCATTGCCGATGAACCGAACTTCGCCAACGCGACCGAATACCGTGCTCTCTGCGGTCTTGTCCGCAAGCTCGCACCGGAACTGAAGCTGCTTGACGCGATGTCCTTCGGTCCCGTTCACGGTGCGATCGATATCTGGATTCCGCTGAACTCCGAATACCAGCACCACAGAGCGGAAATTGAGACGTTCCGTACCTACGGTGACGAGATCTGGTTCTATGACTGCTGCGGTCCGCGCGGCGGCGGCACGATCAACCGCTTCATGGACTATCCGCTGCTGGCGACCCGTTATCACTTCTGGGCAGGCTACCGCTATGATCTGACCGGTTATCTGCACTGGGCGGCAAACTATTATCAGCCCGGTCAGAATCCGTTTGAACAGAGCTGTCCCGAGCACCACAACGCTGACTCGATCTGCTATCTGCCGGCAGGTGATACGCACGTCATGTATCCCGGCGACGGTGAGCCGTGGATGTCTGTGCGTCTGGAAGCACAGCGCGCATCTGCAGAAGAATACGAGCTGTTCCGTGCGCTTGCGTCTGTGGACAAAGCAAAAGCGGACGAAATCTGCACCTCTGTCTGCCGTGAATTCAACGATGTTGATTATGATCCGAAGCATTTCCGTGCGGCGAGAACATCACTCATCCGTGCGCTGGAACAAATCTGACCTGCATTGATCCATTGATATAAAACGACTCCCCTTTGATGCTTGCAAACGTCAAAGGGGAGTGTGTTTTTGCAGACGAAGTTCGTGTTTTGAAACAATACGTTATGTCAGATCATACGGCACAACCAGCGCCTGTGTAATTCCGTACGACTCATACTTTGTCAGATATCCCGGGAAATTGTTGACAAGAATTCCTTCTTTTATCATGCCGAGGGACATCTGCAGGTTGTTTAAGTTGGAGCTGTAATGAATTTCAATGGTGTTCTCGCCTGTGCGCAGCTGTTCTGAAATGTCGAGGAGCGGGACATTCATGTTGACAGGATCACAGTCGATGCCGTTGATTTTGACGGAAAGGCTCTGTACAAATGAGCCGAGATCAAGATATGCGCCGTCGTGGGTGCCGTCCCAGACGAATGTTGCAGAATACACGCCCCGACCGCAGACAGTTCTGCCGATCTCGGGAATGTTATCCCAGGTGGTAAGTGTTGGAAGTGTGGTTTGCATTTCCTGTTTTTCGGTGCGGTAGGCGTATTCGGTCGTTGTGACACCAAGGAGCGTTTCGGTGCGGGAGAGCAGATCCTCGGTCGGTGTCCACGACTCGACCGTCAGATTCCAGTCGGTGATCGGATACGGCGTTTTTTTCTCGATGGTCGGAATTGATGTTGCTGCTGTGTCCGCGGAAATCGGTTCCAGACAGTAAAGCGCAACATCACCTTTGGCAACACTGACGGGGAAGGTGGTCTTTGCATTGTCTGTGACAGCCGGAATGCGTGTGATTCTGCCCGTCCATGCGTCAATTTGGGACACAGCAAACGTGCCGTTCTGGGAAACCTTGGTATCATAACACGTTCTGTCAGACGGGTGAGGTGTACCTTCATAGTTATATACGTAGATAAGACGGTTGTCGCCATCGCGGCGGGTTTGCGTCAGAAGACAGCGGTTGGATTCGGCAAACGCGGTATACGGCGTGATGCCAAGGGCTTCCAGCGCCGACAGAACATCATCCGCTGTGGGAACAACGCGGACATTGGAAAGCGACTTGATTTTTGCAAGGATTTCGGCAAGTGCACGGTCGTCCTCACCGTGATACGGGGAAATCACAGCCGCGCCGTCGACAATGACGATCGGCATACCGCCGGCGGCTAATTCCGCGACGTTGTTTGCGCCTGCAAGCGACAGCTGCTGCTGCCACAGGACAAGTGCCTTGTATCCGGCAGGCTCCAGCGTTTTTGTTTCGGCATCAAAGGTAACGCCGTCCGCACATAGCAATGCAGGATTGAAGTAGTCGTAGGTATAGCCGTGCTCCTGCAAGGTCGTGGACGGGAAGAACATCGGATCACAGTCGGAGAGCCAGTCGCGGCAGTCGGCATAAACGAGATGCTGACCGTATTTGATATAGGACATACCGATGTCAACGGCGGGTTTTCCCGTACGCAGGAGCTTTTGGATGCGTCCGAGGTGGTCATTGAAGGAAGCATATCCGTCATAGGACGGCTCGCGCAGACCGAATTTGTAGAACTGCTGCATACCGTCGCCGCCCTCATAACCCGGCCAGACGGGCTTCGGTCCGTACTGCGACGACCAGATGTGCCAGATGATGCGTGCACATCCTGCGGCGTAGAGGCGGTAAGCCTCCTGCAGATGGCGCTGATAGGTGTAGTTGTAATTGGAGTTGTCAAGTCCTCCTGTTTCCGCAGAAAGCACCTTGTTCTGTAAATGCGCACCGCCGCTCCACAGTCGGTAGATGTCCGGCTGGTTCTTCTGATTGCGGTTTTCGGTTTCGGGGCGGTCGACATAGGGAATCGGCTCGGAAATCTCCAAATTCTTGCCGTAGGAAATCTGTGCGCGCAGGGTGATGCCGCGTTCGTTCAGCCATGCACGGAACGGCGCGATGAATTCTTCCAAATACAGCTTCGTCTGCACATCATAAATATCATTGAGGATGCGCTTTGTCCGATCAAGGTCGGTCAGGGTATTCGTTCCGATCAGATCGGCATTATCATACCATCCCCAGATGCTCGTGCTCGGTGCGTGCTCTGCTAAAAACAGATAGGGCAGAATGTCGTAACCCTTGCGGCGGAAAAATTCTTTTGCAAAGGTTTCCGTCCATACGGTGATGCCTGCACCCTCGTGATATTCCAGCGAGTCCATGAAATACTGCACGTCACCCGCTTTGATTTTTTCATTGAGGACGGGATCGTTCAGCACGTTTTCGTCAAGATACCGTGTGAGTGCTTCGACACCGCGGTGGTCAAAGTAATTGATCGTATACGAATCACGGACGGCAGGGGAAGCGCGGTGCGCCGTTCCCTGTACAAAATAGTACATGACGGTATAATCGCCGTCATCGGGGGATTGCCAGTCAAGCATACCGTTTTGAACGCAATCGGTCAGAATGACATATCCGTCAGGATGATAGACCGTTTCTCCCGCTTTTCTGACGGCAACCGCACCGAGAAACTGGGCTTTTTCGCGGAGCTTTTCGCTTGTTGGAATTGCACCTGAGCGGGTTTTGCCTGCACCGAGGTCCTCTTTGATGAGAACGACACATTGGTTCGCCGCCTGTGAATCGGGGTCAAGACCGGGAACATTGGCGGTACTCCAGCCGGCACCCGAGGTCAGGGACACGGACATGCCATAGTCGAGCGCGGTGTTCAAGATCAGCTTGACATCGTTTTCCCACTGTGCACCGCCGTAGCCGTAGACGGTTTCATCGATGGTGCGGTCGGCAAGCTGGCACAGCTCAACACCGGAAAAGCCTGCTTCATACATGGCACGGAGCTCTTCACGCAGGGTTTCATCGGTATGCATTCCTGCCGCCATCCACCAGCGGACGTCGGTGCGTTCTGTGATTGCGGCATGGGAGAAAGAGGATGGATACGTTTGGGGTTGCAGTTTCATGGTGGTTCTCCTTAAATTATTACTCATTTCGGCATCAGCACAAAGCCTTCCAGATTGACAAACGGATAATATGCCTGCGTCATTTCCGCACGAAATTCCATGCGGAGAATTTCTCCTCGGGGGAGTGTGTCAAAAGGAATGTGGTATTCCGCCCAGCTGTGGTGAAGGTCGTTTGCTTTTTGGGCGGTAAGTGTCATTTGGGCGGTTTTGTCGTCATCGGTTTGATATGTCAGGACAAGGGAAAGTGTAACCGTATCCGCGCAGAGCAATCGCAGATGCAGGGCAGTATAGCGGTCAAGATCGAGACGGTTGTAGGGATGGCGCTCGACGTACGCGCCGACGGTCATATCACAGGGCAGTTTTTCGGGATATTCCGACCGTGCGATGCGGATGGAGCCGCAGTCCAGCGTGAATGCACAGTCATGGACGACCTCACATCCCGGGACGGCTTTCCAGACAGGGCGATAGAAAACATCAAGAATCGGTGCGTCCTCACACGTCCAGACAGCATTTCGCGTTTCATTGCACCATGGCTTGCACTCCACGGTGATGAGCGGACGGTTTTTCTGCGGTTCGCGCGACAAGTCATCGGTACGGAAGCAGCCAAGCGGGAACTGTCCTGCCCACAGATTACAGCCTGTCTCCATGGAGTTGTAGGCATATACCGCATGGAGCGGTCTATCAATGCCGGGATGGGAGAGTGCGACGGTATCACAGGAAAGAATCTCACAGTCGGCAGGAACGTATGTCCCCGATGCACCGGCAATGTACAGTCCGATCGGACGTTGTTTTTGGATAGAGAAGACGGGGGAGTGCTCACCGATGCGGATACCGCCGAAATCCTTCAGCGCATCGGGCTGACCGGGTACGGAAAAATGCAGAATCAGACGGCTGCCGTCCTGCTCCCATGCGTCAAGCACCGCGGGATTTTTCTGACCGTCACCGCCATATACTGCGTTTTCGGCAAGAACTGCCAGCCGTTTGCCGATCGCATACTTATGAAGTGGGTGAATCGGGTGGTCTTTTGGAAAATTCCAGATCGGCGGCAGATCGTTTGTTGGCATGAAATGAAAGTGATCGGGATCTTTCTTTGCGGCATCGACAAAGTTCTGGTTCACATAGCCGATATAACAGTCGCCCTCGTCGGTGCAGGGAAAGGGATAGAGCAGGACGCAGAGCATCGGGAAGTGATCGTCGGACGCAAACAAATCGCGGTAGGTCTGATAATATACTTGCAGGCTGTCCGCGTACAGTCGGAGATACGGCTCGTCCCAGCACTCATATTCGCCCTGATACCAAAGAATCCCGCGGAATTTCAAACCAACAAGTCCGTGTACCTTGAGATTGTACTGACATGACGTTTGTCCTGCGTTGTCGCGTCCGTGCGTATTCCAGTCATCTGCTTCGGTATACATTTCATGCTCGCGCAGACGGGTCATCAGCGTTTGTTCTTTTTGATACGCGGTGCGCGGAATCCATGAGCGGATGCCCGTACCACCCCAGCAGGCATTGACAAAACCGATCGGGATATCTTTGCCCGTACGGCACAGAAAATCGGAGAGATGAACGGAGAAGGCGGTGCCGAGAGCGGAGATCAGCGCATGACTGTTTGCATCTGCACAGTCAAACCAGGTTCCCCGGGTCATGTCGTCCGGTTCAAACGGGAACATCCCCGCGGAACCGCCTTCGATGTTGTAAACGTGGTACACGCGGATCCGTTTGCCCGAAAGCGCGGATAGCATGTCCCGGACATCTGGCTGTTTTGCGTTCTCCAGCTCCATGTTCGACTGTCCGGATGCAAGCCACAGCTCGCCGAACAGGATGTTTTCCATGATATGGCAGTTGTCTGCCGCATGTAAGGCGATTGTATAAGGCTCATTGGATGCCGTCGGTGCGGTGAATGTCAGCGAAAAAAGACCGTTTTCATCGGCGGTTGTCTGAACCTCGTTGACAATATGCGCGGTGTGGTCGGAGAGGGTGAGGGTCACGGTACTGTTTGCATCTGCCGTTCCGTGAACGGTCAGCGGCGCGTTTTGTATAAATAATGCGCCGGAGGAAAAAACAGGTGGAAGTTTCAGCATAGCGGTAACCTCACAGATCTTCTGCCAATGTTCGTCTGGTCTTCCATTTGCCCGACAAGAAATACAGCATACCGGGAATGGCACAGCCGTATGCCGCAACGCCGTAGCCGAGCACAAAGCCGTAGAAGCCCCAGTCAAGCGCGATACCGCACAGCCAGCTCAGACCGATGCGGAGCACAACGCCGTCGAGCAATGCCAGGATCATCGACATTTTTGCGTGTCCGATGCCCTGAATGAAGGCCGAGGAGCCGCGCATGATCGCAAGAGCGGGGAACATCCACAGAATCGCACGGATGAAGGTGGAGGACATTTCGTGCACGAGCGGGTCATCGGAGAACAGCATGAACATCTGCCGTCCGACGAGCAGGTACAGCACCATGCAGACGACGGTGAATGCACCCGCATACAGCCACGAATAATAGACAACCTGACGGCTGCGTTTTTCCTCGCCCGCCGCGATGTTCTGGCTGATCATCGGCATGGCGGCGTGCTGGATGCCCTGCGAAATCTTATTGATGATATCGTCGATGCGCATACCTACACCGAAGGTAGCCGATGCGACGACGCTGACAGAGTTGACAAGTGCGTTGACATACATCATCGACAGGTTGATGCAACCGGACTGGATCGCCATCGGCGTGCCGAGATCGGAGATCATTTTGATGTAATGGCGATTGGGGCGGAAGCGCTCTGGGCGGAAATCAAAGCCAAAGGCATCCTTGTGACGGATGAGATAGTAAATCGAGAAGAGAAACGATGCCGCCTGACCGATGATCGTCGCCCAAGCCGCACCCGCGACACCCCAATGAAGGATGCCCGTGAACAGGATGTCGAGCACAAGGTTCACCGCAGATGCGATACCGATGAATAAAAACGGACGCTTGGAGTCACCCATGCCGCGCAGAACGGCGGAGACCATGTTGTAGCCGGCGGTAAAGACAAGTCCGGCACCGCAGACCGTCAGATAGTCCATGGACATCTCCCACGATTCTGCGGGAATGTTCATAACGGTAAGAATCCACGTACGGAGCACGAGGATGATGACGGAGAGTACAACGGCAAGCATGGTGATGAAGCTGAACAGCGTACCGATGACATCGTTCATTTCTTTATGCTTTTTGGCACCCAATGCCTGGGAAATCAGAACCTGTCCCGCGTTGGAAAAGCCGAGCGTGACCATGGTTGCGAAATTGAGAATCAGACTGCTCTGCGACACCGCCGCCAGACCTGCTGTGCCGACGTATTCGCCGACGATGATCATATCGATGGTGCTGTACAGTACCTGCAGGGCGTTGGATGCCATAAACGGCAGGGCGAATAAGATCAGCTGTTTTGGCAGACTGCCTTGAGTGAAATCCTTGGATATGCGTTTGGTACTCACGGGATGTCCTCTTTTCTTGAAAAAGTTGAAGCGAGTTTATTATACCACACAGAATGGGGATTTGCAAGGGTGAGGGAGGAATTTGGTGGTGAATGTTAATCAGAGAGTATATGATAATAACAAAATCCTATACAAAATTGCAAGTATAGTGAAAAAACAATAGGAATATCTTGTTTGCAAAATATCCATATGATATAATAAAATCACCAAATACAGAAGCATATTCATACAAGATATCTACATTTTGATCATTCTGTTCTCAAAAAGAAAAATATTGGAGGTAGATCACATGAAATATTCAAACAGAAAATCAACTTCTTTTTGCCTTGCATTGTTTATGGTTCTTCTGGCTTCCTGCGCGGCTTCTGAGGGGGCAGTCGAGACAACATCAGTGGAATCGGTAGGCTCCATGACGGAAACCGAAACGGAGGCGGAAATCATGGATGCCGTACCGGAGCTGGATTTCGGCGGTGAATCTATGACGTATACGACCGTATCCTGGTATGATTATGAAATCTATGCAGAAGAGCAGACCGGTGAAATCACAAATGACTCTGTGTATAACCGAAATAAAAGATGGAAGAACGGTTTAATGTCGTCATTGAATCCATTCCTGTTGACAACGGCAGCCATACCGAGCATCCCAATTATATACGAAAAAGCATCATGGCACAGGATAACAGCTTTGATATTGCTGCTACTTTTGTATATACTGCCGGCACACTTGTACTGGAAAATCTGTTTTTGGACTGGACAGAGGTACCCTATGTGGATCTGACACAGCCTTGGTGGGTAAAAAACATCAACAATGCCTTTACCGTTGATAATAAACTCTATACTGCCGTGTCCGATACCTGCATCACCAGTATGCAGCTTGCGTATGCATATCTGTTTAACGAAAAAATGGCAGCCAATTATGATGTTGAAGATCTGTATGCTGTTGTCGAGGATGGACGCTGGACGCTGGATTATCTGTACAACCTTACAAAAGACCTTTATCTGGATGTCAACGGTGACGGAACACGCGATACCGGCGATTTTTACGGATTGCTGACTGATATCAATACAAGTGTTGACTGTTATCTGATGACCAGCGGTCAGCCGATTCTGAATGTCGGTGACAACGGGATTGAGGTCATGCTCGGCACGGACAAAGCCAATCAGGTTTATGAGAAGATTTATCAGTTGATTTATGAAAATGACGGTACCTTCTGGTATTGGCATGGCAATCAGGGATACGTCTATGATGATAAGTACGCGATCTTCAAAAAAGACGGCGCTCTTGTCATGCCTGTCAGACTGTCTGCTCTTTATAATCAACTGCGTGACATGGAATCCAATTACGGAATTCTGCCTTTCCCCAAGTATGACGAAAACCAGTCGGAATACTACAGCACGTGTCTTGATAACTATTCTGTTCTGTGTATTCCGAACAACGCCGAAAATCTGGAAATGATCGGTGCGCTTTCTGAGGCGATGGCGTGTGAAAGCAAGAAAACCGTCATCCCGGCATACTATGAATCCGCACTGCAGGGAAAATATTCCCGTGATGC
>JAZTZC010000137.1:0-6562 GCA_045637265.1 Eubacteriales bacterium | reverse complement strand
TCCGCTTGCATAGTTGTCTGCCGCACGGCGAACAATCAGCGAAATTTCAGGTCCTGCGGAAAGCGTATCGACGCCGAACACACGTCTGCCCGGATACTGTTCCTCATACGTCTTTTTTGCAAGGCATGCGGAATTGTAGCTGCCTGACAGACCGCTGGTAGTCGTCGTACAGAGGATGTCATCGGCATCCCCGAACGCTGCAAGCCAATCGGCGGTGTTGGGACAGGAGCTCTGGGAGCGTGCCTTGTAGCGGAACAAAAAGTCGACCATTTCATCGACGTTCAGCGCACCATCATCGGTAAATTCGCGCTCGGCGGTGATGAGCTTCATCGGTGCGCAGGCGTAGCCGATTTCGGCATAGCGGGTGTTTTCAAAGGTGAGAATGTCGGACGAGGAATCCGATACAATCTTAAAGGTTCTCATGTTGTTCTCCTGTGATCATGTTCAAAAACGGTACAAGTTCTGCGGCGTCCATCAGTCGCGGCACGGGATACAAGGGATTTGCCTCATGGGCTGCCTGTGCCGAAAGGGTCGGTATGTCCTTTCGTCGGATGCCGTCGATGGTTTTGGGAATTCCCATTCGTTCATTGAGCATACGGATTGCCGCAATGAAAGCGTTCGCGCCGTCCTCGGGAGTATCATGCTCGGTGCAGATTCCTGCGGCAATCCCGAGTTTGTGAAGCTTTTTGTGTGCGGATGGACCGTAGCCCTCCAATACGTACGGCAGAATGACAGCGTTGGCAAGTCCGTGCGGGGTTCCGTATCTGCCGCCGAGCGCATGGGCAAGCGCGTGGACATAGCCGACATACGATTTGGAAAACGCCGCACCGGCTTCATATGCCGCATGGAGCATCTCCTCCCTTGCCCGGGTGTCGGAGCCGTCGTGGTAGGCACGCTCGATGTTTTCAAAGATGCGTTTGACAGCGGACACTGCCAGTGTACGGGTTTCTTTTGTCGTGGAGCGTCCGATGTATGCCTCCACCGCGTGGGTCAGCGCATCCATACCGGTTGTCGCTGTCAGATGCGGCGGGAGGGTTCTCGTCCGTGCAGGATCAAGCACGGCGTAATGCGGAATCAAGGGAAAGCTCATCATCGCGTATTTGTGCTTGCGTTCGGGATCGGTGATGACGGCGGCAAGCGTTGTTTCACTGCCCGTACCTGCGGTGGTCGGAATGGCGATCAGCGTCGGCAAGGGCTTGAGGACACGCAGAATTCCCGCCGACTGTCCGATCTTCCGCCCGGGATATGCAGCACGGACACCGACGGCTTTGGCACAGTCCATGGCAGAACCGCCGCCGATGGCAATCAGCGTATCACAGCGATGTTCGCACCACAGCGCATAGGCGTCCTCGACGTTGTCCACGGTCGGGTTCGGTTGTGTGCCATCGTATACGGTACAAACAATGCCGTTTGCCGATAGGGTATTTAGGAGCGGGCGGCACAGACCGTTTTGGACAATCCCGCGATCGGTGACGACCAGCACAGACTGTGCTGTTTTGTGTGCAAGCATCGTGCAAAGGTCTTCACACGATGCAAGGATTTCCGGCTTGCGATACGGCAGGACCGGAAGAGCCAGACGGAAGCCGAGCTGAAAGACACGGCACCAGAGTTTTTGTATTAAGAACATGCGGGGTCTCCTGATAGGTTTACGGAATGGATTGTCGGATGCGTCTCTTTACCGCTCCCGATCACTTTTGATGCACGCCTCAAGGCTGTCCGAGATCATGGCAAGACTGCGGTAAAACGCCACGCGCTCCTCCTCGGTCATTGCCGCGCTGACGTCATCGAGGACACGGCTGATCTTTGCGGCGACCTTTGCCGCGACCATTCTTCCCTGTTCGGTCAGATACAAGGGACTTTTGTAGCGTTTTGCGGATTTGGATTCGCAGAGGATATATCCGTTCGTTTCCAGATAGTCAAGGGAGCGCGATACGGTTGCTTTGTCTTCTTCACAGCGCTCACACAGCTCCGTCGCCGTCAGTCCGTCCGTGATGTACAGATAGTACAAACACGAAACGTGCGGAGAGCGCAGACCGTATTCCTCGACCTCCTGATTTTTGATTTTCTTAATGCTGCGGCTGATCTTCGTAATCAGCGCGGTAAACAACTCAAAGCGTTCTTCCATGATGTTTCTCCCTTTCGGTTGTTCAAAGTTGTTGATATTTCAACAAGACAAGATACAGTATACCACAAACTTGTTGATTTGTCAACAGGTAATTTCAAAAAAAGAAGCACACACGGAAATGATGCGCTGTTTTGTCGCTTTTTGTACCGATTTTTGCGTCATCTGGTTTTCGATACTATTATAAACGATATCACAGAATTTGTCAATGGGTTTTCGTAAAGTTTTTGTGTTATTCATAAACCAAAATCCGACAAACGAGCCGGTGACGGTATGCGCAAGTTGACTGCACCAATGAAAAAAGCTGCCAACACTTACCGTTGACAGCAATTCTCCCAAGCCTGCAAAAGCTCTTCGAGACGTTCTTTTGTGTCGGCATCGTCAAGCTCTGTGGGATCGAATACCGACACGGTTTTTACATACTGCGGATACCTCTTTGCGACATACCCGCCGCCCTTGCCTGTCGGAAGCGTCCGCAGTTCATCAAAGCACCACGCGGGAAATACGACGGGAGCACCGACGGTATCCTCCCACGATGCGCGGTATATGCACTGCCCCTCCGTTACCGCCGCCATTGCCAGTGCCGCGACCGTGTTGTTCTGCAGAAGCGGCTGATCGGCAGGACAGAACATGCAGGCAGAGACGTCCCCGACCGCATTGAGTCCCAGACGCACGGTGTCGTTTCGGTCGGGCAGATCGTGGAGCACCACATCGACACCGCGACGGGTGCAGTAGTCGGCGACATCGCTGTGACGGGTCACGACCACGCGGCGCGAAAAGATACCGTCAGTGGCGGCGAGAATCCGCGCAATCATCGGTTCCCCGCCGAAGTCCGCCATCAGCTTGTTGCCGCCGAAGCGTTTTCCCATGCCCGATGCCATGATGACGCATCCGACATCGCCCGGAGGACAGTCAAGATTCAGCACAAACGATGCCTCGGGTGCAAGGATGCGGGAAATTTCCTCGAGAACATCCTCGCGTACCACGCAAATCAGCCGCTTTCGCTCGGCGAGCTTCCCCAGTGCGCAAAGATACGCCTCACAACCAAGCTCCAGATATCCGATTTCGTCGATTACGACAAAATCCCCCTTCTCCCCGGCACACCGCTCCAAAAGCTTCACCCCGAAGACAGAAAACCCGTCCTCTGTCGGGCGCATTTTCCGCTCGGTCCCGGGCAGGGTCGGGTCATATACGGCAATCCCGGCAGCTTCCCCCGTCAGATTGTCGGTCATGGTGACAGCGGTTTTCGGGATGGCGCTTGTTGTGATACCGGGATACGTGTTGTCATAGCACAAGGCACGCAGAAGCGTTGTTTTCCCTGCATTTCTGGAACCGGTCAGGATCAGATGCCGTCGTCCGGATGCGAGAAAGGCACGGCGGACGACGTCGGGATTCGGATAGGTTTTGTGATCGGTCATGAGGTAGTCTCCTTTGTTTCGTCGCGCAGCAAGACCCACTGCTCCTCCACGCGCAAAAGCCGCACATCCCCATAGATCATCCGCAGAAGACGTTCGGTCGTCTCGGGTGCATCGGTCATCGGCGACACGGAGCCTACCGTTGTTCCGTCCTGCAAAAACAACAGGCGATCACAGGCGTTGAGTGCCAGTACCGGGTCATGCAGGGCGATCAGGGCACAGCCGTTTGTGCGGCGAATATAGGTGCGCAGAAGATCAAGGGTGCGGTGGCGCATGGCGTAATCAAGCGCGCTTTCCGGCTCGTCGAGTAAAAGCAACCGGCGGTCGCAGACCAGCGTACGCGCAAGAATACAGAGCTGCTTCTGTCCCTCGCTCAGTTTCTGATAGTTGCGCTCCGCAAATCCGTCCAGACCGACCTCGGCAAGTACTTGTACTGCCGCACGCCGCATGGATTCGGTGGGACGTTCAAGCAGTCCGAGGGATGCATGAAATCCCATCAGCACGACATCGATGACGGGAATGTCAATTTGAATGCCGCTTCTCTGCGGAATGTAACCGCATACCTGTGACAGCTGCCGCGCGGAGAGGGTTTCCAGTGCTGTGCCGTCGAGCGTACACGTACCTTTGTGTGGAAGATTCCCGCAGACCGCCTTGATCAGCGTCGTTTTGCCCGAGCCGTTGGCACCGAGGATGCCTGTGATACTGCCCGCGTCCAGAGAAAAGGAGCAGTCTTTGATAACACCGCGGTTTTTGTAGCCTGCGGTGAGGGATTGTGCTTGGAAGATTGGCATGAGGGTACTCCTGTTTGTGGATTGCAATGGTTAGGTCAGGCGGCGATTATGTGGGAGACAAGCGATTTCTGTATCTGTAGGGGAGGGTGTCACCCGTGTCTGCGGACACCCCTCCCGCCGTTATGGGAATGAATCATGAATAATGAAGTCGCTTCGCTGATGAATAATGAATAATCAGGCTACAATTTGAAAATTTTTTTACCATCCATCATCGAATCATCGATCTCTATACCCGCTCATTCCGCTTTCCCAGCACCAGCCAGATCAAAAACGGTGCACCGAGCAGACTGGTAAAGATACTGACGGGAAGCTCTGCCGCCGCGACGGTTCTTGCAAGCATATCCGCACCAAGCAGTAAAATCCCGCCGCAAAAACCGCCGAGCAGCATCGTGGAGATGCGGTTTTCCCCACGCAGAAGTCTTGCAATGTGCGGCGCGAGCAGTCCGATAAAGCTGATGAGCCCCGTCTGACTGATCACCGCGGCGACGGTGAGGGTTGCCGTGATGAGGACGGTGAGACGCATTCTGCCGACCGACACGCCGAGCATCCGCGCTTCTCCTTCTTCTGCCGAGAGCAGGATGATCTGTCGGTGCAGAAAGAACAGAACCGCGGTACACAGAACCGTCAGCACCAGATTGCCGCCGCACTCCGACAGCGTAATGCCGTTCAGACTGCCCATCATCCAGTATTCGATCGACGCAAGCTCACGCTCCGGGTCGGCGGTCAGCTTCAGCGCCATCAGTGCCGTCTGAGACAGCGCATGCACCGCGATCCCCGCGAGGACAATGGTGCTGTTTTTGGAACTTTTATCAAGGGTTGAGAGCACAATCGCAGTGACGGCGGCAAACAGCGCACCGACAAACGCCGATGCCGTGACCGCCGCTGCAGCCGTCGATACGCCGGAGAAAAACAGAATCCCCGCCGCCGCACCCGTCGATGCTCCCGAGGACACACCGACAATATCGGGCGACGCCAGAGGATTGGAAAATACCGTCTGGAAGACAAAGCCGCAGACACCGAGCGCAAATCCGCCGACAAGCCCGACGAGCACACGCGGCAGCCGCAGGGTCAGAAACACGCGCCATTGCATGTCCTCCCCCGAAAGCAGAAGACCCGGCGACAGCGGATATTTTCCGATGAATAAACTGCACAGGGCGAGTGCCGTCAGACAACACCCGCCTGTGATGCAAAGCGATTTAATTTTCACGGTAGGTAAAGCCGTAGAAGGTTTCGTAGAAGCTGTTTGCGGTCGTCATGACATCCGCATCGGTCATTTTGTCGGGATGCAGAACGCCCGCAAGCCAGACAGAACCGAGCACGGCACTCGGAACGGGGCTGTCCCATGCCTCAGCGTCCCCGGGCATCTGATAGACATTTCCGTTTGCAATCGCGGAAATACCCGCAAGATTTGCGTCGGCAAGCACATCGTCAACCGTATAGGATGCATCGGACGCGAGGATGATATAGTCGGGATTCCATGCAAGAATCTGCTCATAGGAAACATTTGCCCAGTACGTATCGGCAATTTCCGCCGCCGCATTGGCACCGCCTGCCTGACTGATCAGCGAGGACTGGTACATGCCATCCCCTGCTGTGCTCAGAAAATCGGAGTTGCCCGCAAGGTAGACCTTGGGTGCATCGACATCCGCAAGACGGGCAGCAAGGTCGTCCTCGGTCTTGTCCATGAAGGACAGAAGCTCATTTGCGCGCTTGCCGCAGTTCATCGCAGAAGCAATCAACGAAATCATTTCGACAAGACCCACTTCATCCTCGGGATTGACGAGCAGTGCATCGATGCCGAGGGATTCCAGGGAAGCGGCCGCATCCTTTAGCTTCAGGGGCAGAATGACGAGATCGGGATTCAGTGCGGCACAGCCCTCAAGGTCAAATTCCTTTGCCGTACCGACACTCGGAAGCGCAATCAGATCGGGGGAGGACAGCTTGTAAATGGCGCGCTTGTCCGCCTTTGCCTCAATACCGACCATACGGGTATCCAGCTCCAGCGCAATGACGGCACTGGTGGAAATGTAGTAGCCGGAGACGAGCGTCTGCGGTTCGTCCTCAATGACGACCGAACGTCCCGCCGCATCGGTCAGCGTGATCGGATACGTCGTTGTCTCGGGCAGTGCGTTTGCCCCCCCCTCCTCCTTGGGAGCGGAACAGGCAATGAGCGTTGTGAGCATGAGGAGCGTCAAAAACAGGGATACGATGCGTTTCATGGTTGTTTTTTTGGT
>JAZTZC010000136.1:0-3086 GCA_045637265.1 Eubacteriales bacterium | reverse complement strand
ACCTCGATCACAAACGACGGCTGGGCTTTTGCAGACCGCACGAGAACCTCTGCCGAGATCGTCATTGACTTCTACACCGCAATCCGTGAAGCGGCAGGTGACGCGGTTGTCATCGGCTGCAACACGTTCTCTCACCTGTGTGCAGGTCTGGTTGAGGTCAACCGTACAGGTGACGATACCTCCGGCCGCTATTGGGATCGTACCCGCAAGATGGGTGTCAACACGCTTGCCTTCCGCATGATGCAGAACCGCGCGTTCTACATGGCGGATGCTGACTGTATCGGTATCACCGCCGCTGTTCCGTGGGAGCAGAACCGTGTCTGGCTCAAAGCACTCTCCCGTTCCGGCTCCCCGCTGTTCATGTCGAGTGCCAAGGGTGTTGCTGATGAGACGATGATTCCCGAAATCAAGGAAGCATTCAAGTACAACTCCACGCAGGAGGATCTGCTCGTTCCGCTGTCCTGGATGAACGACATTTGCCCGCGCAAGTGGCTGTTAAACGGCGAGGAAATCACGTTTGACTGGTACACAGAAGAAGGATTCGACGCGCTCCATGCGATTGGGCATTTGATTTGAGGTTGTCTATTTCTGATGCTGTTCGTGACAGTGTGCACTCCGCGTCCAAGCCTTCCCTGGTGCGGGGAGGTGGATTTCGGTGAAATTGCCCCAGCAATTTTGCCGAAAGACGGATGAGTCGTCAACACTGCGGTAATTTGGAAAATATATGACAGATAGACGAACGTGTCGTTTTTGTTGTAGCTCAAAGTAGCATGTAAGCAAAAAAGTAACAATAGAACGACTCATCCGTCATATGCCCCTTGGGCATATGACACCTTCCCTCACCAGGGAAGGCTTAGTACGTGATCGCCCATCACCTTATCTGTCAAGTGCCAACATCAACGAACCCCACCATATAACAAGAAGAACGCCCGGACAAACCCCTTGGCGTTCTTCTCTCTTTATTCCTTTGTATCCTCGTGATAAAAGCCGTCTGCTTTCATCTTATCAAAATCGCAGGTCAGAACCCGCGTGCGCTTCAGCGATGAGACCCAGACCTCTTTATAAACCAGATACCCTTCATTGAGCATGGCGGTCATGGCGTCCTCGAGGATGTCGGCGTGGAGCTTCATATGCTCGACGCAGGCGTTTGTCAGTCTGCCCGGGGTGAGCATGCGCTGTGCATGTCGTCCCGTGGTCATCTCTTTGATCTGGCGCGCGATATAGGGATAGTACAGCTCCTTGACGCGGTCAGCACCGGGGTATTCCACCACACGTGTGACCTGGGACTTGAGCGTCCCCGAAATGTTCCCTTCCACGCCGTTGATGACAACATTCTTTTTGCAGTGACTGATTAAAAATCTGGAAACGGCACCGAAATGACCGTCCCCTGTAAACAGGATATACGTGGATGCACCGTTGTTTTCAAATGCCTTCTGATACACTCGGTCCAGAAGGAAGAAATCCGTGAAATCCTTTTTGTGACGGGATGCGGTGTTCTGTGTTTCAATGATATTGTCGGTGATCTGGCGCAGAATCGGGAGATTGCGCTTCATGGCTTCATTGGAGAAGTCCGCGAAGACATACAGCTCGCGCACGTCAAATTCCGCTGTGAGCGAGCGATACCAATCGAGAATCGGCGGCTGTATTCCGTACCGCTTCTTGAAGGAAATCTGCATATACTCAAAATCGACAAACACCAGCGCCGTCGGTTTTTCTTGTTTTTTTGTTTTGAACAGTTTCAAATGGTTATCCTCGTTCCATCCGTTGGTTTGATAAGACTGACAAAAAAAGGCACCGCAAAACCGGATATGCGGTACCCTTCAGTCTTCGACAGGTCAAGCAAAAATATATGAAATTGGAGGAGGCACACAGCGATAGACTGCGCCGCCGTGGATATATTCACGCTGTCTGTGTCAGGATGGAATGCTCGTCGTAAAAATTACTGCTGAGCCTTCATAGCTGCATAGCATTCGCTGCAGTATACGGGTCTGTCGTTGGAAGGCTGGAACGGAACCTTTGCTTCCTTGCCGCACTTAGCGCAAACGGTAGAGAAGAGTTCCTTCTGCGGTCTGGTAGCGTTCTTTCTTGCGTCTCTGCAAGACTTGCATCTCTGCGGTTCGTTCTGGAATCCTCTTTCTGCGTAGAATTCCTGTTCACCTGCAGTAAATACGAATTCAGCTCCGCATTCCTTGCATACCAATGTTTTGTCCTGATACATGTTTTTTACCTCGCTTTAATGGTTGAATGATTTTTCGCCTGACGACGGATTTGTACCGTCACCGCTGTCGTGGCGTGCACTCCGTCGGTTTGGGTTGTTAGAAAACAAGACCTATCGTTACAGGCATGAATTTTTTCGCAGTGCGGCTCAAATGGAGTCCTGCAGCTGCTGTTTTAACTTGACGCGGATCCGGTAAACCGCGTTGTCAACGGATTTGAGCGGCACATCGAGTGCACCTGCGATCTCTTTGTAGGTACAGCCTCTGACATATCGGTGAAACACCTGTGTCTCATAGTCGGTAAGCGTACCAAGAAACCGATCAAACAAAGCACGGAACGCATCACGGCGGACAACCTGCTCTCCGACATCACCGACCGTTAATTCGTCGGGGTGACGATAGGGGATCGGATCACCGTCATTGTCGTCTGACGCTTCCAATACATAGAACTGCGCCTGCTGCTTCTGTTTGCGCAAAAAAGATACCAATCGGTTGCGGATACAAACCCTTGCAAAATACCCAAAGGTCGCATGTGTCCCTGCACGGTAGAATCGTGCCGCATGATAGAGTGCAATCGATGCCTCCTCATACAGCTCCTGTCGGTCAGCCGATGACACAGCGCCTTCTGACATGGATGCGGCATACTTGTTCACCATGTGCTCGGTCAAGGGGCGATAGCGCGCGGATAAAGCCGCAAACGCATCGGAACGGTCCTGTTCCCTGTTTTCCTCGCGGATCAGCCGAAGCAGAGACAGAATCTCTTCATCCGATTCATAAACCTCCGACGACAGAGCCTCATCCGAAGGAATCGCACGGTCGTTGGCGGGAATAACGGTATATTCGGGTGAATTGGAAACAGTCATCGGATCT
>JAZTZC010000135.1:0-19586 GCA_045637265.1 Eubacteriales bacterium | reverse complement strand
TGTCAGAATTGCCGCCTCGGAGAAGGCTTCTCCGTAGTAATACGGCACAAATACGCTCGATGCCGCGGCAATGCCGAACGTGAAGATCGAGCCGATAAATGCCTCAAACTGCATCGAATCGCCGATATAGGCATGGGCATCTTCTTCCCTGCCCTGTGCGAGCAGATGGGACACACGCGGCAGCATGACGGTTCCCAGCCCCGTGATAAAGCCGAGCATACACGTCTGCAGCTGTTCTGCCGCGCCGTACAGTCCGACCGATTCTGCGCCCGACATCGATTCGAGCATCAGCTTGTCCATCGAGCGGAACAAGGTCGGGGCTAACATCGGAATCAAAAGTGCAAAACACGGCAAAAAGTGCTGTCTGATTTCCGACGGCGGCACACGGACAAAGCGCACAAAGCGATGCACGCCGCACCACAGATACAGCTGTACCGCGATAACACCGAGCGAGGCAAGAAGCGCGTAAATCCAGAGATCGTCCGCATCGCGTACCAGCAAAAAGATCCCCGCGGCAACGGCAATTTTCACGGCAATGGTGCACAGCGCAACAGGCTTGAAGGACTCCATGCCCCAGTAAAGCCATGTGATTTCCAGCATTGCCGAGAGCATATTGATGCCGAACACCGCGAAAATCATGCGATATTCTCCGCCGAATGTCAGCGAATAGCCGAGATACAGCATCGAAACAAGCGTCGACAGTAGCAGCTGTTGGCTGAAAATGCCCGAGAAGACGCGGTTTCGCGCATCGGGATCATCCTTTGCCGCGGCGATACAGCGATTGCCGTACGCCTTGACACCGAAGTTTGCAAACAGGACAAAATAGCTCGCAACAGTCAAGACATATTGATAGGAGCCCATACCGCCGCGTCCGAGAATGCGCGTGACATAGGGCGTTGTGATGAGCGGAATCAGCGTTGTGACCAGCTCGCATATGACATTGTATAAATAATTTTTCTTGGTATTGGTTGTTGGATTCATGTGGCATCATCGGGAATTTGTGATACGGTTCCCAATCCGTTGATGGTTTTGGTCAGACTTGGACTGCCGTGATACTTGATACTGCCGGCGCCATTGATTTCCGCGTCCAGTGACTCCGCGCAGAACACATCTGCCGCACCGACACCGTTGACGGTAATCGCACCGTGCTGTGCCGTCAATGCGGAAGCTTCCAGAACGCCGGCACCGTTGATCTCCGCATCGAGCTTGCCGGCATTCCCTGACAACACAACATCCGCCGCGCCGTTGACATGAACGGAAACGGCATCTGCCGCAATAGAGGTCATCTGTACAGCCGCGCCGCCTGTGATATGCAATTTCAGCACAGGCATTTCCCCGCCGCCGAGATCCGCCTTCAGCGTATAGCTGCCGACCAGATCATAAGAGGCAACATTGGCATAAACCGTCATGGTAAACGCGTCGGCGGTGAACTGGCACTTCTGCGATGCTCCAACCGTCAGCGTATTTCCTGACTGTACGGCGGAAAATCCATACGCATCCAGATCGGACGGGTAGGTTATCACGGCATACGGCGCTTCTCCATCTGCCTGCGGCAGTACAACGACCGTATTGCTGCCGCCATCGGTAAAGTTCAGATCAACAGAAAGCCCGATGCCGTCGCCGTTGTCCTCAAGCGGAACCGTAACGGTCTTTTCCTCGCCTGTCAGACGGACGATCTTCCAATTCTCGGCAATGCCGTTACAGGAAGAAAGAAGCATCGCTGTGACGCAAAGCAGGCACATAAAGAATGCAAAACGAAGTTTGATGTTCATGTATCAAGTCTCCTCATGGGAACACAGTCCGCGATTCCGAAGCAGACATTCCTCGCACTTCGGGGATCGCGCCATGCAGGTGTCTCGTCCGAACCAGACAAGGCGATGGCAGAAGTCGGACGATTTTTCCGGTGCAATCAAGGGAACCAGCGTCTTTTCCACATGAACAGGATCCTTTTTGTCACAGAGTCCGAGGCGGTTGGAAATGCGGATGCAGTGCGTATCGGCAACGATGGCAGGTTTCTTATAGATGTCGCCGAGAATCAGATTGGCGATTTTTCGTCCGACACCGGGCAGCGTCAGAAGCGTGTCCATCGTATCGGGAACACGACCTTCAAACCGATCGCGGATGATGACGGAAAAATCACGGATATTCGCCGCCTTCACCTTGTAAACGCCGCAGGAATAAACGAGTTTTTCCAGCGTCGGCAGATCGGCATCTGCCATGGCATTGCAGTCAGGATAGACGGAAAACAGCTCTCTGCATACAATATTGACACGCGCATCGGTGCACTGTGCCGACAGCCGTCCCATAACGAGAAGCCGCCACGGGTCCCCGTCGTATTCCAGTGCACATTCGGCGGACGGATATAATTCTTCCAGCGCCGAGACGATTGCGGCGGCACGTTCTTTTTTGGCTTTTTGTGATTCTTTTCTCATAAATCAAATATCAAGATCGGCAAGATCAAAATCAAAATCGTCGGATTTGTAAGGTATTTCGGGATTGGTCGCCGCATTTTCAGTCGGTTTGGGTGCGGATGCTTTGTTCTGTACAACGGGCGCAGATGCCTGCTGTGCGGATGCGGCATCCAGTGCCTTTTTTTCATCCTCTGCGGCAAAAGCATCTTCGTCTTCCCCTGCCCCGGGTGCATGAGATAAGGTAACAACCCCCTGACCGATGACATCGGCAAACGTCGCCTCGGGATTCTGACAGAGAATATTGAGTACCGTGCAGAAATCTCGGATGATCTCACGCGGCGTGATCATCGCATCCGCTCCGGCACGTGTCAGACACAGACGCAGAAATACAGTCATTTCTTCCGTCGTGATGCGCGGTGTCCAGTTGTAGTTCTGTCCGTGCAGACGTGCAATGCGTGCGATGAGTGCAAACATTTCGTCGTCAGACAACCGCCGCAGGCGAATGACGGGACCGAGCATATTCTTGTATGCCGTCGTATTCCCTGCACCGACACCGTTGAACTGTCCCTCTGCAAGACGCGATTTCAGCGCTTCGTAGCTGAACAGCCCCCGGCGGGTATCCTCCAGAAACTGCGGTGTTCCGCCAAGCAGCAGCGCAAGACCCTCGGCTTTTCCCTGCAGCGTATCATTGAACATCGACAGAATCTTTTCATAGTTGTTTTCGCGGGAAATTCGGTTGGTAATCTTATATAGATTGACGCACTCGTCAATCATAACAACAAAGCCTTTGTAACCGATGCGGCGGAAGAAAACCGCCCAAAGCTTGATGTAGTCATACCACGAATCGTCGTCGATGATACTACCGACACCGAGCGCGGACTTCGCCTCGGTTTTGGTCGTATATTCACCGCGCAGCCAACGGATGCAGGCGCTCTTTTTCTCCTCATCATCGTCGGCATACGCACGGTAATAGGAATTGAGCACCGAAGCAAAGTCAAAACCGCCAACCTCGCTTTCCATATCGCGGGTAACAGCGAATATCTCCTTTGTCAGCGCACGGCGGAATTCCTCGGTTTCGGGTGCGATACCGCGTCCCGCAATGTCCGACTGGAGGGTGGACAGCCAGCGTGCAATGACCTGATGGAGCGCACCGCCGTCGGGAGATGTTTTGGAGGAGAGATTGCGCATCAATTCTTTGTAAGTAGCAACGCCTGTCCCTTTGGCACCGCAGATACGGCGTTCGGGAGATAAATCGGCATCGGCACAGATATAACCGCGCTCCAGTGCCGTTCCGCGGATCAGCTGCAGAAGAAAGCTCTTGCCCGAGCCGTATTTGCCGATGATAAAGCGCATCGTTGCGGCACCCTCGGCGATGTTGTCAAGATCGGAGAGCAAAGCCGCAATCTCGTCTGTTCTGCCGATGGCAATATACGGCGCACCCGAACGCGGCACAACACCCGCCGCAATCGAGGTCAGAAGCGTGGACAAAATCCGCTTCGGTACACGTACAGTCTCATCCATGGATGCAAATCCCTCCAATAATCGAAATATCTTATATTAGTATATCATATTTTTCCAAAAAAATCATGAACAAGGTTTCAATTTTTCAAAGAAAATACCCTAAATATCTCATAATCAGGCCGTTGCGTCTCAATCACGTTCCTGTACGTCGTTTCTCCACCGGCTTCATCCAATCTACCCGGAAATAGTACATCCCAAGAGCCGCGGTCGATAACGTCCACGTCATCGGATAAACCCAGTTGACAATCCAGATATCATTCACCAGCGGCGTGACGACCGACAGAATCGTGACGCGAATGATACACCAACAGACGAGCATAACCGTCATCGGAACAGCCGCACGTCCCGCACCGCGCATAACGGCGGCAAGACAATGCGATGCGGCAAGCAGAAAATAGAACAGCGCACACGTCCGCGCTTTTTCCACGCCAAACGCAATCGCTTCCGTACCTGTCGCAAATGCGCCGATGAACATCGGTGCCAGCGCAAAGATCACAATCCCGATACACTGCGCAATTCCCATCGCCGTCAGCACACCGAAGCGCGCACCTGCACGGGTACGTTCATATTTTTCCGCACCGAGATTCTGTCCGACAAAGGTTGTGATGGCAGATGTAAAGCAGGTGATGGGAAGAAACGCAAAACCCTCAATTTTCGCATATGCACCGCATCCCGCCATCGCCATCTCACCGAACGCATTGATGTTGGACTGAACGACGACATTGGCAAGTGCAATGACAGAATTGGCAAATCCGGACGGCAGACCGTAGCGAATAATGCGGACAAGCATGTCCCAGCGAATGCCGAGTTTTTTCACGCAAACGCGGTACGGTGCGTCAATACGCATCAGTCGGTACAGACACAGACCGACCGAGGTAAACTGCGCAATGACCGTTGCCGCCGCGGCAGATCCGACACCGAAATCGAACACTGCAATAAACAAAATATCCAGAACGACATTCAGACAGGATGAAAAAATCAGATAATACAGAGGATGTTTTGCATCCCCTACCGCCTGCATGATACCCATACACGCGTTATACAGCACCATACCGAGCACACCCATGAAGTATACCCGTACATATGCTGTCGACTGTATCAGAACCTCGGGCGGCGTATCCATCCAGATAAGAATCTGCGGTGCCAGCAATGTGCCGAATATCGACAGAAACAATCCCGCCAGCAGTGCGGTCGTCAGCGTTGTATGCGCAGCACAGCTGAGATTTTCCTCATCTCCCGCACCGAAATACTGCGCCATAACAACACCGGCACCCATAGCAATGCCGCCGAAAAACCCGACAATCAGAAACAGCAGACTGCCGGACGATGCAACTGCCGCCAGCGCACTGTCACCGAGCAGTCGTCCGACGATCAACGTATCGGCAGTATTGTAAAGCTGCTGGAACAGATTGCCCAAGAACAGCGGAATCGCAAACGCAATGATCTTCCGTCCGATCGGTCCGTCGGTCATGCGAAGCTCGCCGTTACGGCTTGATGTCAAAGATGCCACCCGTCACACCTCACGGTTATAAATCATCGTTCCGCACGGCTTGCCTTCCACGATATCATAGAGAATATCGGGGTCAACACCGTTGACGATCATCATCGGGATATGTGCCTGCTCGGCAATCTGTGCCGCCTTGAGCTTGGCAATCATACCGCCCGTACCGCGCTTGGTTCCTGCACCGCCCGCCATGGCATAGACCGATTCGTCAACGCGGTCAAGCTCGGGAATTCGCTTCGCCTTTGGATTGGAACGCGGGTCGGCATCGTAAAAGCCGTCAATGTCAGACATATTGATGAGCAGATCCGCCGAGCAGATCAGCGCAACATAGGCGGACAGCGTGTCGTTGCCGCCGAAGTTCAGTTCCTCAAAGGAGACCGAGTCATTTTCATTGACGATCGGCACACAATGCATCGACAGCAGCGTCTTGAATGTAGATTCCGCATTGGTGCGGCGCACTGGTGTGTCGATGACATCACGAGTCAAAAGAATCTGCGCGACCGTATGTCCGTACTTGGAAAATTCCTCAGAATACATGCGCATCAGCTCAGACTGACCGACCGCCGCTGTTGCCTGCTTTTCCTCTGTTGTTTCAGGATGATGACCGAGTCCGAGAACGGCGGCACCTGCGGAAACAGCACCAGAGGAGACAAGCACGATCTCCTTTCCCGCATTGCGCAGATCGGAAAGCACCTTAACAAGGCGCTCAAAACGGCGCAGATGAATCAGACCCGTTCCGTATGTCAGCGTGGAAGAGCCAACTTTTACAACGATGCGGTTAGCATTACCGGTTTGTTGAATAACCATGAGAATATCCTTTCTTCGGGGGCGGATGAAACGCAAAAAAGTAAGAACCAAATGAAAATTTTTCGCAAAAAGCCTTTTCATACCGCATGAAATGTAGTATAATAATATAGTATAGATTGTATGTAAGATCGGTATCTACCATTATACAATATCTTTGCAAAAATTGCAATACCGATCCCGAAACTGCAGTCAAAAAAATCATCATGACCGTATATTCAAATTTATTATAAATTCGGGGAAAGGATGAACATTCCATGAAAAACAAGTGTAACATCAACATCAGCGGTATTCAGCTTACCATACATACCGACTACGAAGAATCCTTCGTCGATGCGCTTGCCGATAATGTCACCGAACAGCTGGGTGCGATCTTACAGGCATCCCCGCGCTCTTCCAAGCTCGATGCGGCACTGCTTCTGCTGCTCGATCTGACCGACCGCAATGCTCGTCTGGAAGCGGAAAACGGCAAGTTCAAGCGCGAACTGGAAACGCTGCGTCTGGATCTGGAAATTCAACGCATTGAAAACGAAAAACTTACCGGCGAAGACAACGGACAGGCATGACGCAAAAAACCAAACTTCCCGAGCTTCTGGCACCCGCAGGTACGCAGGATGCACTGAATGCCGCCATTCACGCGGGCGCGGATGCCGTCTACTTCGGCGGAAACCGCTTCAATGCGCGCATGTCGGCGGATAATTTCGACGACGACGCCATGGAGGCTGCCATCCGTACCTGTGCGTTTTACGGTGTCAAATCAAACATCACGCTCAATACCCTGCCGACCGAACGGGAATTACCCGAGGTTCTGCGCTATGCAGAAAAGCTTGCACGCTGGGGTGCAGACGCGATCATCTGCGCCGATCTCGGTACGGCATCGCTGATTCACCGTTATTTTCCGTCAATTGAACTTCACGCAAGCACGCAGTGCGCCGGACACAATGCCGATGCCGCGCGCTTCTTTGCCGCGCTCGGATTTTCCCGTATGGTCGCGGCAAGAGAGCTTTCTTATAACGATCTGAAAACACTGTGCCATGAATCGCCGATTGAAACGGAGATGTTCATCCACGGTGCCATGTGCGTATCGCAGTCCGGCGGATGCCTGTTCTCCTCCCTCGTCGGCGGCAGAAGCGGCAATCGCGGAGCCTGCGCACAGCCATGCCGTCTGCCATATCAGATGGAATGTGCAAAAAACGATTCCCCAAAAAAGAAATTTGCCGTCCGCGATGAAGCAGATGCCTTTCCGCTTTCTCTGCGCGACAACTGTCTGGCATCCCATATTCCGCAGCTGCTGCAGCTCGGCGCGGCTTCCCTGAAAATTGAAGGCCGCATGAAAAGCCCCGCCTATGTCACCGGCGTTGTCCGCATATACCGACGTCTGCTGGACGAAGGTCGTGCCGCAACGGCTGAGGAACTGCGCGCACTGTCCGACCTGTTTTCCCGCGGCGGCGCTTTTACAGACAGCTATTACCGCGGAACAACAGGGCGTTCCATGCGAGGCATCCGTACAGAAGCGGATAAAACCGCCACAACCAAAGCGGAGCAGACGATCACCGCAGGTCGTCCCGTGACTCGTCGGATTCCGTGTGAGATCACCTTTACCGCACAGGCAAACCGACCGACCGCGCTGACCCTCTCGGCAAACGGACATACCGTCACCGTGACAGGTGCCATTCCCGAAACAGCACAGACACGTGCTGTCACGGAAGACGAGCTTCAGAAGAATCTTACCAAACTCGGTGCCACACCGTTTTCTGCGGAGGAGGTAACCATTACCCTCGATGACGGTCTGATGCTCCCGCTTTCCTCCGTCAATGCTCTGCGCCGAGATGCAGCAGAAGCACTGGAGTCGGCACTGCACAAGCGAACACTGCCCGAAATTCCACCGGCAGATGCACTGTACGCTTCCTTTTCTGCGCCCCACCCCCATGCGTATAACGGCGTTTATCCGTATCCAAAGCAGGCATCGTTCCTCTTTACCGATCGGATTCCGCATATGGCAGCCTCGGTTTACGATATCCTCTATCTGCCCCTGCATACCCTCACCGCAAACATACATAAGGCTCTGGATGCCGGTGTCAACGGTATCATCCTGCCGCCTGTCATTTTTGACAGCGAATGGAGTGCGGTTGAGGCAATGCTGTCTGCCGCACAAAAGGCAGGAATCACCCACGCCTTGGTCTGCAACGTCGGACACATCGTAAAAGTCAAGCAATACGGCTTCATCCTGCATGGCGACCAGCGCCTGAATGTCTGGACCGCCCATTCGGCGGATGTCTACGCAGACACAGGACTGACAGATCTTCTGCTGTCCCCCGAACTGACGCCGCCGCAGATGCGCGACGTGAAGTCCGTTTTGCCCCACGGTATCATTACCTACGGACGACTCCCGATGATGACGCTTCAGCGCTGTATCATCCGCGAACACATCGGCGACGCGCCGCAGGTGACCGACCGCGACAATCCGTGCCGATACTGTGATGCCCATCCGATATCGGTCATGCGTGACCGCAAGCAAATGCGATTCCCGATCACCCGCATGTATCCGCACCGCAACATCGTCCACAATGCCTCCCCACTCTACATGGCGGACAAGCAGGATGATATCGCACGTCTGCATGCGGCATTCGTCCATCATATATTTACAACAGAATCGGCATCCCAGGCAGAGGCGATCATCCGCGCCTATGAGACACCCGATTTTCGCGGTGTTCCGTATGCGGATTTCCCGACGTTCCGCCGTCTGTAACTGTGCCGCATATCAAAAACGTATGATCCGAAACACCAAAACCAACATCGCCGCCGCACTTCTTGCGCTTCTCTGCCTGATGCTCCCCTGTCTGTTCTGTGCATGCGGTGACAATCTGATGCTGCCCAAGGGCGGCTACGATTACCGCATGTCCTCAGCGGTCGACGGTGCAATTCTCGGCTATCCCATTCCGAGAATCGGGGAAAATCCGTACTGTTACGCGCTGCCGCTGTCCAAGGACGTCCCCCCTGCGGCGTTTTCCTATAACGATGACCGAATGGAATACCATCCGATACAGGTTCACAATATCACGCTGACCTTACCCGAGGAAACGGTCTCTGTTCCCTGTGTTATGACCGAGGAAGGCCGTACCTTTTTTGCATCCGCCTCAGATACCGTTACGGTATATCAGGGGGATCTCGGTGATATGGCGGTCGTTTTGTCCGGCAACACCCTGTATCTTGCCGACGACACAACGGTACTGCCGATTTCCGACCGCGTCAGCACTGTATGGAGCGTTCACACAGAAAAGCGCTGTCTTCTGTATTCCGATACAAACGGGAATTTATATGAGTACCGCGACAATGAAGGAGAAAATGAATCGGTCTGCTTATCCGAACATCAGCCTGTAACAGAGGCGTGGTATGTCTACGGAACCGATGTCCATACCGTTGTCTGTAAATCCGACGCGTGGTACTATACCGAGGACGGCTCCGCACCGATAAAGGCAACCCTCCCGCTCGCAGAGGAGGATAAAACGACGATCTTTGTCCGTGATACCGCATGTGTTCTGACAGGCGACAACCATTCCGCCTATTTTTATAACATCCGCAATGGGCAGAAAATCGAAATGGACATGGGCGGACTGTACCGATTCCCGCAAAACACCGATGCCGATACGCTGACAATCTCCCCCGACGGAAGGTTCGTCTATTTTTACGACATTGACTTTATTTATCGATTGAATCTGGAAACTGCCGATCTGGAGTTGGCATACAATGAGGCACTGATCTTTGAGGGCAGCTGTGTCCTGTCGTCGATGACTGTCGTTACCGATGAAATCGTTCTGCTGTCGCAGGCATCGAATGAATATACCGAATTTGTCCCGACGATCACCTGTGCCGTTTTTGAAGAAGATATTCCCGAGGTTCGTCATGAGGATGAAAAAATCGATCTCGATTACCACCCTTGGCAAACCGATGACTGATCCCCAACAATAAGGAGAAACCATATGAATCTGAATGTAAAAATCAAGCGTCTGCACCCGACCGTGACGCTTCCCGAATATGCATCCGCCGCTGCTGCAGGTATGGATCTTCACGCCGCGATTGACACACCGACCGTCATTCCCGCCCACAGCCGCGTTCGGATTCCCTGCGGCTTTGCGATTGCACCCGAGCGCAATGACATCGCTGCTCTGCTGTTTGCCCGCAGCGGTCTTGCACACAAAAAAGGACTCGCCCCCTCCAACGCCGTTGGTGTTGTCGATGCCGACTACCGCGGCGAGGTCATGGTTTCCGTCTCCAACACCAGTGATGAAGACTACATCATGCAGCCGGACGAACGCTTTGCACAGATGGTCTTTGTTCCCGTCTATACTGCCGCGATGACCGTCGTTGACGATCTTGACGAAACCGAGCGCGGCGATGGCGGCTTTGGCTCGACAGGAGTGTGATCCGAAATGCGTGCACGTTCTGTATTTTCCTTCTTTCTGGTATTGGTCGGCATCGTTGTCGGCTCACTGGTTGCAAAAGTCACCGCATCTGTTCCCGCACTCGGATGGCTGTCCTATGCGCTGACATTCGGTCTGGAATCCCCCGTCGTACTCGATCTTTCCGTTATCCGTCTGACCTTCGGTCTGTCGGTCGACCTGTCCATCGCGGTCATTCTGTGTGTGGTCATCAGTCTGATTGTCGGTAATTATTTTTACAAGTCATAATTGGGGTACAGCAACATGAAACTGATTCTCGCTTCCGCATCCCCGCGCCGACGTGAACTGCTTTCCATGCTGGGATTGCATATCGATATTTTTGTCCTCGATACGAAGGAGGACTGTGACCGCTCCGTACTGTCCCCGGAAGAACTCGTCATGGGACTTGCCTGCCGCAAAGCACGTGCCGCCGCAGAACAGCTTTCCCTGCGTGGGGACAACCTTGACAATGCGGTCATCCTTGCCGCCGATACGGTCGTCGCGCTGGACGGTACCATTCTCGAAAAACCGACCGACGAAGACGATGCCCGCAGGATGCTTTCCATGCTGTCCTCCCGCCGCCATGAGGTCTTCACCGGCATTGCCGCCATTTACCGCGGTCGTCTTGCAGTGGATGTACAGACAACCGGCGTTTCCTTCCGCGCACTGACAAAAGATATGATCGACGCTTATATCGCAAGCGGCGAGCCGATGGACAAGGCAGGCGCTTACGGCATCCAGAGCCGCGGCTGTCTGTTTGTCGATGGCATCGACGGCGATTACTTCAATGTCGTCGGTCTGCCGCTCGTTCGTGTCGACGAAATGCTGGAGAGCAGCTTCGGCATGACACTCCGGGATTTTGCATAATCCCATTCTCCATCAAAATTACCCTGAAAGGATCTTCTTCCCATGAAAAGTATCGGCATCGATCTCGGTACCGCCAATTCCAGAATCTTTGTCAAAGGCAAGGGCATCATCCTGCGTGAGCCGTCGGCAGTCGCCGTTTCGGAAACGACAGAAGAAGTGCTTGCCGTCGGTCTGGACGCATCCAGAATGGCAGGCAAAACGCCCGATGATGTCTCTGTCCGCCGTCCGATCAAGTCGGGTGTCATCGCACAGTTTGATGCCGCCGTTGCCATGGTCGACGTATTTTTGCAGAAAGCAGGAACCTCGCTGTCCGGTCGTCCGCGCGTCATGGTATGCGTTCCGTATTCCATCAACGATGTCGAACGCCGCGCGGTGGAAGAGGTCATATTGGAAGCCGGTGCGAAAAGTGTCGCGCTGATTGAGTCATCCCTCGTTGCCGCCATCGGTGCGGGACTGCGCGTGACACATCCGAGAGGATCGATGATCGTCGATATCGGCGGCGGTACAACAGAAATTGCCGTCATGAGCCTTGGCGCGATCGTCGTTGCACGTTCTGTCCGCATTGCCGGTGATACATTGGATGATGCCATCTGCGACTACATCCGCCGCAAATATAATGTAACGATTTCCGATACGACCGCGGAATATGTCAAGCGCTCCATCGGCTCCATCGAAGCAAAAATTGCAGGCAGCAGTGCCGCCCCGAAGGAGATGGAGATCCGCGGCCGCAATGTGATCACAGGTCTTCCCGTTGCCATCAAGGTGACAGGTGAAGATATGGCGGAGGCAATGGCAGAACCGATTGCGGGTATTGTCGACGCTATCCGCGCTACCCTTGAAAACACACCTCCCGAGCTTGCGGCCGATCTGCTTGAAGACGGCATTGTTCTTTCCGGCGGCGGTGCGCTCCTCGGCGGTCTTCCCGCGCTGATTTCCAAGGTCACACACCTGAAGGTCTCGATTGCAAAAAATCCGCTCGACTGCTCGGTTCTCGGTCTTGGCAGACTGCTCGAGTATACGGGCGACGTTGACCGCATCATCCGTTTCCGTACGAAATAACCACACTTATGAAAACCAATCCGAAAATTCTGCAGTTTCTGCTCCCACCGCTGATCTGCGCACTGCTTTGTGCGGGCATCCCGTCTGTACTGATTCTCACGGGACACGGTGAGCCGATCCGTACCGCCGTCAATACCATTCTGTCGCCGATTCGCGGTGTTTTTTCCGATGCGGGTGACGGAATCCGCGATATTTCCGCCTATATCACCGAATTTGACGCGATGAAGGCGGAAAATGAACGTCTGCGTTCCCAGCTTGCATCGATGGAAGATACCATTCGGGCGGCAGAGCTGACTCTGGAAGAAAATGCATTCCTGCGCGAATTTTTGTCGCTGAAGGAAAGCCATAACGATTACCGCTTCTTAAAATGCGAAATTGTCGCCTCCGACGCATCCGCAGGCTATCGCCGCACACTGACGCTCAATGCGGGAACGGTTGAGGGTGCCGCTGTCGGCTATCCCGTGATCACCCCGTCGGGTGTGGTCGGACGCATCACCGAAGTCGGCGGGAACTGGGCGAAAGCCGCACCGATCACAGAGCTTTCCTCCGCCATCGGTGCTTATGTCGAACGCTCCGGCGATTCCGGCGTTGCAGAGGGGTCGTATCTCTACCGCGATGCAGGACAGCTGCTTTTCAATTATCTTGAGGAAGACGCGGACATCATCATCGGTGACCGCATCCGCACCTCGGGTGTCAACAGCTATTATCCGCGCGGTTTGCTGATCGGCGAGATCACCGAAATTCTGACCGATCCCGCAACCGGCGCTCGTTCTGCTGTCATCACACCGACCTCACCGCTGTCCGATCTGCGCGATGTCATGGTGCTGACCGATTTTGCCATTTACGAAACAGAACCGGGACAAACGACATCCGATGATGCCGAAACCGAAGATGTGACACCGTAACCCCTCAAATTATGCCGATCCAATCAACACCCACTGTCTATGAAATGGAATCGGCATACTTGCATGTGACGAAAGAGTGTATTATATGAAAAAGCAAACAGCAATACTTCTTTTTTGTATTATGTTTTTGTTCTCACTGGCAGGATGCAGCTTCAAGTATCGTACAGACGATTTTATCGGAAAGACATCTGCTGAAATTGAAGCTGAATTCGGCACATTCGATTGTTGTTTGATGCCGGCAAGCGAAGATGGGTTGTATTGTAATACCGCTTGCGGTTACACTGTAAAAGAGCCACGAGTCGGTTTCCTTGGTACTGCCCCGGAAGTGCTTCTTTTTATCACATTTGATGAAAATGGAATGGCGGTTTCATGTGAAGAAGGATACCGCCCCGGTGGATAAATTCCAATATCTGATTCTATGTCTTGATTGTTTTTTACAGGAACAAAAAACAATGAGAACCCCAAAGAAAGGATTCCCACGCATGTCACAGATTTTTGACGAGGTTGCCGCCCTCTGTACTGCGGCAAAACAAGCAGGTGCCGCACTTGCCGCATCGTCCGGTGCACATCGAAACCGTGCGCTGACCGCAATGCGCGATGCACTGATTGCACATACTGCCGATATTCTTTCCGCCAACGAAACCGATATGCTCCATGCCGCGGAAAACGGTGTTTCCGTACCGATGCAGGACCGCCTGCGCCTGAACGAAAAACGCCTTTGTGCCATTGCAGATGCGCTTGCCGCACTTGCCGCTCTGCCCGATCCGCTCGGCGGCGGCTCGGTTACCACGCGCCCAAACGGTCTTGAAATCCGCTGTATCCGCGTACCGCTCGGAAACGTCGGTATGATCTACGAAGCGCGTCCGAATGTTACTGCCGATGCCGCAGGACTTTGCATCAAGTCGGGCAACACGGCTGTTCTGCGCGGCGGCAAGGAAGCCATTCACACCAACCGCGCAATGGTATCCGCACTCCGCGAAGGCTTGAAAACCGCAGGCTTTGACGAAAACTGCGTCTGTCTGATTGAAAACACCTCCCGTGACAGCGCAACAGCTCTGATGCAGATGCGTGGGGTGATCGATGTTCTGATTCCGCGCGGCGGTAAAGGGCTGATCCGCTCCGTCGTCGAAAACGCATCGGTTCCCGTCATTGAAACGGGTGCTGGCAACTGCCATCTGTTTGTTGACGAGTCCGCTGACCTTGCTATGGCAGTCACACTGACGATGAACGCAAAGACCCAGCGTCCGTCCGTCTGCAATGCGATTGAAACGCTGCTTGTCCACAAAAATACGGCAGAAGCGTTCCTACCGATGCTCAAAGCTGCACTTGACAATTTCCACACACCTGTGGAGATCCGAGGATGTGAGAGAACGCAGGTAATTATCCCCGGCTGTACACCTGCATCCGAGGAAGACTGGTCGACGGAATACGATGACTACATCCTTGCCGTGAAAATCGTCGATTCGGTTGAGGAAGCGATTGCCCACATCAACCGTTACAACACCAAGCATTCCGAGTGCATCGTCACGGAAAATGTGCACCATGCGAATGACTTCCAGCGTGCGGTTGATGCGGCGTGTGTCTATGTCAATGCATCCACCCGCTTTACCGACGGCGACGAATTCGGCTTCGGCGCGGAGATTGGCATTTCAACGCAGAAGCTCCATGCACGCGGTCCGATGGGACTGTCAGCACTGACCACCGTCAAATATCTCATCAACGGCGACGGTCAATGCAGAACATAAGATAAAAATCCATATAAGACAGAAAAGAGAACAAAACAGTTATGAACGAAATCATTCTTTGCAAATACGGCGAAATCGTCTTAAAGGGCGCAAACCGCAAATTCTTTGAATCCATGCTGAACCGCGAGGTCAAGCGCCGCATGTATCTGTACGGTCCGTGCGAGGTCCGCGCTTCCCAGTCCACCATCACCATCGACCCGAAGACCGATGCCTTTGACATCGAAGGCGCTTACGAAGAAGTCAAAAAAATCTTCGGTCTTGTCGGTGTCAGCCGCGCACTCAAGGTCGAAAAGGACATGGATGCCATCGCAGAGGCCATTCGTACATGGGCGCCTGCCCAGCTCAGCACATACAAGACCTTCAAGGTCGAGGCAAAGCGCTCCGACAAGGCGTTCCCGCTCAACTCTCCCGAAATCTGCGATGCCTGCGGCGGCGTGATTCTGTCAACACTTCCCAAGCTTCGCGTCAATGTCAGAGAACCCGATATCGTTGTCCGCGTCGAAATCCGCGATACAGCGGCTTACATCCATGCAGGACAAGACAAGGGTGCGGGCGGTATGCCGGTCGGTTCGGCAGGACGTGCGCTGTTGCTGCTCTCGGGCGGTATCGACTCTCCCGTTGCCGGCTATATGATGGCAAAGCGCGGTGTCAAGATCGAAGCACTCCACTTTGAGTCCTTCCCCTACACCTCCGAGCGTGCAAGAGAAAAGGTTGTCGATCTGGCAAAGAAGATGTCTCTTTACTGCGGCGAAATCCACATGCACGTCATTTCCGTGACCAAGATCCAGGAAGCGATCAACGAATGCTGTGAGGAGGACTATTTCACCCTCCTGCTCCGCCGCTTCATGATGCGCCTTGCAAACAAGACTGCGGAGAAGTACAAGTGCAATGCCCTTGTGACCGGTGAAAGCCTCGGTCAGGTCGCATCGCAGACGATGGAAGCACTCGGTGTTACCAATGTGCTTGCCGAAGTTCCCGTTTTCCGTCCGTGCATCGGTATGGACAAGGAAGAAATCATTGAAATTTCCCGCAAGATCGATACGTTTGATATTTCCATCGAGCCGTTTGAGGACTGCTGTACCGTCTTCACGCCCCGCCATCCGCGCACCAAGCCTGTGCTGTGGAAGGTTGAGCGTGAGGAAGCAAAGGTTGATGTCGATACGCTGGTCAACGAAGCATTTGAAACCCTTTATACCATCAAAATCACACGCGGAGAAGCAGAAACCGAATCGAATGACTGATCCCGCACCGAACAACGAGAAAGGAGTCTGACCGCAGATGCGTCGAAAACCCGTCAAACGAACAACCGCATTCTCGGATTCCATCCGTACGCATCTCGGTGAGATCGACCGTCCGCTTGCTGTTATTGCATTGATGTTAGCCGTCATGGGGATTGTCATCATCGCCTCTGCCGTGCATACGACGATGACAGGATACGGCATCAAGTATATCGTGATCCAATCTGTTGCCGTTCTGCTCGGTGTTACAGGCATGGCTGTCCTCTCGGCACTCGACTATGAGCGGTATCTGAAAAAGCTGTGCATCCCTCTCTTCCTTGTGACCTGTGCTCTGCTGGCGGCAACGCTTGTCATCGGTACGGGCGAGGGCTCCAACAAAAGCTGGATCCGCTTTTCGTTTCTTCCGATCGGTATTCAGCCATCGGAATTTGCAAAGATATTTTTTATCTGCACCTTTTCCTATCATCTCGCGTCTGTACGGGAGAAGCTCCATAAAATCTGGCATCTGACAGCACTCTGCATCCATTTCGGCATCGTCTGCGGATTGGTGCTTTTACAGGGTGACCTTGGCTCGGCGCTCGTCTTTGTGTTCATTTTCCTGTGCATGATGTTTGCCGCAGGTGTCAAGCTACGTTATTTTCTGATCAGTGCCGCATTGGTGCTCGGAGCCAGTCCGTTTCTCTGGGAGCGGTTGTCGTACTATCAAAAACAGCGTATTTTGTTCGGATTTACGCCAGAAGCTGACCCGCAGGGATTTGGCTATCAAGTGCTCCGCGCCAAGGAAGCCATCGCCGGCGGCGGACTTTGGGGCATGGGTTATTTACAGGGAACGCTGTCGCAGAATCCCGCCGCAAGTGCATTGCCCAAGCGTCATACCGATATGATTTTTGCTGTCCTTGCCGAGGAGCTCGGCTTTGTCGGCGTTTGCATCTATCTTTTCCTGTATGTTCTGCTCGTCGTCCGTATCCTTTGGGTCGCATCAAAGGCACGCGGCTATATGGGCAGTTATATCTGTATCGGTGCCGCGGCGGTCTTTATCTTCCAAGGGTTGGAAAATCTCGGTATGTGCATGGGACTGCTGCCCGTCATCGGTCTGACCCTGCCATTTCTGTCCTACGGCGGCTCGTCGGCGCTCAGCTTATTTTTATTGATTGGCGTCGTTGAAAGTGTCGCGGCGCACCGTGTGAAGTATTATACCGAACGAGATGATGTGCTGTGATGTAATATAAAAGGTCCCCTCCAAGAGAAAGGCTTTTCGGCGGGAGACAAGCCCCCGCCCTACGGATTCTTTAGAAACCTCATCGAAACCAATGTGAAAGGAGCACTGCCATGGCATATAACAAAGAACCCGACCGTCTCGCCCCACTCAAAGACGCGCTGAAGGCATCGGGTACCCCCGGCGGCGCATGGCTGCTCTGCGGTCCCGAATCGTATCTGTCGGAATACTATCGCTCCCTGATGCGCAAAAAAGTCATCCCCTTTCCCGACATGGGATTTTTTGACCACATCCGCTTGAACGGAAGCGAAAAATCCGCCGACGGCGACGAATCCTCTCTTGCCGCGCGCCTGTTGTCCGCCATGGAAGGTCTGCCCGTCATGAATGAGGGCAAGCTGATCGAAATTGCGGAGCCTGCGTTTCCCGACATGAAAGCGGCGGAACTGAAAGAATTCTGCGAGGTTCTGGAAACGCTGGAGGATTACCCGTACGTTACCGTACTGATCTTATGTGCGGAGGAAGAATTCCCGACCGACTACAACGCACAGACGAGAGGGTCAGCATGGAAAGCGCTTGAAAAAGCAGGCATGCACATCATTCCGTTCCCGCTGCAGACCAAGGCAAAGCTCGCGCCATGGTGCGCAAAGCATTTTGCAAGCGAGGGAATCAGCGCCGCACAGGATGTCATTGATGCGATGATCGACCGTGTCGGCTTTTCGATGACCGCGCTGTCGTGCGAAATGCAGAAGCTGTGTGCCTATCTTCATGCCAATCACCGCAATACGGCATCCCGCGATGACGTTGCATCTGTCTGCTGCTCTACCGATACTGCCGGGGACTTCGCCGTCAGCAATGCTGTTCGTGAACGCGATATCGGCGCACTGACCCGCGTCTATACGATTCTCAAGAATGAAAAAACAGAAGCAATGACGCTGTTTTTCCAGATATCCGCCGCAATCAACGAGCTGTGGCGCGTCAAGCAGGGACTTGCCGACGGCTATTCCAGGGAAGATCTGATGCGGATGCTCGGCATCAAGGAATATCCGATGAAGCTTGCCATGCAGGGATGTGCAAAATACCCGCTCGATACACTGACACGGCTGACCGAAATGTGCGCCGAAACCGATCTTTTGCTGAAATCTGCGCCCGTGGACGGCTATGTGCTGGTGGAACGCCTCATCTGTGCCATGTCCGCACGGTATGAATCTCAACTGACTGTAAAGGAGAACCTCCGATGATGACCAATGAAATGATTCAAAATACCTTCTCTCGTCTGGGTCTGACCGCACCCGACGAAATCCGCCCGACCAAAGACCTTTTGTTTTCGGTGCAGTATGCATTCACGCAGACCGTTCCGTATGAAAACATCGATATTCTGCACGGAATTCCGCTGTCGTTAGAGGAAAACGATCTCTATGACAAAATCGTCACCCGTCACCGCGGCGGCTACTGCTTTGAAATCAACGGATTTCTCGGCATGTTTCTGCGTGCGCTCGGCTATGACGTGATCGACTACATGGCACGTTATCTGCGCGGCGAAACGACAATTCCGATGCGCCGTCACCGTGTTCTGATCGTCACCTGTGACAACGGTGAAAAGTACATCTGCGATGCCGGCATCGGTCAGTCCGCGTTCCGTTATCCCCTGCCATTTATCGAAAGCAATGAAGATCACCAGTGCGGCGAGGTCTATCGTCTTGACCGTGACGATTTTTACGGCTGGGTCATTTCTGATCTGCATCACGGCGCATGGCGTCGCTTCTACGGTTTCACCGAGGAACCCCAGCTGAACATTGACTATGTCATGCCGTCGTTCTGGTGTGAAAAGCATCCCGATTCGCCGTTTACGTCGGCATACATGCTGTCCATCAAGACGC
>JAZTZC010000134.1:0-2030 GCA_045637265.1 Eubacteriales bacterium | reverse complement strand
AGTGCCGCACGGAGGACGGTGATTTCCTCTGCGCGCATCGGGAAGACATCGACGATCCATTCCTTTGCCGCAGCACTTCTGTGGCGGGATGCACGAACGGATTCACCGAGTTCGTCGCAAATCAGAGCCGCGGTATAGTGCAGCATTGCATGGTTCGGACGAAGCTTCAGTACACCGTCGAGGAGAACCTTGCATTCGGCGGTAAAGCCTGCGTTCCACAGATCAAAGCCGATGTCCAGCGCGGTCTGTGCGGGATCGGAGCGCAGGGAATCAAAGAATGCCTGCTTGCCCTTGCCGGTGACGACAGCCAGTGCAAAACGGCTCAGATGGTTGAGCGGATCGATGTCGAGCGCACGGCGGCAGATGTCTGCGGCAGAACGGGTCAGACCCAGCTTGTAAAGCGCCAGTGCGGCGTAAGCATGGGCAATCGGATGACGCGCTTCCTTTTCAAGAGCGGCTGTCGCGTGCTGATACATTTCGGCATAGTTGCCGCGCTTACCGTCAATGGCGGCAATGGCAGCCATCGCGGGAGAAATGACGTTGTTCGACCATGTGGCACGGTAGAGCGCATCATACGCTTCATCGAGCCGTCCGAGATTGCGCAGACAGATACCGCGCAGATAACCGACAGTACCGTCCTCGGGGTTCTGGTTGTAGCGGCATTCGATCTTCCATGCACGGTCGAGGTACGACAGTGCTTCCTCAAATCGGGTAATGCGCGCGTAGTATTCGCCCATGGCCTTGAGTGCGGGCAGATAATCGGGATCACGGCGCAGTGCTTCGAGGTAGTAGAGATCCGGCTTATAAAGCGGGTCGCGGTACTGGTCGATGTGCTGACCTGCGTTGACGAGCTCGCACGGCGTGATGAGCTTATCGGGCTTCGGAATGCCCTTGTTGTCTTTCGGAATGTGGATATAGTCGTGGGATTCTTCGGTATAGGAGAGCAGAATATAGCCATCCTCGTCGACGAGCAGAACCGTCAGCTTTTCGTCGGCAGGATAATCGAGCGCAAACTTGGTGACAGCAGACGGTGTCATTGTTGCTTCTTCGGAGAGCAGAACACGTCCGTCAGCACCTGTAACCGTGATGGTGACGTTTTCAAAGATCGAGGTGACATTGAAGCGGATTTCGCCGGCTTCACGGTCGAGTGCAACAGCGGCATCCAGCGTTGCATAGCTTGTGTAGCCGATGCCCTGTGTCGGGTACCAGTACTGCGAGAAGGTCTTCGTCTCATACGGAGCGAGCCAGGTGAAGTCGGGCTGGTCATCGGTATAGCTGCCCGCCATCAGTTCTGCATACTGTCCGTCGGAATCGGTCAGCTTCTTTTCCCAGTTGTCCGCGTTGGAGCCGTAACCCCATGTAAACATCTTCTTACCGGGGGAGATGTGGTGGTTGGCGATGTGCAGAACGCCGCATTCCTTTGTGTAGTCATAACCGCCGAAGAAGTCATACTTGGACGGTGCGGCAAAGTAGGAGGTCGCCAGCGGAGAGTTCTTGTGCCAGCTGATATCCTTGGGTTCCTTGATGTTGTCCGCGCCGTACTGACCCTGTGCGATCGGGAATGTCGTGTGGCCTGCATCGTTGTGATGGTGTACCCATGTGACATCCGGCGGGAAGACGAGACGGTAGCCCTCATGGACAGCGACTGCCGCATTTTCCCACCAGAGGAAGTTGTGCTTATGCGGTGTGCGGTTGGCAACAGACACGCGCGTTTCAAAGTAAGATGCGTCGGGACGAAGCACGATACCGACCATACCCTTGGTGCGGTCGTTCGGTGCATGTTCAGACATCCAGACGATGACGGTGCCGTCTTCCTCATGGACAATTTCGTAGTCGACGGGCATCAGCGTGGACGGACGGTGGTGGAAAGGCCAGTTGAATTCGATACCGCCGGAAATCCACGAGCCGTATGCACCGATCAGCGCGGGCTTGATGACATGCTGACGGTACAGAAAATCGTAGCCGGTGACTTTGTCGTATGCTTCAAAGACACGGCCGCCGAGTGCCGGAATCATTGCAAGACGGATATA
>JAZTZC010000133.1:0-16015 GCA_045637265.1 Eubacteriales bacterium | reverse complement strand
CCGCCGTTTATGCCGACACATCCGTCTCACGGGCATTATACCGACACGCTTGCAAACGGGCTTGCGCATCTGTTTGAAACACGCGGCATCCCGTTTGTCTTCCGCTCCTGCTCACGGCTCGACCGCGATACCTCGGGACTTGTCACCGTTGCCAAAACCCGCGCTGCGGCGTACCATTTTCAGTGTGCGCATACGGCGGGGACGGTGGAAAAGGAATACCTCTGTGTGCTGGTCGGTCGTCTGACACCCGCGGTCGGTGAGATCGGCGGATGCATCAAACGGCTTGAGGACAGCGTCATTACGCGGGTTGTAACCGAGAACGACGGCGCGCCTGCATTGACCCGCTACCGTGTTCTGGCTTATGGCAAAGCGCCGGACGGCAGAGAGCTGACGCTCTGCGCGGCACAGCCGATTACAGGACGGACACACCAGCTGCGCGTGCATTTTGCGCACCTCGGCTGTCCGATGCTCGGCGATTTCCTCTACGGGGAGGAGCATGATGCGCTGATCGGACGGCAGGCACTGCATTGCAGAATGACCGCATTCCACCATCCGGTTTCAGGCAGACGCATGACCCTATGTGCGGCAATTCCCGATGATTTTCTGGATTTGATGCCTTATTTTGACGAAAGGACGGCGATGAACGATGTCGAAAACCAAGCTTGAACTGTTGAAAATCCGTATCAAACGCTATGTTCCGCCGATTCTTCCCATTTCGTTTGCCGCGGCGATGATCACACTGGTGATATATCTTGCGGGACGTGTCAATCCTGCTTTTGCCGATGCTGTCAACCGCTGGTACGGCAGTGTACTGCGCTTTGTATTTGCCAAGATCACGGGACTTCTGCCGTTCTCGCTGGCGGAAGGTCTTCTGATGGCGTCGCCCATTCTGCTCGCTGTGCTGATCGGACTTGCCGTGCGATTTACAAAACACTCCCTGCGTGCGGGTATGCGCTATGTATGCGTGCTTCTGTCGGTCGTCTGTATTCTGTTTACGCTTTTCGTTCCGATGCTCGGTATCGGTTCCAGTGCTTCTCCTTTGTCCGACCGTCTCGGAATCGCCGAGGAAAAGGTATCGGCGGTACAGCTTGCCGAAACGATGCAGTGGGCGATCAATGAGGCAAACAAGCTCTGTAATGATGTCGATTTTGCGTTCGGCGGCGCGTCTGTCATGCCGTTTGAAAACTATGACCGCATGTGCCGGGATCTGATGATCGGCTACGAACGCCTTCACCGCGATCACCCGATTTTTTCCAACTTCTCCTCCGCCGTCAAGCCCGTCATTCTGAGTGAGCCGATGTCGTACACGCACATCACGGGCATCTATACGTTCTTTACGGGCGAGGCCAACCTTAACGTCAATTTCCCGGATTATTCGCTGCCGTTTACCGCGGCACATGAGCTTGCCCATCAGCGCGGATTTGCAAGAGAGAAAGAAGCGAACTTCATCGCGTTTCTTGTCTGCATCAATTCCGATCAGCCGTATACGCGCTATTCGGGATATGTCAATCTGGTCGAGTATCTGTCAAACGCCCTGTATTCTGCGAACAGAGACCTGTGGGAGGACACCTTCTACACGCTGGATATGCGCATCCGCTATGAAATGCAGGCATACAATGACTTTTACGATCAATACAGAGACAACGTCGCCGCCGATATTTCGGGTGCGGTCAACGACACGTATCTGAAGGTGCAGGGACAGACCGAGGGCACCAAGAGCTACGGTCTGGTCGTTGATCTTGCTGTGGCATATTATTACAGCCGGATTGATACGGAACCGGAAGGAGTACAGCCGTGATCGGACGCAGAAAACAAGGTGCGGGCTGGCTTCGCTTTGCGGTGCTGTGGTTATGCGTTGCCGCCGTCATTGTCGGTACGGTATTCCTGCCAAAGCTTCATGCCGCTGAGGTGAAAACCCCGACGCTGTTCTATAACGACACCGCATGGGCGATGGATATGTATTATCCGTCGCTGGGATATATCATCGGAGGAACGGAGGACTTCTGGATCCCGCTGTCTTTTTATGAAGAGATTGCCGATATGCGTGTCAGGCGCGGCGCGGCGAAAAACCATACAGTCTTTGTCATTCAGGACACGGAGACCGAAAAATATCTGTCCTTCAACATCAACGACAACTCCTATGCACAGACGGAGCGCGGTACACTGCTGCTGGTCAATACAATGCTGTATTCCAAGGAACGGTATCTGCCGATGCGCGAAATGTGCAGGTATTTCGGCTGGACCTTTGAAATATCGGACGACCACAAATCGGTGCGTATCTGTGACGGCGGTCAGAAAAAGCAGTTTTCCGAGCTGCTTGCCGTGTATGCACCGCCGACCGCTGACGAAACGGAAACGACAGATGCGCCCGTGACAGAGCCTGTGACGGAACCTGTGGATCAGCCGCAGGACGGTTACCGTTCTGCCACGGTTTATCTGACCTTTGAGGATATTGAAGATACCAACACGCCGGTGTTATTGGATACCCTTGCCGCGCATAAGGCAAAGGCGACCTTTTTTGTCAGCGGTGAGCAGATGTCGGAATACCCCGATCTGGTTCTGCGGATCATCACGGAGGGGCACGCCCTCGGTCTTCATGGCATGAACGGAGACGAGTATTCTATGCAGAAGACAGAGGATATCCTCGCTTCCTTTGACGAAGAAAATGAGCTTTTATATGCTCTTATTCGCCGCAAGGTGCGCCTGATCCGTTGTCCGAACGGTTCGCGTTCCGGCAGACTGGTGCTCACGGATGCACAGAAAACGGCACTTTTGGATGCGGGATATATCATGTGGGACTGGAACATTTCCGCCATGGATCACGATCCTGCGTTTTCAGCGGACATGGTGCTTGCAAAAATCGATGCAGCGATGAAGTCCAGCTACTATCCTGTCATCCGCATGCACTGTACTGCGGCGGCGGCAGAAGCATTGGAACCGCTGCTTCTGCGGCTGGAGAATGCAGGAACAACACCCGCGGCCATTGCACTGACGGATACCCCGGTGGTGTTCCCGTAAGCATGATGTTTCAGATGAGGGTGTTCTCTGCGTGATATAGCTTCGCAAGTGCGAAACTGTGATATCGCTTTGCGGTGATATTCGCCTTTGGCGAGTGATATATTTCGCCATTCGGACGAAATGTTTAGATGATAAGAAAGGTGTGGACTGTGAAATGGCAGACAGCAAAAAGAAGATACTGATTGTCGAGGACGAAAAAAATATTGCGCAGGTGCTTGCGTTCAATCTGATGCAGGCGGGATACGATTATGAGATCGCATCCGACGGTGAAGAGGGCTTGCGCAAAGCACTCAAGGGGAATTTCGATCTGATCCTGCTTGATATCATGCTGCCGAAAATGGACGGCTTCACGGTCTGCCGCGGGATCCGTATGCGTATGGATACACCGATTATCATGGTCACGGCAAAGGAAGAGGACGTGGACAAGATTCTGGGGCTTGATCTCGGTGCGGATGACTATGTGACAAAGCCCTTTTCCATCAATGTCCTGCTTGCGCGTATCAAGGCGAATCTGCGCCGCAGTGCCAATGAGGTCGTCACGGGTGACAGCAAATCGGATACGGTGCTCAAAATCCGCGATCTCGTCATCGACAACGAGAAATATCAGGTGACAAAGGCAGGCGTTATGATCGCGCTTTCCAAAATCGAGTATGATCTTTTGTCGTTTCTGGCGGCAAATCAGGGAAAGCCGTTCAAGCGCGAGGAGCTGCTGGAATCGGTGTGGGGCTATAAGGAATTTTTCGGTGATAAGCGAACAGTCGATGTCACGGTCAGCCGTCTGCGCAACAAGATTGAGGCAGACCCCACGCATCCCGAATATATTTTTTCCAAGCACGGCTACGGCTATTATCTTGCATAATCAGATAGGTTCTGATAAACATTTTCAAAGGAGAGGACGGTGAGCGGATTGTACCGAAGCTTGTATTTCAAGATCATTCTGATTTTAATTATTTTTATCGCAACGGTTATGGCGGTTGTCGGCACGATTCTGCTCAACGGTGTCTCCATGCATTTTGCGGACGATTTCCGCACACAGATGGAGGAGAGCTTTGACGGGCATACGGAGCTTTACGAATATCTGCACAGCGCCGTTGTCCGCGGTGACGGTGCGGCGGCATTGGAAATCACACTGCATGCCTACTCCGGTACGCTCGGACTGGATGCCAACCGTTCTGCTGCGGTGCTCGATGAAAACGGCGTCGTGCTTGCGGTCTCCGATCCGTCGTCGATGTTTGCCGTCGGCGAGACTGTATATCTGACCCCGAATATCCTGTCCGTCATGCGCGGCGGTGACGGTGCGGTGCAGCGTGCGGGCGCGGAATACTTTGACTTCTGCATGCGTCTTTCCTCGGAGGAGGAGACGTATCTGATCTATGTCCGTGACAGCAAGGAGGAAATGCAGGAGCTGAACTGGATGCTGTTCTCCATCATTCTGCAGGCACTGCTGTTCGGTACGCTGTTTGCGATTCTGCTTTCTTTTTTCCTTGCCAAGACCATTACCTCGCCGATTCAGAGTCTGACACGCGGTGCGCAGCAGATTGCGGCAGGTGAATTTGAGCAGGAGATCGACGTCCATTCCCGTGATGAAATCGGTACGCTGACCGATACGTTCAACCACATGAAATCGGTTCTGAAAAACACGATCGATCAGGTATCGGGCGAACAGAAAAAGCTTGAAACCGTCTTCTTTTATCTGAAGGATGCCGTGGTCGCATTCCGTGATGACGGTTCGGTCATGCACCAGAATACCACGGCGCGTGATTTGTTTGTACAGCTGATGACGGATACATCCTCTGCTGGAGACGAAGATGCTGCCGATAACGAGGATTCGATACTGACGCTGTCGTGGCTTCTGCACCTGTGCGGCATTGAGGACAATCCGATTTTCCGTGCGGCGCTGGAGCGTGATACGGAGTTTGGCGATGAGGGCTATGTCATTCGCGAAATTGCACTGCGGGAGCGTGTGTTTGACGTGTCGCTGGGCAATTTCCGTTATATGGAAAACAATGAAACGCTGACCGGTGTCATTGCGGTTATTCACGATGTCACGGGTCGGTATGAACTGGATCGCAGCCGCCGCGAATTTGTTGCCAATGTTTCACATGAGCTGCGTACGCCGCTGTCCTCCATCAAGGGTGCCGCGGAAACGGTTCTGCGGTATCCCGATATGCCGCCCGATATGCGCGAGAGCTTTCTTTCGATGGCGGTGGAGGAATCCGACCGTATGACGCGCATCGTCGGTGATTTGCTTGTTCTCTCAAGACTGGACAACAATCGCACCAAGTGGGAAATTTCCGAGTTTTCCATGGAGGCGGTCATCCGTCATCTGTGCGAGGTCGTGAAAAACGATATTGCGGAACACCGTCATACGCTTTCCGTCAAGCTGGACGATCATCTGCCTGCAATCACTGCCGATAAAGACCGCATTGAGCAGGTGCTTCTGAATATTCTCACCAATGCGGTCAAATATACGCCCGACGGCGGTCAGATTCTGATCCGTGCGGCGGCAAACGGAACCCATATGGCGGTCAGCGTACGCGACAACGGTATGGGCATTCCCAAGGAAGACCAGCCGCACCTGTTTGAGCGCTTTTACCGCGTGGAGAAATCGAGAACCACTGGTGCCGGCGGTACCGGTCTCGGTCTTGCCATTGCAAAAGAGCTGGTCGAGGCGCACGGCGGTAAGATCAAATTAAAGAGTGCTGTGGGAAAAGGTACGGAGCTGACGGTCATTCTGCCGCTCCGCACGCCGCTTGCCGATGAGGTGCAGGAGGAGACGGACGCATGAAACAGCATCGCATGTTTTCTCCCGTGGAAGCCATCAAATCCTTTCTCATTTTTTTTCTGACCGTACTGATGCTTGTGCTGACGATTTTATTGGTGATCGGGCAGAACAGCACAGAGGAAGAAACACTGCCGCAGGCGGACCGTATGGTGATCTATGCCTCCGGCGAGCAGTCAAAATATGTTTTTGGTATGGATACCGAACGGGTATCGCCCAATCTGCTTGCATACCGCCGTTTTGGCGGGGAGACGTGTGTGCTCCATGCGTCCGACATGGTTTCCAGACCGTATGAGGTTCTGTTTCCGACGCTGCGGGCACTGTTCGGTGCGGATGGTATCGGGTATGCCATGGATGCGGATGCGGGGAGTCGCCTGTTGTCTGCCTGCATCGGTATGGACAATTATGTGTACGTCCGTTATCACGGTGCTCTGCCGTCCTCCGTCATTCGTGCCTATACCTATTCCGAGGAGGACAGCGAAACAGCGACAGCGGTACTTGACGAATATGCAGGCGGCAATGCCGCGTATGTCAGAGAACTGTTTCTTGTCCCGGCTGAACTGCTTTGGAAGGACGAGGTGCTGTTGTCGTCCCTTCCGATGCCGGAGTCGACGGTTGTCTGCGCTGTGACGTGTGATGACCGCGGTGCGGTAACGCTCTTTTTGCCGGAAAACGGCGGCAGGAATTCTGTCGGTCGGTCTGTGACGGAAGATACCGTGGCGACCGATACCGATGCGGACAGCCGAGTGCGTGCATCGGAGGGCAGTGCGCTGGATGAGGTGATTACCTCCATGGCGGCATTGTCCAAGCAGGTGCAGACAGGGAAACTGACCTTCTCCGATGCAGGATGCGGTGTCACAGTGTCGCTCGACGGCGTTTACAGCATGCCGCGGATTGAGAGGGGCAGGTATGATCTCGCGCGGCTGTATCACGACCCGCAGAAGCTCTCCTCCGTACTCGGTCTGCTCGGACTGCGTGAGGGCGAGGCAGACAATTATTATACTGACGGTGCCGGGGATCGGATCTATCTGAATGCATCCGGACGGCTGACGCTCTCGGAAAACGCGTCTGTTATCCGCTACGTTGCATTGCAGGAGGGCGGTCTTGACCCGGCAGACTATCTCGGTTATGCCAGTATCGGACAGGATTATCTGTTGTCTGAATATCTGCGTGCATCCGATAAACTGCTGTCGCTGCTGTCTGCGGCAGACCCGATGTTTGGCGGTGATGCGTTATCCTGCATGCTGACCGATGTGGAACTGTCATCGGCTGAGGATGCGGATACGCTCGTTCTGACCTGGGGATATACGTACCGCGGGATTCCTTTGCTGGATGATAGCGGCGTGATCCTGCCTGCAATGGTTCTGCGGGCAAGCGGCGGCGTCATCACGGAACTGGAACTGTATCTCTGTGATGCTGTGCTGTCGGATGAGGAGCAGTATCTTTTACCGCAGTCGGTCATGGCAGAGGCGATGGCGCTGGAGCTTTCGCGGAATACCGCCGAAGACCCTGATGAAGATCTGCCCGACGGGGCGGAGGAGATGACGGCGACACAGATTCCGTTGTCCATGGCGTATCTGTGTGACAGCCACGACTCGTGGGGTTCGTTTTCTGCCGACTGGATCGGTATCCGATAATCATCATCGGACGTTTCGGTTGTCCTGATGACAGCAGTGAAATATTCCGCTCTCTGGGCGAAATGTTATATTAACTTTTCGCTGAAAGCGAAAAATTTCACTCGGACGAAGTGCGATTTTACCTTACGACAGCAAGATTTCACATTTCGTTTTAGACGAAATATTTCATTGCAATGCTGGAAACTGTGAAGTTGCAGCATTGCATGACAGGGAAGGGGGAACATCGGAATATGAACTGGAGCAGGGTGCGATGGTTTCTCATCATCTGTCTGTGTTTGGCGGATCTTCTGCTCGGATTTCTTCTGTGGCGCAATGACCGCGGCATCAACACCGTAAGCCGTGCGGCAATTGAAGATGCGGCGGCACTGCTTGCCGAGACCGATGTCCGCTTGGATGCGGATACGGTTCCGACGGCGGTTGTCCGTGAGCACGTGTTTCGGATACCCGTATCGGATGCCGCGTACCGTACCGCGTATTCCGCGATGGTCGGCTCGACGGTTGCCGGTGCGTATCTGCTTCCCGCATCGACCGGTGTTTCGCTGCTGTTTGAAAATGGGGATACCGTGGAATACTACCATAATCTTTATCTGCTGTATGTACGTGACGGTGCGGACAGAGACCGTTATGAAACGCTGCTTGAAAATCTGTCCGCGAACGGTACAGACCTTGTCCCGACCGATGCCACCCTTGCTGAAATGGATGCACAGGCGGCATACGATTTTCTGTTGGGTCTGACACCGTCGGGTTCATCGGGCGAATCCACCGGTGTTCGTCTGCGTCCGCGTCTGACCGCATTTTACACAGCGGCGGATGATGAGGGTCTTCATCTTGCGGTATACCGGGAGGAGATCTTATATCGGAGCGCGGCGAGAAATGCTGCCGAGATTTATGATACAGAAATGCATATCCTGATCCGTGACGGAACCGTTTTGTATATGTCCGGAACATGGGTGCCGTGTATGCCGGATGAAACGTACCGCGTCAAGACACTGGATCAATTGAACATCCTGTTTTCCGAGCGGATGCGCCATATGACCCTTGACCGGGAAGGACAGGACGAGGGACTCGGACATGCGGCACAGCATACCGATGCGGGATGTGAAATTGCTTCCATGCAGAGGGTCTATTACATGCTGTGGGACGATGCCGGGATGCTGTATCTGCGCCCGTCATGGCTGCTTGATTACCGACTGGAGGTACAGCCGCAGGTGCCGATCCGACGCGATGTTCTCTGCGACAGTATTACAGGCAATGTGGTTCGGCAGACGGAACAAACCATTTCCACCGCTGACAACAGACAGGATGCATCCTGATATGTAAAATTATCGTGAACAAATCGTTAATATTTTGAAATTACTCTTCCAAGAAACGGAAAACAATGGTATACTATACTGTGCGGTATTTTATGGTTTGAAAATGCGTCAGATTCGGCATGGAAACCATGGTTATGCAGCCGATTTACGGTCTTCGCTCCAACCGCTTTGACTGAAATTTACCGTTTCTTCCGTTTCGGAATCGGAAGATCTTATGATATTTTGTGTACGGGAGACATGACGTCAGTTTCCTCCCTACATAGAATCCGTTATCCGCAAATACGCTATTTACAGAAGGTGTTTTCATGGAAAAAATCGTTATAAACGGCGGCAAACCGCTTATGGGTGCCGTTGAGATCAGCGGTATGAAAAATGCCGCGGTCGCGGTGATCCTGTCATCGATTCTGATCGAGGATCGGTGCGTGCTGGAAAATCTGCCGAATATCAGCGACGTGACCATTTCTCTTGATATTCTCCGTGCGATGGGCGCATCTGTCCGCCGCCTCAACCCGACGACGGTGGAGATCGATACCACCGCGATCATGGGCGGGACTGCTCCTTATGATCTCGTACGCAAAATGCGCGCTTCCTATTATGTACTCGGTGCTGAGCTCGGACGCTTCGGTCGTGCATCGGCAGGCTTCCCCGGCGGATGTGACTTCGGTGTCAGACCGATTGACCAGCATATCAAGGGCTTTGAAGCGCTGGGTGCTGAAATTACCGTTGACAACGGCTGTATTGAATGTAAAACCGAGGGCGGTGTCCGCGGCGGTCAGATCTATTTTGACAACAATACCGTTGGCGCAACGATCAATGTCATCATTGCCGCTGCAAGAGCAAAGGGAACGACGATCATTGAAAACGCGGCAAGAGAACCGCATGTCGTCGATCTTGCCAACTTCCTCAATGCGTGCGGTGCCAAGATTTCCGGCGCCGGTACCGATGTGATCAAGGTCAAGGGTGTTGAAAAGCTCCACGGCTGTACCTATGCCATCATTCCCGATATGATTGAGGCCGCAACCTTTATGATTGCCGCTGCCGCAACGCGCGGAACGCTTCGCATCAATAATGTCATCCCCAAGCACCTGGAGTCCATTTCCGCAAAGATGGAGGAGATGGGTATCCGTGTGGAAGAGCTTGACGAATCGGTCATTGTTTCTCCCGCAGAAACACTGCACCGTGTCAATATCAGAACCCTGCCGTATCCCGGCTTCCCGACGGATGCACAGCCGCAGATGTGTGTGCTTCTGTGTCTGGCGCACGGCGTCTCCACGCTGTATGAAGGTGTCTGGGACGGACGCTTCCGCTATGTGGAAGAACTGAAGCGTATGGGCGCAAAGATCAAGGTTGACGGTAAGACTGCCATTGTCGAGGGTGTTGAGGCTCTGACGCCGGCACCTGTCCGTGCGGTCGACCTCCGTGCGGGTGCCGCAATGGTCATTGCTGCGCTTGCTACCGCCGGCAGAACGGAAATTGAAGATATTCAGCACATCGAGCGTGGTTATGACGATATCGTCGGTAAGCTGCGCGGTGTCGGCGCGGATATCCGCAAGATCAACATTCCGGATCCGTATTTGTACGAAAAAGCGAACTGACAATCAAGTATTGTTGATATAGAAGTAAGAACAAACATGAAGTGATGATAGAAAGAAGGTATTACAATGGCTAATGGAACTGTCAGCGGAAATTATCTGATGTATCAGGGCAAGCCTCTGATCCGTCAGGACAATGCATATGTCTGGGGCGATATGAAAAACGACCGTGCGGCGCTGCTGCTGCTTGTTCTTTCCAATAAAGAAGTGAACGGACAGCAGGTTCTGGATAACATTCTGGTGCAGGTCGTATCGACCGATGATACCCAGAAGGTACTCAAGCAGGGTCAGAAGAACGGTCTGTTCGCGGCACTTGATATCGGTACGGTCTGGCTCAAAAAGGAACTCGGCGAATAATTGCCGTTGTTTATAACAAAATGCATAAAATACAGCACTGACGGGAATCCTCTCGTCAGTGCTTTTTTGTGTGCGAAAATTGTCATAGAAAACATACAATCGAATTTGAAAAACCTATTGACAAAATCAATCAAGTCATGTATAATAGTATTGAAAACCAGATGATAATATTCAATGAAAACGAAATGTGATATGCAACATGGAAATATGCGTTGTTTGTTTTCGGTTATCTGGCAAAATAGAAAGAAAGAGGATCATGGCTTATGGAAAACGGATTCAGAATCATTCGCAGAATTACGGTTCCGCCTGTATTTGCGGCGGCGCTTCTGCTCATTGTTTATATGACACATACGGATTATATCGGAGGGATCGGGCATCTGCTTGGCGGACTGTTCTTTTTGGTCGTGCTGCCGACGCTGGCTTATCCTTTGCAGAAATATATTCCCAAATACAAGGACAGAGGACGTGAAGGACAGCGCAGTCTTGCGATGCTGTGTTCCTTTGCAGGCTATCTGCTCGGAACAACCGCGGCGTTTGTCTTTGATGCTCCTGTCGAGCTGAAGCTCATCTATATGGAATATCTGCTGTGCGGTATCGGTATGCTCGTGCTCAATCGGGTCTTTCATATTAAGGCAAGCGGTCATGCCTGCGGCAGTGTCGGTCCTGTCATCATGCTGTTGTATTTCGGACTGTATCTGCCGGCAATCATCGGCGCCCTGCTGGTTCTTCCCGTGTATGTTTCGAGCATCAGAACCGGTCAGCACACGATGCCGCAGCTGTTCGGCGGCAGTACGATCCCTGCATTTATGCTGTTGTTAACCGTTACGACAGGTCTGCTGTTCGGTTAAAACACAGAGGAGAAATCACGGTATCGTATGCGGGAAAATGTCCACTGTTTTTCTTGAACCTCTTGATTTTTTTCCGAAATGTGATATAATGAAGAAAAACATTTCGTGAAAGGAATTCCATTATGATGAGATTTCATCTTTCGGCAGGCGCACACGCAAGACGTCATGCGCTGATGCATACGACAATTACGGCAGAACAGCTCGGTGACGTGAACCCCGAGTCGGCGGTTGCGCTCCGCTACGATGGCGGCAAGATGCTCCCCGCACAGCTGCAGAAGACAGGGGACGGCTATCGTCTGTCCTTTATCCTCGATTTTCTGGCAAAGGGTGAGGAGGCTTCTCTGACGCTCGTCAACACCGATTCCGATGACCGTTTCGCTGCAGTCGATCTTGCGGAAGAAGGCCGTGTTGCATTGATGGCGGACGGTGCGGAATATACCGCTTACCGTTACAACATCGGTTTTGCAAAGCCGCACATCGGTCCGATTGTCAACAAGTATGGGGAAAACATTACCCGATACGACTTCACCGTAAAGGAACATCCGCATCATCGCTCCATCTGGTTCTCCCACGGCAGCGTCAAGGTCGAAAACGCAGAAACCGGCTTTGTGTCCGCTGAAGTCGATACATGGAACGAAAATCCGCACTACGGCTATATCAAGACACAGAAGATCACCGAAACTGTGGCAGGTCCCGTTTACTGTGCGTTTACCGCAGAAAATATGTGGACGGACGAGGACGGCAACCCGCTGTGCAATGATGTGACAACCGTTACTATGACCCAGCCCGAGGAAGGCGTGACCTATCTCGATGTTGATCTGACGATGATTGCGGCATACGGTCGTGTCACGCTCGGTGCAACGAAGGAAGCCGGACCGATCGCTGTCCGTATGGATGAAAACCTGCGCGCAGACAGAACCGGTACGCTGACCAACGCATGGGGTGCTGTCGGTGAAGGTGAAATCTGGATGAAGCGCTCCGACTGGAACGACTATTTCGGCACAACCGAAGGCGGTCATGTCGCGGGTGTTGCTGTCTTTGACAACGAAGCCAATGCAAAGTATCCGACCTACTGGCATTCCCGCAACTACGGTCTGTTTGCACCCAACCGCTATTATCTCGGCGGCGAGGAAATCATCGAAGCGGGTGAGTCCCTGAACTTTAAGTACCGCATCGTCATCCATGAGGGTGACACCGAAACCGCCGGTATCCGCGAAAAGTTCATCGATTACGCGGCTCCTGCGGAAATTTCTGCAGAATAACAGAATAGAAAAAACGCGCTGTACGGAATTGCCCGTGCGGCGCGTTCTTGCGTTTCTGATTATTTTGTGTAAACTCTCGGAACCCGTTTTCCGATCAGGCAGAGTACCTCATAGCCGATGGTACCTGCCCGTGCGGCGATTTCGTCGGCAGACGGTGCACCCTCACCGAACAGAATGACCTCGTCACCGATCCGGGCATCCGGAATATCGGTCACATCGACCATGCACTGATCCATGCAGATGCGTCCGCAGATGGGAGCGGATTTGCCGCGGATCACGACCGAACCGCCTTCCGCATACGCGCGGATAAAGCCGTCGGCATAACCGATGGGAAGTGTAGCGATGCGGATTTCGCGGTCGGGCGTATATGCCGCACCATATCCGATCGGCTGTCCTTTGAGGACGGTGTGGATGTGGGAAATGACCGTTTTCAGTGTCATAACGGGTTTGACGGGCAGAAGTGCGGTTTCGGCAGACGGCGCAAGTCCGTACAGCTCAATGCCGAAGCGCACCATGTCAAGATGCATCCCCGGAAAATTCGTGATGGCGGCGGAGTTGCAGACGTGACGGAGCGGCGGGGTCATGCCGTGGGATGCAAGGGTGTCAAGTGCTGAACGAAATGCTGCAAACTGTACTTCGGTCATGGGCGATGACGGTGTGTCTGCCTGCGCAAAGTGCGTGAAAATGCCCTCGACGCGAAAGTCGCGGATATTGCCGAGTGCAAGCATACCGTCGGTATCGTCGGGCGAAAATCCCAGCCGATTCATGCCGGTGTCGATTTTAATATGGATGTTCAAGGTCGCATCCTGCGGCAGAATTCCGTCGAGCTTGTAATCGCGGATGGCATCGCGCAGGGCGTCGGCATAGTCGCGGGAGAAGACTGTCTGGCTGATGTTGTAGCGGATGAGCAGATCGGCATCGTCGGGGATGGTATAGCCGAGAATCAGAATCCCGATCGCATCTCCGTAATCGGCAAGTGCAAGCCGTACCTCTTCCGCTTCCGCAATCGAGGAAACCGCAAAGAAATCGGCACCTGCCGCGGCAAGCGTTCTGGCACACTGCCACGCACCGTGTCCGTAGGCATCCGCCTTGATGACACAGCAGATGCGGCTGTCGGTGACGGCGCGAACCGCATTGAAATTATGAACCAGATGCTCCAGACTGATGCATGCCTCGAGCTTGGCTTTGCGTTGCTTTGATAACAGTTCCATGATTTTGTTGATCTTCCGATTCTTTTTGGGGTGAAATCGCGTCATGCGGGTGGGTTTGCGGCAAAGGATGTAATCTCGGCGCACCGACCGTTGTTTGTGATGCGGGTTGGGATGCGATCCTTTGTGAAGGCTGCGGTATAACTGCCGTCCTCGCTTGTGACGAGAAATCCGTCATCGGTGCGACAAACGGCATAGCTGTCATCCGGGATCACGGAAAACAGCGACAGTGACGATACGGCTCCCGTGTCAGCATCAACGGCAATCGGCATCGTCAGCGGCGGGATATCCTCATTGCCGCGTGTGCGGATGGAAAGAGATACGCCGTCGTAAAAAAACACGGTGTTTGCATGTGCTCCGTATACCGTGAGCAGATCTCCCGTCTCATCACGCAGTAGCGACGCGGTCACAGGCTCCCCAAAACCGTCATCATACGTAAAGCCGCACAGAAACGGCTCTGAAAACAACATCATCAGTTCCGTCGGTGTCGGTTGGGCGGGAGCGCATGCTGCCAATGCAAACGACAGCAGGAAAAGGAGTGCGGCAAAAAAGGGTCTGCGGCGCATATCGGTACCTCGTCGGAAATTTGTTTCTGGGGCAGGATATGCGCACGGGATTGAGATTATGACAGAGTGGGATCAGTGGCGCAGGGTTGTGCTGTGGGTCAGAACCGATGCGTTGTAGAACTTCATGATATCGAGCGTCTTTTTGGTTGCCTCAAAGACAAGACCGTACTTTTTGCCGTTTTCGGTATAGGTGAAGTAATAGACATCGGGTGTCGGCTGCTTCTGGGAAATGGAGCAGTCATCGACATGATCGCAGGAGCCAAGCGTTTCTTTGCCCGCATCGTCGAGCGGATGGATGATTTCCATATCTCGGACACGGCAGGACATCAGTTCTTTTCTCTGACGCTGACCGTAGATGATGTCCATCTGGAATTCACCCTGAATGATGCGGTATTCGTATTCAATGTTGACAAAGCGCGACAAAAACCAGTATGCAATGCCGCAAAGACCCATCCAGACGGGAACAAAGGTGATGAACAGCTTGCCCGCAACAGACCATGTGACAACGGGAATGATGGAGACGGCAACGAGCACGCAGATGACGACAAGCAGAATCCGGTTTCGGCGGTATGCACCCTCGGGGCGTTTTTCCACGCAGTATTCCACGTAATTGCCGAATTCGTTGTTTGCGTTGTGCTGTCCGGCGTTGATTCTTTCAGCCATAATGAGTACCTTCCTGTGAGCGTATTTTCTTTATATTATAACACATCCGCTTTGTATTTGCAACTGTTTTTTCGTTTTTTCGCGGATGATCTGCGGAATCTTTGGAATATCATGCCTGTCATGCACATAGGATACAGCCGGGGTGATGCTGTGTGACGATCTCTTTTTCCGAGCTGCGTGCAAAGGAAGTCATCCGCCTGTGTGACGCGGAGAGCATCGGGTGTGTTTCGGATCTGCTGTTTGATCGCGGAAACGGTTGTATCTGTGCGCTGTGTGTTGTGCCGTCGGGCGGACTCGGCGCGCTGTTTTCGGATGGACGTGTGACCATTGGTTGGGAGAAGGTTCGCTGTATCGGACGCGACACGATCCTTGTGGATATCTGCCCGGAGGACTGCGGCTGTGTGCGGGGTGAGGGCGGAAAAGGACGAAGACGCATGTTTCATCGGTCTTGAATTGTAAATAATTTGTGAAATTTCGGAAAATGCTTGCAAATAAGTGAAATATGTGGTAAAATAGATAGGTCTTTGAGGGCGTAATCCTCATGGACGAATCAAATACACACACAGACCCCAATTCCGTACCTCCGTGGTTCACGCATCGCGTGTCAGTGGGACGAGGGCGGTTCTGTGGTGGAAAAAACCATACAGGAGGACATTAAAATGTCAGTTATTACCATTAAGCAGCTGCTCGAAGCAGGTGTCCACTTCGGTCACCACACCAGAAGATGGAACCCGAAGATGGCAGAGTACATCTTCACCGAAAGAAACGG
>JAZTZC010000132.1:0-4503 GCA_045637265.1 Eubacteriales bacterium | reverse complement strand
CGGACAGCCGCGCACCAAGGTATGTTATCAGCTGTTTGACCGCAGTGACTTTGACCGTTACATCAATACCTATCTGCGCATGAAAGAAGGCTGGGCAATCTGGGACTTTACCAAAAACAATCTCCCGGACTACCGCGGCGGCATCTATTCCCCGCACGTCACCGCTGCATGGGAGGCAGACGGAACGCGCATCTTCCGCATGGAGTTCGATGAGGAGATCCGCACCTTTGCGGGACTGCCGACCGTCTGGCTGATGGAAACCGACGATACGGTTGAGCTTCGCTGGTTCGGCAAGGGTCCCAACCGTATGCCGGAAGCCTACTGGCTGCAGATTCCCGAGGCTGCCGACGCCGAGGAACTGTACAAGCTCGGCATGTGGGTAAATCCCACAAATGCCCACGGTATGCATGATCTGCATGCGGTCTGGGCTGTCCGCAGCGACAAATTTGAGGTGGAACCGCTCGACACCGCGCTTGCCGCACCGTTCGGTCCGAGACTGCTGCATTGGCAGGAACCGATCGACGGACCCGATCTTTATTTCAATTTGTATAATAACATCTGGAATACCAACTTCCCGATGTGGTTCTCCGATGACGCGAAATTCCGCTTTGTCATCCGACCGAGACGCAAATAAACAGCGCGTAAAAGAAGATAATCGCACGAAAGGAGCTTTCCATGAAATTACTGATTCTCGGCAATTCCCTGACCCGCCATGCACCTGCACCGCAGATCGGATGGTTCGGTGACTGGGGTATGGCGGCAAGCACACAGGAACGCGATTTTGTTCACCGCCTTTGCGCAAAGCTGGAAGAAGCGGGTGTAACCGTCGATCTGCGCTTTGGCAATGTCGCAGACTTCGAGCGCAATCCTGCGGAAACCGATCACGCCTATTTTGAGGATGATTTTGCATTTGCCCCCGATGTTGTCGTCCTCCGCATCTGCGAAAACACACCGGCGGACAAGTATGCGGAATTTGCTTCTGCCTACGAAACGCTGATCCGCAGATTCCGCACAAATTCAAATTGTACCGTGTTCGCTGTCGGTCCGTTCTGGGAAAACGGTACGATGGAAACACGCCTGAAAGAAGCCTCCGACAAAGGCGGTGCTGTCTGGCTGTCGCTTTCCAGTCTGCACGGTGATCCTTCCTGTCAGGCGATCGGACAGTTTGAACATGCTGGTGTCGCATCCCATCCGTCCGACCGGGGAATGGAAGCCATTGCCGACATCATATTAAGCGGCATCAAAGAAGCCGGGCTGCTTGTTTAGTCGCCAAACCCAAACTACCCGCATATGTTGCCGAATCCGACGTACACAAAACACAAAGAACTGCTGCAAGTTCCGAAAACAAGGACTTACAGCAGTTCTTTTTCATTGGTTTATAGATCAATCTCCAGACGAATTTCGCTGTCACCAGCCGTTTTGTATTCGCGGTTTCCGTCAACGGTCACGCGCAGACCCTCTGACTTGTTCCATGCAATGGCAAGGATATGACCGTGATAGTGAATGTCCTCTGCCGAGAATGTATCAAGCGACGTTCCCAGCGGGTGAATCACGAGGTGATCGCCTTCCGCAGGACAAATACCGCAGATGCCGGTCATGACAAGGTCGATGAACGAGGAATGATTGTAATGCTGACCGCGTGTGGAATCCTTGTCAGGGCGGTTCCAGTTTCGCATGATCTCGCGTGCCAGCCAGATGCCGGTATCGGGATCCATATTTTCGTCAAGACACGGCGTGCCGTCGGTGTCTCTGTGGGAATATGCATACTGGAGCAAAAGACGCATAAAGTCACCTGCGGTGATCTTCGGCTGTTTTTCCGTATGCAGATACGCAATGACCGCCGTCAGCGTCTGTGCGGTTGCAAACGGCCAGACAGGACCGTTCCACAGACATTCATGGTCAAAGGGCTTGTTGTATTCGGGATGCGAGACATCCGCTGTCCGCAGACCGTACTTTGCAAGGAAGCAGTTCTCATCGAGAAGATTAGCAAAGCAGTCGTCCTTACCCTCGGTCGGAATCCCGTAGATCCACGGGATATAGCCGATCTGCTCACGCACATTCTGCCGCTCACCCTCATCGGAAATGACACCGAACATGCCGATGTCCTCGTTCCAGAGCACCTCATTGATCTGACGGGTAAGCGTATCACCAACCGCGCGATAAGCCCCCGCCTCGTCCTTTGCACCGATTCTGTCGGCGATGCGTGCAAGTGCATAGCTGTCCGCGGTCATGTAAGAGTTGATCGTCGGACGGATACCGTCGCCGGAGATGGAAAACTCCATGCCGTCGTAGCCACATCCCTGACGGTACATACCGCATTCCGTCTTATGGTCATCCCACGCCGCGTAAATTCCCTTGAGCTGCGGATAAAGGACTTCTGCCGCAGAGTAATCGCCCGTGACATCGGACAGCGCCAAAAAGCTGTCTGCAATCGGGAAGCTGTACAGGCGTGGATTGCCTGCCGTGCACCAGAATTTTGCATATTCCTCCAGAAGGTACGACTCGTGAAGCCATCTGCCATCGCGGAAATGATGGCTCGCCGCACAGCTGATCGTATTGTATTTGCCGCCCCACGGGACATCCGGCAGAAATTCTGTAATGACGTGACCGTCGGGCGTTTCCTTGACGTGCCGTTCATACACCTCACACCGGTAATTGTAGGTAATGTCGAGCGCCTTGTCGGAGGATGTAAAGTTCGGGAAATGAATCTGCGTCATTGGTTTCGGCTCCTTCTTTTTGATATATTGAATACAGTTCTCTCAATGAACCGCCATCCGTCTAAATAGGAATTTCTCTATTTCGTTCTGAAGTATTTTTTCAGCAGCAGTTAGTATCTTTCAGAATCGGAAACTGCTGCTGTTTTTCCACGAGTATATGCATTTCCGGCGATGCCGCCGGCGTGGGATAAACGCTGACGGTACTGCATCGGTGAGCAGCCGACAGTCTTTTTGAAGCAGGTAGAGAAATAAAAACTGTCGCGAAAACCGCATTTCAGAGCGACATCCGCCACACCGGCAAATGCACTTTCTGTCAGCAGCATCCGTGCTTTATTGATCCGCAGCATGGTCAGATACTCCAGCGGTGTCTGTCCGGTTTTCTCCTTGAAGCAGCGGCGGAAATAGTCGGTATGAAAGCCGGTCTGTGCAATGGCTGAATGAAGATCGAAATCGGGATTGGAAATATGATCGTAAATCAGCGTCTTCAGCGCATCGACAAACGGAAACCTGACAGAATCCTGCAGGTTTTTCCGGATCAGCATACCGATGACATCCAAAAGTCCGTCTGCAATGATTTCATAATCGATTTCGCGGCTGATGAGTGTACGAACCAGAAGCTCGATCAGGCGAAGAATACTGCCATCGGCATCGGCGACGGAAAACGGAATGTCGGAAAAAGGAAGATGCTCTGCTCGAACCCATAGATCAAGATAACCGTCATCGCTGGTCTTGTAATGATAGATCCCTGCCGGGATGACGGTCACGCACCCTTCCGTTACAATACTTTCCTGTCCGGCAATCCATTCCACAGCGGTACCCTGTGCGTGATAGATGATTTCCCATGTATCATGGACATGATTTTGGCATGTATATAGCAGACCTGTCGTTCTGTAGTCGCCGCAGGCTATTGTGTTCATAGGATCCTCTCCTTTCCGTTATTTTGATATTATCATAAAAAGTCGGTTTTGTCAAGATTTTCGTCGTATTTCTATATGTTCGGACGGCAGAAAATGTGTTATAATAGGGGCAAATAAACATGACGGCTCGTCTGAATAAAAGAAAAAACAGGAGGATTTACATCATGAAACGTATTATTTCCACAGGTCCGAAGACCAACATCATTGAGGAAATGCCGCTTCCTTCCATCAATGACGATCAGATTCTGATCCGAACCAAATATGTCGGCGTCTGCATGTCCGAGCATTATGACTGGGCACACTGCGGTCCCGGTGCGACCTTTGGTCATGAACCGCTGGGCATCATTGCAGAGGTCGGAAAAAATGTCAGAGGCTACAAGGTTGGCGACCGTGTCAGCGGCTGGTGGGGCAGTACACTTCCCGGCGGCGGCGGTATGGTGGAGTATTCCATCACCTATCCGTCGGAATCCATCATTGTTCTGCCGGACAATGTTGCCGATGAAGACATCATTCTGGAGCCGCTGTCCTGCATGTTCAGCGCAGTATCCAAGGCGCGCGTCAATATGCCGGGTACCGAGGTTTGCGTCGTCGGTGCTGGCTATATGGGCTGCGGTGCGATTTCGCTTCTGAAGCTGCGCGGCGCCATTGTCACAGCAGTCGATCCGCGTCCGGAATCGAGAGCCAATGCCATCAAATACGGCGGTGCGGATTATGTATATTCCGTGGAGGAAATGGAAGAAAAGCTGGCAAACGGCTTTGGCGGTTTTGATGTGGTCATGGAATGGGCGGAAACAAACGAATCGCTGGATCTTGCCGCAAGACTGACCAAGCAGTGCGGACAGCTTTGTATCGGCGCGTACCATACCGGC
>JAZTZC010000131.1:0-1877 GCA_045637265.1 Eubacteriales bacterium | reverse complement strand
GGCAATTGCATCAGACGATCTGCTTGTAAGAAAAGAAGAAATATTATCTGCTCCGATACTGGAATGAGAGGAAATTGCTGATATGAAACATAACTATTCCGTCCTTGGCTATCCGCCGCATGACAGACGACTGGATGTCAGCCGTCATACCAACTCGATTTTCCCAATTACATATTTTTCCTCGCGCGAGGAAGTGGAAAAGCGCCGCGAGGAGCTTCGCTTCAATCTCCGTATGGCTGCGGGACTTTACCCGTATCCCGAAAAAACACCGCTGAATCCGAAATATGAAGATGTCGGTACCTTTGACGGCTATTCCGTAAAGAAGATCATGTTTGAAAGCCGCCCCGGCTTCTGGTCAACGGGCAATCTTTATCTGCCGCATCCGATGAAGGAGAAGATGCCCGCGATTCTCAATGTCATCGGTCACTGGGAACCCCAACGTCTGACCCGTGAGGAGACCGGGGACTATCCCGCACAGCTTGCCAATTTTGCGCGTATGGGCTTCGTTTGTCTTGTCACCGATATGATCGGTAAGGTCGACAGTCTGCAGATCACGCACGATTACGGCAGAGAAGAAAAAGAGCTTTATACTTCCAACGGACTTGGAATTCAGCTCTGGAACAACATCCGCGCTCTTGATCTGCTTTGCTCGCTTCCGTATGTCGACGCAGATAAGATCGGTATGACGGGAGCATCCGGCGGCGGCTCGCAGACACTGTTTCTGACTCTGCTTGACGAACGCATCAAAGCAGCAGCTCCGATCAATATGATCTCTCTGCATATGCAGGGCGGCTGTCAGTGCGAAAATGCAGAGGGTTTGCGCCGTGATACCGATAACACCGAAATGTGCGCCATGATTGCGCCGCGGCCTCTGTTCTTATCGGGCTCCACCGGTGACTGGACACGCTGGCTGGAAACCGACGAGCTTCCCGGTGTGCTGGAGGCGTACCGTCAGTATGACGCGGAGGATATGGTTGAGCACTTCTATCAGGATGCGCCGCACCAGTACAACGAAAAAACGCGTCATCATGTCTACAGCTTCTTTGCACGCCATCTGATGGGGTGTGATCCCCATTGGGAAGAGCAGCCCATTGAAACGGGTGATCTTTCCGCATACACCTGGTTTGCCGGTGTCGGACATGCACCCGGTATTTCCTCCGATGCGGAATTCTTTGCGTATCACAAGGCAGAACGCGCAGCCGCCATTTCGTCGCTGTCCGATGAGGAAAAGCGGCGTATGCTTGCATGGATGACGGGCGTTGGCTGTACCGATTCCCGATATATATCGATTTCCGAATTTATGGTGGACGGTATCACCGAAAAGCACGGTGTGCTTGTCGGATGTAAGGGTGAAAAGCTGCCTGTGGTTTCCCTGATTCCCAATGGCTGGGACGGAGGTCGGATTTGTCTGGCACTGGGAGCGACCGGAAAAGAATGTCTTGACAGTCCTGCGTTTGAGGATATGTTATCCGATGGAATTGCCCTTATCAGCGGCGATTTGTATCTGACAGGAGAATTTGCGGACAGCGTGCAGGTCGATTTTGTAAATCCCGAGAATAACCGTTATTTCTCCACCTTCCATAATACTGCGGATGCCAATCGGGTACAGGATACCGTGCGGCTGATCCGTTTTGCCGCATCGCTCGGCGCGGAGGTGACTGTCCATGCATGGGGCTGTGCCGCCCGTGCTGCCGCTTGTGCCGTTGCACTGTATGACGGTGCCGTATCGGCAGAACTGGAGGAGAAAGCGCTCCTGCTTCCCTGTGATGATAAAGCGTTCTATCTCGAATACTTCATTCCGGGCATTGGTCTGCTCGGCGGTCCGCGTGGCTGTCTGACCATTGCAGCGTGTCCTGTAACCCTGTTCTGAAAAGGAG
>JAZTZC010000130.1:0-50857 GCA_045637265.1 Eubacteriales bacterium | reverse complement strand
AATCTCCGTGATCATGATGCGGTGAAGCTCCTCATCAATTTCCGCCTTGGAGCGCACCATGACATGACCCTTACCGGTCGTATACGCCTGCAGCATGCCCTGTGTACCGTAAATGGTCGCGTAGGTCGGGAAGTCGGGACCCTTGATATACTGCATGATATCGGCAACAGTTGCATCGGGGTTTTCCATGTAGCAAATCGTACCGTCGATGACCTCACCGAGGTTATGCGGCGGGATATTGGTTGCCATACCGACGGCAATACCGACCGAGCCGTTGACCAGAAGGTTCGGGAAACGCGCGGGCAGGACATCGGGTTCCTTCATCTTGTTGTCGAAGTTCGGGGAGAACGGAACGACATCCTTTTCGATGTTTTCCAGCATCTCATTGGAGATCTTCGCCATTCTCGCTTCGGTATAACGGTATGCAGCCGCACCGTCACCGTCGACGTTACCGAAGTTACCGTGACCCTCGATCAGCGGATAACGCATCGAGAAGTCCTGTGCCATACGGACCATTGTATCGTAAACCGCAGTATCACCGTGCGGATGATACCGACCAAGCACATTACCGACGGTCGTCGCCGACTTACGGAAGGGCTTATCGGAGGTCAGATGATCTTCGTACATGGCATACAGAATACGTCTGTGAACGGGCTTCAGGCCGTCTCTGACGTCAGGCAATGCACGCGCGACGATAACGCTCATCGAGTATTCGATGAACGATTTCTTGACCTCGGTATCCATGCGGATGGGTAAGATCTTCTGATTTTCAAAAACGATTTCCTTGGACAATTCGGGTTTTGATTTTTTTGCCATTTTATGTTTTCCTTTTCCCGTAATCTTCGTTAAATATCAAGTTTTTCGGCATGCACGTGAGAGATAAACCGCATCATACCGTTTTTGTCGGGCATCTGCGTTCCCGCAAGCTCGACCTTTGCCGCAGCTGCCGACGACGCAAAACACAGCGCAGTTTCCGCATCGTGTCCGTTCTTTTCATATGCGAACATGAAGGAGGCAAGGAACGTATCTCCCGCCCCTGTAAAGCCCTTCATCGTCACATGCGGCGCATTGACGAAGAACACACCGTCTTCTCCTGTATAGACCGCACCGTCGCCGCCGAGCGTACACAGCACATTCGTACCGTACTGCGCCAGAATACGGCGGGATGCCTTAGCGGCGGCAATCGCCTTTTCCTTTGCATCGCGTCCGGTGATTTCATAACCGATCAATGCCGAAAGCTCATGAATATTTGGCTTGACGAGCCATGGTGAGCCCTCCAGTCCCGTCTTTAGTGCCTCACCGTCCGCATCGAGAATGAAGCGGACACAGCTTGTGCGGAACATGGAGATGATCTCACGGTAAATGCCGCGGTCAAGTCCTGCAGGAACACTGCCGCCGGCAAAGAGGATGCCATCCTCACCGTCCCGTCTGCATTCGTCTGCAAACGCGGCAAGCTGTTTTTTTAATGCAGCATATTCGGATGCAAGGATCGGACCGCCGGCCTCGTTTGCCTCGGTACAGACACCGTCTGCATCGATAAGCTTGATGCACATACGGGTATCGCATGAGGTCGGCGTAAATACCGGGGTGATGTCTTCCTCTGCAAGGAGTGTGCCGAGCATCTGTCCTACCGCACCACCGGAAAATCCGTAAGCCGCGGCACGGATGCCGAGTCTTCTGTAAATGCGCGCGACGTTAATGCCTTTACCGCCCGCATTGGTCATAGCATAAGCGGCACGGTTGAGCGCATCCACTTTGAATGCGCCGCCGAAATACAGTGTTTTATCAATACACGGATTGAGGGTCAGCGTTGCAATTTTCATCTGCTGTCCACCTGTATCCGTTAAATATCAAGATTGGTTGCAAACTTCGCGTTTGCTTCAATGAACGCGCGTCTCGGTTCAACCTTATCGCCCATCAGAACAGAGAAGGTTTCATCGCACGCCAGCGCATCCTCGATGGTGACCTTGAGGATCGTACGCCGTTCGGGGTCCATCGTTGTTTCCCAAAGCTGATCGGGGTCCATTTCACCAAGACCCTTATAGCGTTCCGCTTCGGCGTTTCCACCGAGCTTGGCGATACATTCATCGCGCTCCTCATCGGAGAACGCATACAGCTGGTTTTTGCCCTTGTAGACCTTGTACAGCGGCGGCTGGGCCAAGAAGATATGTCCGTCCTCGATGAGCTTCTTCATGTGGCGGAAGAAGAATGTCAGAAGCAAGATACGGATGTGCGAGCCGTCGACGTCGGCATCGGCCATGATGACGATCTTACCGTAACGGAGCTTGGAAATATCGAATTCATCCCCGATACCGCAGCCGAGCGCCTGAATGATCGGTGTCAGCGACGGGTTGGAGTAGACCTTATCAAGGCGCGTTTTCTCGACATTGAGAACCTTACCGCGCAGCGGAAGGATCGCCTGGAAGCGGGAGTCACGGCAGTCCTTTGCCGAGCCGCCCGCGGAGTCACCCTCTACGAGGTAGAGCTCTGTCAGCTCTACATTGCGCTCGTGGCAGTCCGCCAGCTTACCGGGAAGGGAAGAGGAACCGAGGACGCTCTTGCGTCTTGTCTGTTCTCTTGCCTTGCGTGCGGCTTCTCTTGCACGTGCGGCCTCCAGCGATTTTTCAAGGATCGTCTTTGCCGCCGCGGGATTTTCATCGAAATATTCTTCCAGCTTCTGCTTTACGATGGAGTCAACAAAGGTTCTGACCTCGGAGTTGCCGAGCTTCGCCTTCGTCTGGCTTTCAAACTGCGCGTCTGGCAGCTTGACGGAGACGACGGCACAGATACCTTCACGGACGTCCTCGCCCTTGAAGTTATCGTCAGAGGACTTGAGAATGCCCTTCTTGCGTCCGTAATCGTTGAATGCTTTGGTCAATGCGGACTTGAAGCCTGCATCATGCGTACCGCCTTCGACCGTCGCCATGTTGTTTGCAAACGTATAGATCGTTTCGGTATAGGAGTCGTTGTACTGCAGGGAAACCTCTGCGGTCATGTCGCCCCGCTCGCCCTTGACGTAAATGACATCGGGATGGATGGCATCGGCATGCTTGGTCGCATTGAGATACTCAACAAACGACTTCAGACCGCCTTCATAGCACAGATCGTCCTCGACAATCTCCTCTCCGCGCATATCATGCAGACGAATACGCACACCGGCATTGAGGAATGCCTGCTCGCGCATACGGTTCAGTACCGTTTCATAGTTGAAGCGTACGGTTTCAAAAATCTCCGCGTCGGGCTTGAAGCGCACATACAAACCGTGCTTTCCGTCAGAGGAGCCCTCGCACTTGAACGGCACATCGACCTTACCGCGCACAAAACGCTCGGTATACCGCTGACCTTCCGTGCAGTTTTCCAGCTCTACCCATTCGGACAGCGCGTTGACAACCGATGCACCGACACCGTGCAGACCGCCGGAAATCTTATAACCGGAGCCGCCGAACTTACCGCCCGCGTGCAGGACCGTGAAAACAACCTCCAGCGTCGGGATACCCATCTTCTGATGCATACCGCCCGGAACACCGCGTCCGTCGTCCTGAACTGCGACACTGCCGTCGGGCAGGAACGTGACATCAATGGTCGAGCATGCGCCGGCCATCGCCTCGTCAATGGCGTTGTCGACGATCTCATAAATAAGATGATGAAGACCGCCCTCCGAGGTCGTACCGATATACATACCGGGACGCTTTCTGACAGCCTCAAGACCTTCCAGAACCTGTATTTGGTTGTCGTCGTATACGGGATTTTTGATTTCTTCAGACATAATGCGATTCTATCCTTTTCTAATTTGCTTGTTTGCGCGATATTACAGACTGTCGCCGCGTCCGCAAAGCGTAGACGGCGTAAACTGGGACAGCGCAACCAATGTCCCGGTTGTAGGATTATTTTTATTATCATCATTGCCGCGTTCCCCGGGAACAAGACGGTTCTTCGGAGCCACAACGACAAAGGATTTCGGCAATTCCTCGCCGACAACACTGACACAGCCGTTTTTCTGGGCTGTATTCAGAAATTTTTTCGTAACGGGAGATACCGTTGCGGTATCCATATCAAAGATGCCGAGGATATCTTCCTTTGGCACGGAAACACCACTGCCGAGCGAAAGCCGTTTCCATCTGCTCTCTTCTTCCTCTGCGATCGGGAAAACGGGGAATTTTTTTTTCATTCCTGTTCCTCCGCAAACGGATTTTTCACCGGACAAGCCATTTCATAGCAGCCCTCATCCACATGGATCATATTGACATCCATTCCGGCAAACAGCGATTCATTGCAGGAGGTCATGATAACCTGCCGTCCGCCGAGCCTCTGCATCAGATACTGCTGACGCCCCGAATCCAGTTCGCTTAAAACATCGTCAAAGAGGAATACGGGATATTCTCCCGTTGCCGCACGGGAAAGTTCTCCTTCCCCAAGCTTCATCGCAAGGGTAATTGAGCGATCCTGTCCCTGACTTGCGTAAAGTCTTGCTTCTCTGCCGTCAAGAGAGATCAGAATATCGTCTTTATGACAGCCGTGAAGGGTTGTCTGTGCCGCAAATTCGCGCGATGCGTAGGACATGCATTTTTCGTAAAACGCCGACGAGATCGCCGCGCCGTCCTCGTTATGCATCTGTGGATCCGCATCACTGCGGTAGGCAAGCGACGCATGCTCACGCCCCTGTGTCATATCCTCCAAAAAGCCGCTGACAGACGTATCCAGAAGCCTGATATACTTCATGCGGGTCAGAACAATACGGGTGTTGAGCTCCGCCATCTGCGCGGTCAGAACGTCGAGCAGCGGCATACGGGCGCTCACGCTCTGTTCTTCCTGTTTGAGCAGCGCGTTTCTTTGCTTGAGCACCGCCGCATAATCGGTCAGTGCCGCAAGATAAGCAGGTTTCAGCTGACTGATTGCCGCATCCAGAAACGCTCGGCGCAGAGCCGGTGCGCCTTTGATCATGGCAAGATGCTCCGGACAAAACAGAACGCCGTGAAATGTCCCGACAAAGTCTGCAGACTTTCGTATCGCCACACCGTTTTTTTTCATCTGACGGCTCTTGGAACGGAACAGCTGCAGACTCAAATGCTGCTGTCTTCTTTCATCGGTAAAATGCAGGTCCAGACCGCCGGTTTCCGCACCGAAGCGCAGAAGCTCTCTGTCATGTACCCCGCGGAACGATTTCCCGCAGGCAAAGCAGTAGATGCCTTCCAGCGCGTTCGTCTTGCCCTGGGCATTGTTGCCCCAGAGGATATTGACGCCGGGCGTAAATTGCAGTGCCGCATCTTCAATATTACGGAAATTGCGGTATGTGATGGTATTGACATTCATGAAACTTTTGTATCACTCGCTGATACGGATCACTCTCTGAGGTGGCAGGGAACCGCCAGATGCGTATACTTTTCAGAGAGAAGACCTGTATTCTCTTTCTTTTTTTCAAAAGCTGCGATTTCATCCTCGGTCAGCATATCTTCATCCGCGGTGATGACCATGGAAACCAGCGGGCTGACAAGGGCGAGCTTGATATATTCGGTATCGCAGGCGCGCAGTGCATCGAGCAGATAACGGCAGTTAAAGCCGATTTTCAGATCGGGACCCGTTTTCTTTACCGGAATCTCATCGTTGACCGTACCGTTGACGGAAACGGCAGAAACACGAAGCACCTGATCTTCAAACGTGAACTTGACGGAGCTCTTTGTCTGACCGGCGCCTTTTTCCTCGGTCACAAGCGAAGCTCTTTCCAGAGATTCGCGCAGCGCGTCACAAGGGAGGGACGCATAGGTTGCGGGAGATTTGGGAATGAACTTTTCGTAATTGACATATTCCGCATCGATCAGACGGGAGAAGAAGCAGATGTTGTCCATCGTAAACATGATGTGCTTGCCTGTTGCGCGGATGGAAACAGGGGAGGTGTCGTCATGCAGCATCTTGAGCAGTTCAGAGGCGGTCTTGCCGGGAACGATGATCGCAATATCCAGTGCATCCTCGCCGATGTTGTTTTCAAACTTCATTTCCTTTTCGCAGACAGCAAGGCGGAACGAGTCGGAGGATACAAGGGTCAGTCGGTTATCGCGGATCTTGAAGAAGATGCCGTTGAGCGCAGGTCTGGGTTCATTGACAGCAACCGCATACAGTGTCTTTGTCATGGCGTCGCGGAGTTCACACTGCGGCATGGTAAAGCCCCAGTCACCGTCCAGAGACGGCGTGTTCGGAAATTCGTCACCGGGCATTGCGTTGATGGTAAATTCACTCTTGCCGCTGGTGATTCTTGCGCGCATGTTGTCACCGACTTCAATGCGGATATCCTCCGGCATGGAGCGAATGATCTGATTCAGCTTCTGTCCGTTGATGATATAAGAACCGGGTTCTTCAACGCGTCCGGTAAGTGTACAGCGGATACCTTTTTCAAGGTCAAAGGAATTGAGAATACACGTACCGTCTGCTTCTGCGGTGATGCAGATACCTTCGATCGAGGTGATGGTGTTTTTGTTGGATACAGCCGACATGGCAGGCGTAACGGCTGCGCTCAGAATATCTTTATCAAATGTGACGATCATAAACGTATGCTCCTTTGAGATTAGTGAGAGATTCAGATTAGATAAGTTTTGGTTGCTTGGTTTGAAGACTGGAATTTGCTTTTTCTTAACACGGAAAACAACTTCGGGTTTTGCACATTCCGCAGGTTCTATCAGGGAATCGTTCGCGTAAGCGAACAGAAAGAATAAGATAAGAGTAAGGGAATGTCGCAGAAGCAGCCGCAGTAGGGGGCTGTGCAAATGTGGAAAGTCGATTTTGTGCTGATATGACGCGATTTTTTGATCTGTGGTGCATTGCAAAGCTGTGTTTTGCTGCGAGAAAACCTGTTTGGAAAAATCAGGTTTTGCACATGAGTTGTTTTTCTTGATTTTGGAAATGTCCTTGTGTTGACAATATGGGGAAAAACATGGCAATGCAGCTGTTAGGATGCGGAAAATATGTTGAAAGAATTTTGTGTGTCACGGAATTGTTGAAAAAGAATTTTCCACAGGTTGTGTATAAATTTGTGGAAAACAATGCGCTTTTATTCTATAAAAATCCAAGAACATCCTGATTTATCAGGAAATGATGGCTGTGTACAGGTTGTTTGAAACCCATGGAAAACAGCGGTATGAGCGTAAAATAATCCCAATGCAGCTGCGGATAACCTGTGCATAACCGATTTGCTTTACTGGTTGGTGATTTCCTTGATCAGATCGTCGATGTCGTTTTCCAGGGATGCATCCTCTCGGATTTTTTCCTGAATGGTGTCAATGGAGGACAGAATCGTGGAATGATCACGGTTAAATACGCGGCCGATGGAGGGAAGGGACATATCGGTTACCGTACGCATGATGTAAATACAGACATGGCGTGCCTGTGCGATTTCTCTTGTTCTGCGCTTTCCGCGGATATCCTCGACGGTAACGCCGTACTTCCGTGCGACCGCATGGAAGATCTTGTCCTGTGTGACCTTGACCGGTTCCTGACCGGAAATGACATCGGAAATGTTTTCTCTTGCCATTTCAATGGTGATCGGACGCTTGGTCAGATTGGAATACGCACCGAGACGGCGGATGACACCTTCAATCTGGCGGATGTTGCTTTTGAGATGCTCACCGAGGAAGTTGAGTACGTCGATCGGAATATCCACACCCATATCGAGCGCTTTCTTGCGCAAGATCGCAATACGGAGCTCTAAATCTGGCGGCTGGATATCGGCGATCAGACCCCATTCGAAACGGGTCTTGAGTCTGTCCTCCAGCGTCTTGATTTCCTTGGGCGGACGGTCAGAGGTCAGAATGATCTGCTTCTTTGCTTCATACAGCTCGTTGAACGTATTGAAGAACTCTTCCTGTGTGGAAGGCTTGCCTGCGATGAACTGTACGTCGTCGATGAGGAATACATCTGCCTGGCGGTACTTTGCGCGGAACTGTGCCTGCTGATAATCGGAGATGGATTCGATCAGCTGATTGGTGAATGTTTCGCCCTTGACGTAAACGATATTCGCGTCAGGACGCTTTTCGCGGATACGGTTGGTAATGGCATACAGAAGATGCGTTTTTCCAAGTCCGGACGGACCGTGGATAAACAGGGGGTTATAGGCGGTAGCCGGTGCATTGGCGACCGCGATGCAGGCTGCATGCGCGAACTTGTTGGAGCTGCCGACGATGAAGTTCTCAAAGGTATAATCGCTGTTCTGGAACAGTTCTGTCTGTGCTGGCGGCTGGGGTGTGCTCGGCTTTGCATATGCAGGCTCCGGCGTGGATTCCGTCTGCTGTACCACGGGAGTATTTGATGCTGCGGGTACAGGCTGTGCGGGCTGCTCAGTGTGCACGGGAGCTGCTTCCGATACACCTTCCTGCGGGACCGTATCCTGCTCAACGGAATATTTTGCGGTCAGCATATCTGCCGTGAAACCGATCTTGACATCATGCTGGAGTGCCTCACGGTCGATTTTTTCGGGATCATCGGCGAGAATACAGATATCGACCGGGAATCCCAGTGTGCTTTCAAAGGTTTCTGTGAGAATCTGCTTATGACGGTTGATGATGATGTTCTTTTTCAGATTGCTTTCTGCGATGATGACTGCGGTGGTATCGCTGAATGCCGCGAGCTGCAGCGGGTTGAACCACAGCTTCATGATCGTAGATGAATTGACATGTTCTGCGAGCGCCTGCAGTATCGGCTCCCAGATATCGTGAAACTCCTGCATGTGACAACTCCTTTTGTTGACTTCTTAATTATATATATACCTATCATATATTATACCACAAATGCGCGTTTTTTTCAAGGAATTTTGCAAAATAATCGCACAAAAAAGAAGACAAAAAATGCCGTAAAAACACCCTGTTTGAAGGCATTTTCACGGCATATGTTACTGTCTGAAATCAGTTGTAATTTCTGTAGCAGGAGATGACTTTGCCAAGCAGGATAACCTCTTCGACGAGGATCGGATCCATCGAGCTGTTGCGCGGCTGCAGGCGGTAATGTCCCTCTTCTTTGTAGAATTCCTTGCAGGTTGCTTCATCACCGACGAGTGCGATCACGATGTCTCCGTTGCGTGCGTAGGAGGTGCGTTCAACGATAACGGTATCGCCGTTCATGATGCCGGCTTCGATCATGCTTTCGCCCTTGATGATGAGAGCGAACAGATTGTCGATGTTGTAGCGTCTCTTGTTGACGTGGTAATCGACATAACCCTCAAAGTTTTCGGTAGCGAGAATCGGCTGACCTGCAGCAACGCGACCGAGAACCGGGATATGATCTGCGGTATCGTTTTCCGCTTTTTCAATACGCAGGGTTCTGGATTTCCCGGATTCCTTCTGAATATAGCCCTTTGCTTCCAGTCTGCCGATGTAATGGTGGACGGTGGAGGTGCTCTTCATGTCGACAGCAGACGCGATATCGCGGACGGAGGGGGAATAACCTTCGCGGCGGATGGTATCGACGATGTAATCATAAACAAGTTGTTCTTTCGGGGTGAGTTTTTCCATAACTGTACTCCTTTGTTGTTGGAAATTTTTTCGGATGTTGGGTGTGATATGCAAACAAATTTTCTTTATGATACTATTATATCACAAATTTTCTTGAAATGCAAACCAATGTTCCAATAAAATTGTGAATAAAGTGTAAATTTTAACAGAGTGTGTTCGATTCTTCTGTTAAAACTTATTTTATATGATGACTGCCCAAAACAACAAAACCCACAACCTGTGGAAAAAATAATGTGCCCCCTGTCAAGTAGACAGACTAAAAAACAAAAAAGAATTTACAAAATGAATAGATTCTTTCATCTCCCCCTGCTGCGCAGCAGGGGGAGATTTTCGTCATGCGGCGGTGGCGAAGTAATATTCACATGGTGTCATACAATTAAGACGCTTTTGGTAACGGCGAGTGTTATAAAAGTGTATGTAATCTTCAATATCGGAAACAAGAGATTCGCGGCTCGTAAACTTTTTCAGATAGTACATTTCGGATTTTAAGATGCCCCACCAGCCCTCCATCGGAGCATTGTCAAGGCATCTTCCGATACGCGACATACTTTGAATCATGCCCGCATCAATAATTTTTTGGTGAAACCCCTTGTTTGTGTACTGAAATCCTCTGTCGCTATGAAAGATTGGTTTTGCATCTGGATAAAGACTTCTTGCTTCATCAAAGGTGCTAAAAACCAATTCATTGTTGTTGCTGTCACCGATCTTGTATGCAATAATACGTCTATCATATAGATCAAGGATTGCGGAAAGATATAGCTTTTTCACTTCGGGACCAACATAATACTTAAATTCTGTAACGTCGGTAAGCCATTTTTCAAACGGAACAGCTGCTTTGAAATCTCTGTTCAGAATATTTTCGGCAGTAATTTCCGGCGTGGATTTGATATAATCCGGGCGTTTCTTGCGGATGACGGATTTCAGACCGAGTATACGCATGATGCGGCGAACTCTCTTGACATTGATTCTGTGAGGAAGCTCTTCTGTCTTTTCCCGGTTAATGGTGATACTCATCTGTCTGTAACCGAGAACCCCGTTGCTTTCCTCATAGAAATCCTTTACATATTCTGTGATACGGTTGTTCAAAAGCTCGCTCTTGCTTTGCTTCCTGTTCTTCCACTTATAGTAAGAAGATCTATTTAACTTCAACGCAATGCACATTTCCTTAATGGAATAACCCATGTGCGTATTCAGAAATTCAATGGCTATGTAGATGTGCTCCTGTCGCACTCCGGTCAGCGACCACCACCTTTCAGCTCTTGTAGTTTTTTTATGAAGGCATTTTCAATTTCGAGCTGTCTGTTTTTGGCTTGAAGTATCTTCATTTCTGCCTTGAGCTTTTCAATTTCGGTCATTTCTTCGATCGGTTTTGTTCTGCCGCGGTTGTCTTTGAGCTTGTCTACTCCGCCTTCTTCGTATTTGCGTACCCATGCATAGATCTGCTGGTACGACACGTGGTAGGTTTCTACCGTTAAACCGTAATCCTTGTTGTGTTCAATACAAAATGCTACGATCTCTGCACGTTCTTCTTGCGTTGTCTTTCTTCCTTTGGTCATATAGATTTCTCCTCTCGTGCTGCTGTGCTTTATTTCTCTATGACCATTATACCATAAAATCCAATCTCTGAGTATACTGTGATCTGAAATTCCATATCTTTTGCTTATTATTCTTAAACCGCCTTCTCCCGCAAGGTAAGATTTTACGGCTGCTATCTTTAATTCCTCGCTGTATTTCTTGTTTTTTCGCATAAAATAACCCCCTTAGTGTAGTCTTGAACTTTTTGGTTTTCAAGTGTCTACTCTAAGGGGATTATATCAAAAGAGCAGAAAACAAACGCATCTGTTTTCTGCTCTTTGAATTGATTTTTTTGTGGAAATGCGTAGGGTATCAATGCATGATCAGCCGGCGGATGCGTCCGCTGCATCGGTTTCTTCGCTTTCCGTACCGAGATCACGGACGAGAACACCGTCTTCGAAGCGGCCTTCAAAGGTTCTGCCGGACGCGAAACGGTAGGTGCCCGTTCCGTTCATTTCGTTGTCTTCAAAATTGCCGATATATTCATCGCCGTTTGCCCAGGTATAGGTACCGTGACCGGTTCTGGCATCTGCAACAAACGTACCGGAATATACGTCGCCGTTGGCAAAGCGATAGGTCCCCGTTCCTTCTTTGAGCTCGTTCTTGTACTCACCCGTGTAGGAAGAGCCGTCGCTCCACAGATACACGCCCCAACCATCCTTTTTGTCATTGACAAAATCGCCGGTATACGTGCTTTTGTCAAACCATGTATAGACACCGCTGCCGTTCTTCATGCCATTTGCAAACATACCGACATAGGTATCACCGTTTGCATATGTGAATGTTCCTTCGCCGGAAATCACACCGTCTTCAAAGGAGCCTTCATATACGTCGCCGGTATTATATTCCAGTCTGCCGATTCCGTCCATACGCAGGGAGGCATTGAGAGAACCGATATAGACATCGCCGTTGGAGAAGATAACTTTGTTATTGAGCATATCAACCGTTGCGGTAGTGCCGTCGGAATAGTAAAGCTCGCCCTTGTAAGGAGTTCCTTCACTGTCGACGGTACCGAAAAATTTGACGTAACCGCCGATTTCCGTATTCAGCTTGATATACCGCAGTCCGGATGCATAGATTGCCGCAAAGACCAGAACGACGCAGATGATGGCCGCGATCAGGGTGATCAGTAGAATCTGTGCGGTGCTGAGGTGCTTTTTGGGACGCTTCCGCCGCGGTGTCATCGGTACACCGTCTTCCGGAAGTTCCATTTCATAAGATGCGGCCATGGATATAACCGTAACATTCGATGGGCGAATGTTTCCTTTCTTTGAGAATGATCAGATTATGAAAATTTCGAGAAGAGCCCGGATGCCATGGAAATCAGATCCGGAACGATGAACGAAGAGATGTACGCAACGACGGCAAAGACGAGAATGGACAGCAGAACCATCCACATGTTGGCATCCTCTGAGGTTTTTGCCGAGTACATTTCTTCGGCGCGCAAACGCTCCTTGGGGTTAATATACAACGGAATGTCGGAAAGCGTAATCTTTTTTCCGTTCTCGTCTGTTTTCGGCACATCCACCATACACACAATGCGCTGGAATGCGACATTGCGTGTAATGTTCATGCGGACGAAGATATTGAGATCCTGTTCGGCCTCTCTCAGTGTTTTGGCACTTTCCGGGGAAAATGCCTCGTTTTCCAGAAGATAGCGGACGAGCGCACCGATGGTACGGCGATGGTATACCGTTGCAAAGCCGGCAAGACATGCGCCGACAAACAGTGCGAAGATGATGAGATTCAGAGAGCCCAGCTGTGTGTCCGTAAAGAGATCAAGAATCAGATCCATAGTCGAAGCTCCTTTAATGTGTTATGTGGTCGGTAGGGTCTTATTTGAGCAGTTCCTTGCCGCCCATGTAGGGACGGAGCGCTTCGGGAATCTTGACGGTGCCGTCTGCCTGCAGATTGTTTTCAAGGAATGCGATCAGCATACGGGGCGGTGCGACAACGGTATTGTTGAGGGTGTGCGGCAGGTACATCTTGCCGTCAGCGCCCTTGACGCGCATCTTCAGTCTGCGAGCCTGTGCGTCACCCATGTTGGTGCAGGAGCAAACTTCGAAATACTTCTGCTGTCTGGGGCTCCATGCTTCGATGTCACAGGACTTGACCTTCAGGTCAGCGAGGTCACCGGAGCAGCATTCCAGCTGTCTGACGGGAATGTCGAGGGAGCGGAACAGTTCAACGGAATATTTCCACATCTTTTCGTACCAGTCCATGGAGTCCTCGGGACGGCAGATGACGATCATTTCCTGCTTTTCGAACTGGTGGATACGGTAAACGCCGCGTTCCTCGATGCCGTGTGCGCCCTTTTCCTTACGGAAGCAGGGAGAGTAGGAGGTCAGCGTATGGGGAAGGGTGTCTTCTGCGATGATCTGGTCGATGTACTTACCGATCATGGAGTGCTCGGAGGTACCGATGAGGTACAGGTCTTCGCCTTCGATCTTGTACATCATGGCATCCATATCGGTCTGGCTCATAACGCCTTCAACAACATTGCCGTGGATCATGAAGGGCGGGATGCAGAAGATGAAGCCCTTTTCAATCATGAAGTCACGTGCGTATGCGAGAACTGCTTCATGCAGACGTGCGATATCGCCCATCAGATAGTAGAAGCCGTTGCCGGAAACGCGTCCTGCGGCGTCCATGTCGATGCCGTTGAACTTTTCCATGATTTCTGTGTGGTAGGGGATTTCAAAATCGGGGGTAACGGGTTCGCCGAAGCGTTCCAGCTCGACGTTTGCGGAGTCGTCGGGACCGATCGGAACAGAAGGATCGATGATGTTCGGGATGACCATCATGATGGAGCGGATCTTCTCGGACAGTTCTTCTTCCTTTGTTTCCAGTTCAGCCAGACGGTCAGCATTGGCCTTGACCTGTGCTTTGACAGCTTCTGCTTCTTCAGCCTTGGACGGATCCTTCTTTGCCTGACCCATCAGCATACCGATCTGCTTGGACAGCGCATTGCGGGATGCACGGAGGTCGTTTGCTTCCTTGATGGCAGCACGGAGCTCTTCATCGAGCGCGATGACTTCATCGACCAGCGGCAGCTTGTGATCCTGGAACTTATTGCGGATGTTCTGTTTGACAATTTCGGGGTTTTCTCTTAAAAAGCGAATATCGATCATGATGTGATCCCTTTCTTTGTGTTTCTATCAGTATTTCTGTTGGTATCAGATATTGTTTTCAAAAAATGCATCGCCGCAGAGCAGCTTGAGCAGTGCTTCAAGGTCTTCGCTGTTTTCGTAGGCGATTTCAATCTTTTTCTGCTTTCCGTCCTGTGCGTCAAGGATACGGAATTTGCGTCCGAGGTTTTCTGTCACGCGCTGTTCAAGAGAACGCAGATAGCTCTGTGCCATTTTTGCGGCGTGATCGTCGACGGACGGTGTTTTCTCTGCTGCCTGTGCCTCGGCGCGGGCAAGCTCATTGAGTGCCTTTGCGGCTGCTTCTGCTTCGCGCACGGACATGGATTTTTCCACAATCCTGTTGGCAAGTGAAATCTTATCCTCCTCTTTGATCAGAGAAAGAATGGCGCGTGCATGACCTGCGGAGAGATCACCGCCTGCGACCATCGCAACGACGGACTCGGGAAGATCAAGCAGACGGAGGGAATTTGCGACAGCGGAACGGCTCTTGCCGATCTGGCCGGCACACTCCTCCTGCGTCATGTCATAATCGTTGATGAGGGAGCGGAATGCCAGCGCTTCTTCGATGGGGTTTAAGTCTTCGCGCTGCAAGTTTTCGATCAGCGCAAGCTCTGCCGCTTTTTTGTCATCCATATCATAGATGATTGCGGGAAGCTCAATCAGACCTGCCATTTTTGCGGCACGCCAACGGCGTTCACCTGCGATGATGCGGTAGAAGCCGCTCTCGTTTGAACGCACTGCAATCGGCTGCAGAAGTCCGTGACGGGAAATGGAGTCGGCAAGCTGTGCCAGTGCTTCATTGTCAAATGTTTTTCTCGGCTGGAGCGGGTTTGGCTCGATATCGGAAACACGGAGCATGGAAACCGAACCGGTATCCGGCTCATCGTTTTCCAAAAAGAGCGAACCCAGACCGCGTCCGAGTGATTGCTTTTTTGCCATTGTGGGATGATGATCCTTTCTGCATGATGAGGGACTGCGGCTGCTTTGGAGTGGAATCAGATTTTCTGCATCAGTTCCTTTGCAACCTCATGATACAGTGCCGCGCCCTTTGAGAATTTATCGTAGTACCAGACAGGCTGACCGAAGCTGGGAGCTTCCGACAGCTTGACGTTGCGGGAAATTGCGGTATTGAAAATTTTTCCTGCGTAATATTTTTTCAGCTCGTCCATAACCTGTGTGGAAAGATTCAGACGACCGTTGTACATGGTAATCAGAATGCCCGTCAGCTGCAATGCGGGATTGAAGCGCTTTTTGATCTGTTTTACACTGAGCATCAGCTGGGACAGACCCTCCAGTGAATAATATTCACACTGCATCGGGACGACCAGACCGTCGGCGCAGACAAGTGCGTTGATGGTCAGAATACCGAGGGAAGGGGGACAGTCGATCAGAATGTAGTCATACCGGTCGGCAAGCGGCTCCAATGCGGTTTTGAGACGGGACTCTCTGTTGTCGGCCATGACCAGTTCAAATTCCGCACCTGCAAGCGAAATGTTTGCGGGGATGACGGAGATATTCTCAAATTCCGTTTTCTGTACCGCGTCTGCGGCATCCGATCTGCCGATCAGCACATCGTAAACCGTACCTGCGGAAGACTTTTTGCTGATACCGAAGCCGGAGGTGGTGTTGCCCTGCGGGTCGACGTCAACGACAAGAACGCGCTTGCCGAGAACACCGAGAGAAGCCGCTATATTTACTACAGATGTAGATTTGCCGACACCGCCCTTTTGGTTTGCAAAGGTGACGATTTTTGCGTTTGCCATAGCGATATTCCGCCGCGGATCATGAGAATCTGTTCCGGGCAACTCCTTTCTGACGATTTCTGAAACGGAATGATGATAAAAATCATATATATAATATTATAGCACTTTCGCGCTTCTGCGTCAAGAAGTGTGCATAAAATAATCGTCGGAACATAAAAAATTTACCGAATATTCGCAATTTCCTTTTGTTTTCTGTTTCACGTGAAACAAAATCTGTCGTATTTCTGTTAAATATGCGCCGTGCGGATGCTTACCGTCAGCGTGATGCCGTCCTCGGTTTCCGTGCGGGTGCTGTCTGCTTGAAATCCGGCTTCTCTTGCGGCGGAGACAGCATGCTCGATTGTATTAAAAAACAGACGAAGATCCTTGAGAATACATTTTTTGTTTTGCCGCCGTGGTGTCTGTTTCACGGTTTCCTGTTGTGCTTCTTTTTCGCTGATCGAAATTGTTTGCATAAACGGAGATGTTGTCAGAAGGGAATCGATGTATTCCTCGGTCTGTGCGACATTGAAGCCTCGCTCGGAAACCATTCGTACCGTCCTGCGGCGCACATCGAGATCCTTAATACGCAGAAAAGCACGCGCGTGACGCTCTGTCAGATGTGCGCAGAGGATGGTGTCGCGCTCCTCTGTCGTCAAGCGCAGAAGCCGCAGTTTGTTTGCAACGCAGGACTGTGATAGCGACAGCGTGCGTGCAATCTCCTCCTGTGTCATCGCATGCATATCGATCAGTGCTGCAATGGCCCCCGCCTGCTCAAACATATTGAGGTTTTCTCTCTGCAGATTTTCAATCAGCGCAAGCTCGGCGGCACGACGGTTGTCCGCATCGAGGATGATGCAGGGAACGGTTTCCATGCCAATGGCAATAGCGGCCCGCAAACGGCGTTCTCCTGCGATCAATTGATAGGATGTTTCTGCCCCTATTTGTGAAGTGGGAATTGTCGATGCTTCGTTTGTTTGTATGCGCCGAACAGTCAGCGGCTGGAGGATGCCGTGTTCACGGATGCTGTTGGCGAGGGAGAACAGCGAGATATCGTCAAATTCGCGGCGCGGCTGATAGGGATTTGCGGCAATTTCCGTGGGCGCGATTGCGTAAATGCGTCCCGCATCCCATCGCTCGGACAGGAGAATTTCTTTTTCCTGCAGTGCGGCAGTTCTTGCAATCAGGGAAGACTGCAGTTTTTCAAGTTCTTCTTCTTTTTCCTTTAGTTCCAGACGGGAATGAAGCTGTTTATGTTTTTCCTGCTTTCGTTCTGCGGAATCCGACAGAACGGCGGCGGGAAATGTAATGAGATTTTCAATGAGCTGCTTTGCTGGTTCAAGTGCAAGTTGGGTGAAATGTTCCATATATGGGAATCTCCGATCTTGATATGTATTTTTGTGTTTCACGGGAAATGCGGAAACGGCGGGAAACATCGCTGTGCCTGTAATGATACCACAGATCAGAGAAAAAGAGAGGCGGATTTGGGAGGCGAAAAAAGAGAAGTGCGTGGGATAATCCGTGCTGTTTTGCATGCAGAATGTGCCAAAAAACAAAATTCCCGTCCCAAACTCATGGAGCTTGCGGACGGGAAACGATGGATTATAACGGTTTCTTTGAAATTTGCGCATTTGCGCGCGGATACTGCTTTGGCGTAAACTGACGCTTTTTCACGCAAAGCAGAACACGGGACATCGCGTCACCCGTATCTTCTTGGGTAAACGGATCACGCAGGACATAGGGGGCTGTCAGCTGTGCGATACCGCCGAGAATGTCAATGGCATTTTTTGCTTCTTCATATTCGGTCATGCCGTCGCGCCCTTTCATTGCAAGGAAGATACCTCCCTTTTTGACGAGCGGCAAGCACCACTCGCAGAGGACATTCATTCGTGCGACAGCGCGAGCGGTAACGACATCAAAGGCTTCTCTGAATTCGGGCATCTGACCGAGTGTTTCCGCTCTGGCCGCCTGGATACGCAGATTGGAAAGTCCGAGAAGAGCGGCGGTATTTGCGACATAATCGAGCTTTTTCTGTGTGGAATCGACGGCAAGCACGGATACATCCGGGCGCAGAATGGCAATCGGCAGGGAAGGGAATCCGCCGCCGGTACCGACATCGCAGAGCTTGGCACCTTCGGGGAGAAGGGGTGCGACCAGCGCGCAGTCGGCGTAGTGCTTGACGAGAATTTCGTCAACCTCGGTGATCGCCGTCAGATTCATGAATGCATTGACACGGAGCATTTCCTCTGTCAGCGTATAAAAGGTTTCGGCGACGGAGGGCTGCATATACGGTTCAAGCGCGTTGTCTGTGCCGAGGGTTTTGCTGTTGACAGATAGTGCACGGAAAAAACGGTCTGTAAATTGCTCTTTGGAAACAGTCATTGTGATGGATCGCTTTCTGTATTTTCATTACGGATTGCTTTGGGTCAGTATGGGCAGAAGAAACAGAATGACCATATCGACGAGTACCAGAAGCAGTACGGGTGTCATGACAATCATGATTTTTCTGCCGATCGCTTTGCGTTTGATATCATTTTCGATGAACGCATCCTTTTTTTCTTCCGACCAGGTGTCGGAAAGGATTTCACGTGAAACGGGTTCTCTGGAAAATCCGCCGTTGACGAAGAAAAATACGACAAACAGTGTTGCGGCAAGCGTGTAAAGGACAGGAGTTACCCAAAATACGTGCATGGCGAGCAGGATATAATATATCAGCGTGAGCACAGCAAAGATCCCGAGCATCAGGAGTGCGAGCTTGCCGTTGAACTGTTTGACCCGATCCTTCAGTGCGGATTTGGCGTTTGCATATTCTTCGGGGGATGCAATATGATGGTTCTTTTTCTTCTTCTTTTTTGTTTTGGACATGGGATAATCATGTGTGCGGATATTGACAGCGTTTATCTGTTTTTTCCGCCCTTTTCGTATTTGGTTTCAAACGGGATGATACGGGAGAGGATCTCATTGGAGACGAACATGCCCTGCGGCGTGAACGCATAATGACCGTTCTCATGGGTCATCAAGCCGTTTTTGATGTAGATTTCAAGCTTTTTTGCGAAGATCTCATCGAAATCAGCGCCGAAGCGTGTGCGGAAGTCGGCGGTATCGATACCCTTTGCAAGGCGCAGACGGAGCATGAGATATTCAGCGACTTCTTCTTTGCGGTCGATGACGTAAGATTCGTCGAGCAGAGAAGAGGGCAGAGACGTTCCCTTGGTTTCAAGCAGCTTGCAGTATTGTGCGAGAGAACGGCGCAGAGAGAAGCGTCTTCCGCCAAAAAAGCTGTGAGCTGCAGGACCGCATCCGATGTATTCCTCTCCGAGCCAATAACGGAGATTATGGCGACATTCGTATCCGTCCCGTGCGAAGTTGGAAATTTCATACTGACGGTATCCGTGTGAAGCAAGGAAATCGATGCCGTCGAAATACATCTCACACTCGGTATCTTCATCAGGAAGAGGCAGCATATGCTTTTTCTCACCGAACGGTGTACCGTCTTCAATGCGGAGGTTGTACATGGAAATATGCTCCGGCTTCATGGAAACAACAAATTCCAGCGTTTCCATAAACGAGCTTTTGGTCTGTTCGGGAATACCGTACATGACATCAATATTGATGTTGTCAAATCCGGCTTCTCGTGCCATCTGAAAACATTCCGTAAAGTCGCCTGCGGTATGAATACGGGACAGCGCGGCGAGCTCATGGTTATGCGCCGACTGAAGTCCAATGGAGAGACGATTGACGCCGGCTTTCCGCAGCTTTTTCAGAAGACGGCGGTCGGCTGTTGCGGGATTCATTTCTACCGAGAACTCACAGTTGTCATCAAGATAGAAGTCGTTTTCCACTTCCTTTACAACATCAAGGAGCAGTTTTGCGGGAAGAGCCGTCGGTGTACCGCCGCCGATGAAGACCGTGTCGACATTATACTGCGTCGTGCGTTCGGAGATGATGCGCATATTGTTTTTCAGCGCATTGCAGTACAGCTTCATTTCTTCGGGGGTTTTGTGTCCCTGACAGACGATTTTGTCGGAGGAATAAAAGTCGCAGTATGCGCATTTGCTCTTGCAGAACGGGATATGCAGATAAAGACCGAGATTTTTGTAGGATGCATCGGCTTCTGCGGCAGTATCATCGGCTGCAGAAGATACGGATACTTCCTCATCGGGCGCAGGTTCCGTCGGCTGAAGATCGTCATCTTCTTCCTCGACATCATCGTCCGGCCTTGCATCAGCGGGTGATTCCTCTTTTATGGGCAGAACCGCGGCAGGTTCTTCTGCAGGTGCGGCGGTATCTTCTGCCGGGACTGGATCCAGCGCGTCGGGGATATCATCGATGCCGTCATCGGTATCGGTTTCTTCCGTCGTAAGGTCTTCCTTGGGGGCGTTTTCGTCAAGGAGCAGATCGATATCCGCAGTATCTTCCGATGCTGCATCCATAATGGCTTCCATTTCCTGCGTTGCGGCACCCTTTTCCGCGACGTTATCGGCAGGTATCGTTTTCTTTTTGTTGAATTTTTTCATGAAATGTTCCTCCTTTTCAGATGGAGTGTTTCACGTGGAACAGGCGGAATCGTCAATCCTCGTCATCGAGCTTGAGCACCGCCATGAATGCTTCCGGCGGAACCTCGACGGAACCGAACTGACGCATACGCTTTTTACCTTCCTTCTGCTTTTCGAGCAGCTTCTTCTTTCTCGTGATGTCACCGCCGTAGCACTTGGCAAGGACGTCTTTGCGCATGGCGCGAACGGTTTCACGTGCAATGACCTTTCCGCCGATGGCAGCCTGAACCGGAATTTCAAACAGCTGGCGCGGGATATTGTCGCGCAGCTTTTCGACGATCTTTCTGCCGCGGGAATAGGCGTTGTCTGCGAAGACGATAAACGAAAGCGCATCGACCAGATCGCCGTTGAGCAGAATATCGAGCTTGACCAGTTTGGAAGGTTCATAACCGAGCAGTTCATAGTCAAGGGACGCATAACCCTTGGAACGGCTCTTCAGTGCGTCGAAGAAGTCGTAAATGATTTCAGCGAGCGGCAGGTGGTAGTGCAGCTCGACACGGTCGTTTTCCATGTACTTCATGTCGATGAATGTACCGCGGCGATCCTGGCAAAGCTGCATGATCGAACCGACGTAATCGTTGGGCGTCAGAATATTTGCTTTTACGATCGGTTCTTCGGAGATTTCAATTTCTTCGGGGACGGGGATGTCGAGCGGGTTGTCGATCATCAGGACCGTTCCGTCTTTCTTTGTGATGCGGTAAATAACGCTGGGAACGGTTGTGATCAGGTCAAGATTGAATTCGCGTTCCAGACGTTCCTGAATGATTTCCATATGAAGCAGTCCGAGGAAGCCGCAGCGGAAACCAAAGCCCAGTGCCGCGGATGTTTCCGGTTCAAAGGTCAGAGCAGCATCGTTGAGCTGCAGCTTTTCCAGTGCTTCGCGCAGTTCGGGGTATTTTGCGGAATCGGCGGCATAAATACCGGAGTAGACCATCGGCTGTGCCTTTTTGAAGCCGGGGAGCGGTTCGGGCGTTCCGTTTTCCACGGTCGTGACGGTATCACCGACGCGGGTATCCGCTACATTTTTGATCGATGCGGTGATGTAACCGACATCGCCTGCGGACAGAGATTCCTTCTTTGACAGACCGAATGCGTCCATGGTACCGACTTCGATGACATCAAATTCCGCACCGGTGTGCATCATGCGGATGCGCTGACCTGCGGAAAGCGTACCGTCGAAGATACGGATCAGAACAACGACACCGAGATAGGGATCGTAATAAGAGTCAAAAATCAGCGCTTTGAGCGGTGCGTCCGCATCACCTGTGGGTGCGGGAATATCGGTGACGATATGCTCAAGAACATCGCCGACGTTCAGACCTGTCTTTGCGGAGATTGCAGGACAGCCCTCGGCGGGAATACCGATGATGTCTTCGATTTCCGCCTGAACACGTGCAACATCTGCGGAGGGAAGGTCGATCTTATTGACGACGGGCAGAATTTCAAGGTTGTTGTCTACGGCGAGGAATGCATTGGCAAGCGTCTGTGCTTCGACACCCTGTGTCGAGTCGACGATGAGAATGGCGCCCTCACACGCATTGAGCGAACGGGAAACCTCGTAGTTGAAGTCAACGTGACCGGGAGTGTCGATCAGATTGAGCGTATAGGTTTCGCCGTCAGATGCTTTATAATTCAGATGAACGGCACGTGCTTTGATGGTAATGCCGCGTTCGCGCTCGATGTCCATATTATCGAGCAGCTGCTCTTCCATGTCGCGCTGGGAAACGGTTTCCGTTTTTTCCAGCAGTCGGTCAGCAAGGGTGGACTTACCGTGGTCGATATGTGCAATGATGCAAAAATTTCTGATATGATCCTGATTTGGCATGTTCGATATGATTCCTTCTGTATAGTTTTGCCGCAGGAACGAAAGGGTCCCGCAACGGCAGAATTGATCTGCATATATTATATAGCAAAATCGCTTGCAATACAAGATTTGCAGAGGAAATTTTACAAAAAAGTTGAATTTGCATTGTTTCACGTGAAACAAAAATCTCCCGCGCCGGACAGACACGGGAGACTTTGGAAAACCGTAATTATTCTTTTGCGTTCTTCTTTTCGCCGATGGAAAGAATGGCGTTGACAACGATACCGATGATGAGCGCCGTTGCGATGTTGGTCAGCGTGATCGGACCGAGGTTCAGGGTCAGACCGCCGATACCGGGAACGAGGATGGATGCAACAACGAGCAGATAGCGGTTGTCATTCAGATCGACCTTCTGGATCATCTTCAGACCGGAAACTGCGATGAAGCCGTACAGCGCGATGCAGATACCGCCGATGACACAGACCGGAATGGTGTTGACAAACTGAACGAAGGGATTGAAGAAGGAGAGAACCATTGCCATGATGGCGGTGGTGCAGATGGTGTAGATGGAAGCGTTGCCGGTGATTGCGACGCATCCTACACATTCGCCGTAGGTTGTGTTCGGACAGCCGCCGAGAACGGAACCGACGATCGTACCGACACCGTCACCCATGACGGTCTTGTCCAGACCAGGATCGGTGATGAGGTCACGGTCAATGATGGTGGAGAGGTTCTTGTGGTCACCGATGTGCTCGGCGAGAACGACGAAGCCGACAGGTGCGAACAGACCGATGAGGGAAACGATGGAAGCACCGTTGATGCCGGAGAAGCCTTCCTTGATCGCTTCAACGATGGTGAACTGCGGAACGTGGATGATGGAATCCATCGTGGTCAGTGCGCTGTAGTTGACGAGCTGCATGGAGGGAACATCGGCGAGCATACCGATGACGGTCAGAAGGGATGCAAAGACGTAACCAACACCGATACCGATGATGAACGGAATGAGCTTCATCATCTTGGAGCCCTTGACTGCAGCGATGATGGTTGCAACAAAGGTAACAAGACCGGTGAGGATCGCAAAGAGGTTGTAATCACCGACAGCCGTGTTGTTGATGTTGTTGACAGCGGAGCCGCAGAGGGAAAGACCGATGAGCGCAACGGTCGGACCGATGATGACGGGCGGGAGGAGCTTATTGACCCATGCCGTGCCGACGAACATCATGATGACGGAGATGATAACATAAACAAGACCTGCGATCAGGGAGCCGAGGACGATACCGCCGGAGCCGTATGCACAGGCACCGATCAGCGGGCTGATGAATGCAAAGGAAGAGCCGAGGAAGACAGGGGATTTGCGGCGCGTAATCAGAATGTAACAAAGGGTACCGACGCCGGCGCCGAACAGTGCTGCGGGCGGGTCCATGGTCAGAACGCCGCCGTTGGAGCCGTTGACGAGTGTGGGGACGAGCAGCGTCGCCGCGATGATTGCCAGCAGCTGCTGGAGCGCGAAGACGAGATTCTGCCCGAATTTGGGTTTTTCGTGGATGTCGTAAGTCAGTTTCATGAAATACCTCCAAAGATAAATTTTCTATAAATACACCGGAACTGACCTGTTCGGGTGATATTTTCAGATCAGATACACGCCGACGTCACCATCAATGTCCTTCATATGGACATCTACGATTTCCTCACGGGACGTGGGAACATTTTTGCCGACATAATCGGGACGGATGGGAAGCTCACGGTGTCCGCGGTCGACCAGTACGGCGAGCTGGACAGCGGCGGGTCTGCCATGACGGAACAGCGCTTCGATGGCGGCGCGGATCGTGCGTCCGGTATAGATGACATCGTCAACAAGGACGACGGTCTTTCCATGAATGTCGACGGACAGCGGCTTGTCTTCGACCATCGGTGTGTGCGGCAGCGGAAGATCGGGGCGCTCGGACAGATCGTCACGGTACATGGTGATGTCAAGCGCATCGATCGGGACATCCACGCCGTCCACGTGAAACAGGTTTTCACGCAGAATATGCGCGATCGGAACACCGCGGCGGTGAATGCCGACAAGACAGATATCCTGACATCCTTTATTTTTTTCCACAATTTCATGTGTAATACGGATCAGCGCGCGATTGACCGCGGATTCATCCATCAATGCTGTTTTGAATTGGCGTTCGCTCATGGTTGTTCCTCCGTGTTTGAAAATTGCAAAAAAAAGACCTTACCGATGTTTTATGACACGGCAAGATCGTTATACTCTGATTTCCGAGAGCAAGAAGTTCAAGGCTGTTCCGTTATCTATCTGACGTTCTTTCATCAACTCAAACGCAGCCGCGCGTCCGCGGTATCGGATCTGCCGTTTACTGTTCAGGCTCGGATGTTTTATATGAAAAAAACTTGCCGGTCTCTCTGTACCGATTTAAAGCTTCTGTTTCGTCTAATATTATACCACGGAATGACGATTTTGTAAATACCCAATATTCGGCAACTTCAACAATTTAACTGTCGCTATTTTGTGCAATATAACGAATATCGGCGTTTCCCGACAGGTTGTGGAAAACGCCGATCCTTTTTTACTCAGGTTTTGCGATGATATCTGCAAATTTTGCGATATCTCCCGCACCCATGATGATCAGCAGATCACCGTCCTGGGCGGTATCGCAGAGATATGTTTTCAGTGCGTCCCAATCGGGAGTATAGGACGCGTGGGCGATTCGGTCGGCAAGCTGCTTTGATGTGACACCGTAGGTATTGGTTTCACGTGCAGCATAGATGTCCGCAAAGAAAACTTCATCGCACACGTCAAATGCTGTGACAAAATCCTCAAACAGTTCGGCAGTACGGGAGAACGTATGCGGCTGATAGACGCAGCGCAGTCGTCCGCCGCTGCGCAGACGGTATGCTCCCTCCAGCGTTGTACGGATCTCGGACGGATGGTGACCGAAATCGTCATAGACAGGCACACGGACCGTACAATCCTTCAGATATCCTTTGAATTCCATGCGGCGGCCGGCACCGGTAAAGGAGGAAATACCCGCGGCAATGACATCCGGGGAAAGACCGCATTTGTCGGCGGCGGCAACACAGGCGAGTGCATTGAGGATATTGTGCTGTCCCGGAACGGAAAGATGCATGTTGCAGAACGGCTCACCGTTGTGAAGCACCGTGAACGCGGCACATCCGTCGGGATACGAAATGTCAGTCGCGCGGTATTCCGCATTAGGATTTACAATACCGAAGGTTACGCATGCCGCATGACAGCCGCGGACACTATCGAGCACGTTTTCATCGTCTGCGTTGACAATATCGATGCCCTCCTCGCCGGGGATTTCCATATACCTGTGGAAAGATCCCTTGATCTGCTCCAGCGACTTGAAATAGTCGGGATGGTCCATCTCTTCGTTGAGAACGACGGCAATGCTCGGATGGAAGGAAAGGAAAGAGTCCTTGTACTCACACGCTTCAAAGATGAAGTCCTCTCCCGTGCCGGAATGGAAATCGTGACCGAGCTCGGGAATCGGGGCACCGATCAGAATCGCGGGATCACGTCCGGCAGAAAGAAACAGATGGGAAAGCATTGCAGAGGTGGTTGTTTTGCCGTGCATACCGGCGATACCGATGCCGTGGCGGTATCCGCGCATCAGAAACGACAGGAAACAGGTACGGTAGACCAGCGGAATTCCGGCTTCTTTCGCCGCGGCATATTCGGGGTTATCTTCACCGATCGCGGCATTGTAGATTACGGCGTCACAGCCAGCGATGTTTGCCGCATCATGTACAGGATGTACGGTGATACCGGCATCACACAACATTTCCGTGTTGCGGGATACCGCACGGTCTGAGCCGGAGACGCGGTAACCCTTTTCCTTGGCGATCATGGCAAGTGCGCTCATCGATACGCCGCCGATGCCGATGAAGAAGAGCGAACAGCCACGGGGCAAAAGTTGCTCCAATTCCTGTATAGAGTGCATAAATATACAACTATTTGTATATCCCATAAATAGTTCCTCCATATTGACAGTTATATTTATGAATAGTTAAAATATGAAAATTATCGACATTTCTCGTGTTTTTCGTCATAATCCTGTAATAAATTATTCAGAAATTCCTTGCTTTTTGCATTTACATTTTTCACATTTTTCGTGTATAATAATAACAGACGCGACAGAAGCATCAAAAACATCGAAAGGAAACATATCCATGACCATCACAGACATCAAAATCCGAAAGCTTTTTGACGAAGGCCCTATGAAAGCCATCGTCTCCGTGACCTTTGATCATGCATTGGCAGTTCACGACATCAAGGTAATTTATGCAAGAGACAAGTTCTTTATTGTTATGCCCAGCCGCAAGAATCCCGACGGCACGTACCGCGATATCGTTCATCCGATCAACGTCGAATTCCGCTCGACTTTGGAGAGTGCCGTGATCGAAGCCTATCACGCAGAACGGGAAGCGTATGACAACGGCACAAGCCCTCTGTGCAGACGGGATGAGGAATACGCAGACGCGATCCTGTAAGACGATCTGTTCCTCGACTTTGGGAGTAATGACAGTATGAGAAAAAACACAATCACGACAGAAAAGAGTACCGGCATGTCTGATGCGACACGGCTGAGGTGCTCTTTTTGTTTTGGGATGTCTGCCTATATTATATCATAGTTTTTCGGAAAAATACAGTACCCGATACGTTTTTTACCAAATGTTTTCAAATACAGGAAAAAAGCGGTTGTCTGTTATCAAAAGTTGTGCATGGCAACAGGAAAAACACATAAACAGTTTTGTGTCTTTATCAAATTACACAAAAAAATTAAGAGATTGCGCAGTTTTTTCTTGACAGCATTCATCATATATAGTATAATAAAAACAAATCCAACAACGAAAAAACCAATCAAAAGGAAGGATGAACCATATGAACAACGAAATGCAGTTTAACACCGCAGAAGCTGCGGAAATTTTGGGTGATGTCCACGCGACAGCACAGGCACTGGTTGCCGAGATTGAAAAGGTCGTCATCGGTAAGCGCCATGAAATCATCATGCTGGTTACGGCACTTCTTGCCGGCGGTCACGTGCTGATCGAAGACGTTCCCGGTGTCGGTAAAACCACGCTTGCGGCGGCACTTGCGGCAGCGGCAGGACTGAAATTCAAGCGCGCACAGTTCACGCCCGATGTTATGGCATCCGATATCACAGGCTTCAATATCTATAACCGTCAGACCGAGAACTTTGAGTTCCGCGAAGGTCTTGTCATGACCAACATTCTGCTCGCCGATGAAATCAACCGCGCATCGCCGAAGACGCAGTCCTCGCTGCTCGAATCGATGGAAGAAGCAAAGGTCACCGTTGACGGTACAACCTATGCCATTCCCGATCCGTTCTTTGTCATTGCGACTCAGAACCCGACAGGCTTTGTCGGTACCTATCCGCTGCCCGAAGCACAGCTGGACCGTTTCACCGTCAAGATCTCCATCGGTTATCCGACGGCAGAAGAGGAAATCAACATCATCCGCGCAAGAAAGTACGAAAATCCGCTGGACAAGGTCACAGCACAGACCGATGCCGATAAGATCCGCGCTCTCAAGGATGCCGCGGCGGATGTCCACATGGATGATGCAATCTATGATTATATTGTCAGACTGGTTGCCGCGACCAGACGTCACGGTGCGCTGTCGCTGGGCGCATCTCCCCGTGCTTCTCTTGCGCTGACCCGTATGGCGCAGGCGTATGCATTGATGCACAACCGTACCTATGTCATTCCCGAGGACGTCAACGCGATCTTCGTCAATACCATCGCGCACCGCGTTATGCTCAAGCAGGAGGCAAAGCTGCAGCGCATGACCGCAGAGCAGGTTCTGCGCGATATTCTCCGTGCGGCGGATGTTCCGTTTGTCGGCAAACGCGAAAAGGATGAGGACAAAGCATGAACGCGTTCATGGAAAAACAGCAGCTGGCACAGCAAAAGGCAGAGGAAAAAGCAAGAAAGCTGAAAATCAAGGAAGAAGCGAAAATTCTTGCCGATATCCGACGACAGGAAAAGCTGGCGCGGCTGAAAACCTATCCGACCTTTTCCTTGACAAAAAATGCGATCTGGTACGGACTGTTCTTTGTGTTTGCGCTGTTGTTTACGCAGGCACTGCGTTCACCGCTTTCCTCGGTGCTGTTTATCTTTGTGATGCTTTTGCCGCCGCTGCTCGTGCTGTATGTGCTGACCTGTAATATGTTCGTCAGCGAGTCCAATACGGTCGAGGCGGAGACGGTGCAGAAGGAAGTACCGCTCGAATATGAAATTCTGATCGCCAACAATGGCTTTCTGCCGTACCCGTTTGTCGATGCGGATATCCAGTATCCCGCGACCGACGGCGTGCGCTGTGATACCAAGCGTGTCTCCTGCTCGCTTGCCCCGCAGGGAACCTTCCGCATTCTCGACCGTGCAACCTTCCATTATCGCGGCGGATATGAGATCGGCATCCGCGACTTGTATGTCTATGACCCGCTGAAGATCTTCCGTATCCGTATGCGGCGCGACAATCTGCGTCCGGTATTCGTCATGCCGAGACGACCCGTTATCGTGACCGACGGCGAGGGTGCCGCATCCGAGGTCAACACGACCGAAGTCCGCAATTTCCGCGGTGCTGACCGTACCGAGCTGACCGAAATCAAGGAATACCGCATGGGTGACGGTCTGCGTGATATCCATTGGAAGCTGTCGTCAAAAACGCAGGATCTGATGGTCAAGCATTACGGCATGAATGCCTGTCGTTCCGTCTGTTTTCTGCCCGATCTCGGTGAGAAGTATACCGACCCGTTCAAGCGTGGACTGTATACCGACGATATCAATCTCTGCTGTGCCGATGCTGTCACGGAAATGACAATCGCGCTGATGCTGTCCACCCTGCGCGGCGCAAACAATGTCTGTACCTTGATGTGGTATGAAAAGCGTGTTGCGGAGATCGGTATGGAAGCCATGCTCGGCGAACATGCACAAAATACGGAAGCAGTACCGGACGACGGAGCGCCGCACATCGGTTATGCCGCCGAGGTCATGTACAACGAGCTTGACTTTGAACGTGTCTACCCGTATTTTGCGACGGCATCTCTGCATGATGCGTCCCTGTCTCCCGCATCGCTGTGCCGCTTTATCACGGAAACGGAATCTGTTTCCTATTACATCATCACGAGCCGTCTCGATGCGGCGCTTGTAACGACCCTGCAGGAATCTCTGCGCGACTACTCGTCCGTTGTTCTGATGGGCGGCTTGCAGGTGTACTATTTTGATCCGATTGCGAAGATCCGTGATCCCGAGGAACGTGCACGTCATAACGACGAAAACGAACATCTCATCGCACAGATGCGTGCGGCGGGAATTCTCGTAACGGTATTCAATGAAATCAAATAAAATGAGGAATCAATCCATGTCCAAACACCCCAAAATTACTCCAGAGACAGCGGAACCTGCTGCGGTACCGGTCAAGGCGCCGCGCCCCGACCGCCGTGCGGAAAAGCGTCGTGCAAAACAGCGGAATCTGCGCCATCTGCATCCGGGTCTTCAGACGGTGTCCGATTGGATGACGCCTGTCGGATTGCTTTTGCGTCTGGTTCCCGCATATCTGCTGCTGGTCGGATTGTATCTGTTCACAGATAACGCCTTTGGCTTTGCAACACCGAAGCTGCTGTTTTTGCCGATGATCGCGCTTGTATTGCTTCTGCACGGCGCGGCTTGCTGGAACAAAATCGTCTCGGTCATTATGTGGATTCTGACAGCGCTCGGTGCGGCTCTGTTCGTTGTGTATTTTGCAGTAAGCGGAATCGATCCGATCACGCTCGCGGTGAATCTCGGCCGCGGACTGTTCAACTCCGCCATCTCCTATATGATGACCATCGGCTACGGCGTGCTGTATGTGTTCAAGCTCGACAGCCCGTTGACTGCGGAAGCAGAACTGCTGTGGGCAAAAATTGCGTTCGGACTTCTGCAGGTCATCTGTGCAATCATCGTTGCGCATTGCACCGCAAAGAAGCTCCGCGTCTGGCCGATTGCGTGTATTACCGCGTTCAGCTATACGCTCGTCTTCCTTTATAATATTTCGACCTCCAAGTGGGGTATTGCGCTGTCGGTCGCAGGTATCTGCGGTCTTTTGTGCATGAAAATGGCAGACAAATATGCCGCACTTCCCAAGCACAAAACAGTCAGCGCGGCTGAACTTGAAAAAGAAGAAACGGAACCAACCGAGCCGATACCCGATATCGGTGACATTTCCGCATATACCGCCGACAAAAAGACGGAGCATGCCTTTTCCCTGCGCGGTTCGGCGGTGGTCGGTTTTTCGGCGCTGCTTTGTACGGCATTGGCGCTGCTTGCCATTGCCATTCCCGCTTCCCGCGTCAAAAAACCGTGGAAAACTTATGAAACCATCGACACAGTCATGGAAACCATCCGTGCATACGAAATGGCGATCATCACAGGCGAGGATATGCAGATTGCCGATCTTGGCTTAACAGGTGCCGCCGAAATTCTCGATGCGCGTTCTTCCATTGCGCTCCCGCGCTATTTCACGGGTAAGCCGGTACTGGAAATTCAGTCGAACTTGAATCTGCCCGTCTACCTGCGTTCGTGGGTATCGGCGACGTTCCTTGACGATAAGTGGTATGTCGCGGATGAGGCAACGCGTGACGGCTTCAAGGAGCTGTTTCCCGACGGCTTCAGTGCCGAGGATATCACCTACCGTTTTTATCGCAACCTGAACGAAAAGCTCGTTCGCTATAAAACCAAGACCTCGTATGTCAACCATGAGGACGAGGGCTTTATGACGACGATGATTTCGCTCAAAAACCTCGGTGTCGCGGGCAATATTCTGTTTTTACCATCGAAAATGAACACCGAGCTTTCCCTGCAGGAATACGGCTCCATTGAGGAGGCATACGGAAAGCGATGGATCAATTACTTTGACGGCATTGCTTACTCCCGTGCGTTCCACAAGGGTGCAAAATATTCCGCGGTTGCCTATCTGCCGCTCTACAAGGAGCAGGATTGGCATCAGGCGCTGAATCAGAAGCGTATGGCGTATGACACCTTCATGGATGTCTATGCTTATGTCGGAAATGATATCGCAAGATTGTTTGAGGAGGAAAAAACCACGGTATTTGACAGCGGATATGATGCTTACTCACTGAGAAATCTCTCCGAGTATTATCTGTCGCTGGATGCCGACGGACGGCAGAACTTCATGAATGAGATCAATGAAGTGATGCAGTACAACGACTATGTCACCGAAAACGGTCTTTATACCTCGCTGACGCAGGATGAAGTACTCAATGAAAAGCTCCGCAATCTTGCGCTTGAGATTATCTACTCCGAGCCGCTTCCCGAAACGGGATTGACCGCAAGAGTTGACGGTGAGGAAGTAGACTTTACCGATCTGCTTGCGCGCCGTGCGATGCAGTATACGGTTGGGGATACCGCTCGGATGATGTATGCAACCGAAGATCTTGATATCATCATTGATTACGGAAACGGCATTTCCCGTGAAGAGGACGAACAAGTGGTATATATACAGCTTCCCGATTCGGATGATCCGCTGGATTATTCCGTGGGGGAGGAGCTGGCGGCGGAACTGAACGAGGCGGTAACTGCGGCAGCTGGCAAACCGTTTATCGAAGCACGTGAGGTGCGCGGTACGGACAATTCGCTGATCAATGTTGAGTATTACGTCACAGACGCAGAAGCCTTTCATGCATTTCTGCGCGGTCAGGTTGACGGTATGGTTTATAACGAATCGCTGTACTACACCGAATATGCCCGCCGCATTGCAAAGTACCTCTCCGACAACATGGTCTATACACTGACCCCGACCGTGCCCGAAACAGAAGACACGATGTCCTCGGTGGAACGCTTCCTGTTTGTCACCAAAGAAGGCTATTGCGTACAGTATGCCACATCGGCGACCCTGCTTCTGCGCTCCGTCGGTGTTCCTACACGTTATGTCGAAGGATATATCGCACCGAAGTTCTCCCGCAACGAGGCGGAGGATCGCGTTGGCAATTACATCTGCAATGTAAAAGACTCCAACGCACATGCGTGGTGTGAAATCTATCTGGAAAACTACGGTTGGCTGACCACCGAGGTCACATCGCCGTATTACAGCGAGATGTATGACCCGTACGAAACGATCAACTACAATCGCGGCGATTCGTCGTCCACCGATATCACCGAATCCCCTGTCGTCGAAGAAATCGAGGAGGAGGAAGAGGAGGATACGCTGTGGGATCTGTACGGCGATATCATCATCACCGTGCTGATCACAGCGGCGATTGCGGCGGCGGTCATCTATGTGCTGTATCGGTTCCACAAGAACCGCGAGGCAATGCGCTACCGTCATACGGAAATGCTGAAAAAAGCAAAACAGCATCTGGCGGAAGAGGATGAACGTGCACCGATCGCATCGGCACTTTATGACAACCTGCGCAAAACCGCGGCAGTCTTTGATGTCAAGCCGATGACCGGCGAGACACCGAAGGAATACACGCACCGACTGGATATGCGCTTCAAGGTCAAGGGCGAGAACGGCTCGATCGGCGCGGCAGAGGCGGTCTATGCGTATATCGCCAAGAACGAGTTCGGCGATGTCCTCATCGATGAGGAAGAGTTGTGGATGCTTGCCGATTACATTGTCCGACTGGAGGATGTCATTCGCGCAGAAGCGGGATTCTTCATGCGATTCCGATTGAAGTATCTGCTTGGTCTGATGGATTAAATGAAATAACAACAGGGAGGACCCGTGATTGGGTTCTCCCTGTAATAGTATATTTATATTTCATTTACTGTTCGGTTGTTGGATCAAAAACATATTCCACGGCATTCAAATTCAAATATTCCGACAGGGAAATATCGCTTGTTCCCATCATTTCAGGAATTGCAAAAAAATGAATCTGTCCCTCGTCGTCAATCGACAGCCCGCCGACTACATAGCCGTAATTTGTTTCTCCCATAGAGATCGGTTGAAATCCATCTGTTTCTTCTGTTGCATAGAACACATTGTTCATGACAAACATGTTTCCGGCTCGGGACTGAATTGCGCAAAGCAGTTCGTCTGTCGCCGCGATAGCATCACACATCATTACAAAATCGGTCGTATCGGAAGCTGTGTCATATACGTACAACCGTGTTGACTGTGTATCCACCGTATCGATTGCAGAAAAATATAAATCATCGCCGATGATATACAGTGCTGTTGCAGTGGAATACGGTGTGGGAGTATACACTTCTCGAACATCAGATACGGTACAGCGATAGATTCTGCCGTTATCGCACAGTGCATATCCGGCTGATGCACACGTTTTGTATTCTGTGACGGTATATGTTGTACTGTTTACGGTCATTGTTGTTTTGTCATCCGCGAATATGACGGATGACCGACTGTCACAGGAACATAGCAGAATGAAGGTGCAGAGTGCAGTCGTAAGAATGGCATTAGAAAAATTTTGTTTTTTCATATGACCTGGAACAAATAAAATTTCAGATAATCCGTCTCCGGCACCGTCCATAAAATCGGATGATCGGGTGACTGCTGACGCGCCTCAATCTGCCGCAGGGTCACACGGGCATCATACGCCGCCTCACGCAGCATCTTGCAGAACAGCTCGGACGGCATAAAGTGCGAGCAGGAAGCCGTCGCAAAATATCCGCCGCGCGGAAGCAGCTGCAGCGCTTTGCGGTTAATCTCGCGGTAACCAGCATAGGCGTTGTTGACTGTTCCGGCACTCTTGGTAAAGGCCGGAGGGTCGAGGATAATCATGTCGTACTTGCGCTGTTTCTTTGCGTTCAGCTCGTCAAGATACGCAAACACATCGGCACAGATGAAGTCCATGCGATCGGCAAGTCCGTTTTCCTCTGCATTGCGGCGCGTCATGGCAATCGCGTCGGCGGAAATATCGACCGCATCGACGTGTGCCGCACCTGCTTTTGCCGCATTGAGTGCAAAGGAGCCGGTGTGCGTGAAGCAGTCAAGGACTGTACGTCCGCGAGCGAGCTTGGCGGCGGCAAGACGGTTGTACTTCTGGTCAAGGAAGAAACCGGTCTTCTGTCCGTGCATGAAGTCCACATGGTAGGTAATGCCGTTTTCGCAGATCATAGCTTCCGTCATTGACGGGTTTTCACAAAGACCATCGCAGTGATAGAAACCGACCGTTTCTTCCATGCCTTCCAGACGGCGGATGGCGACATTGTTGCGTTCATAAATGGCACGGACGGGAACACCTATCTCGGCAAGTACACGGACGATGGCAGGGAAAATCACATCCTTGCGCAACTCAATGCCAAGTGACAGTGTTTCGGTGACCAGTACATCGCCGAAGCGGTCGACGGTCAACCCGGGGAACTGATCGGCTTCACCGAAGATCAGACGGCAGCAGAGAAAATCCGCTTCCGATGCCATAACCGCACGGCGGTATTCGATGGCATATCGCACACGGCGTTCCCAGAACAGATCGTCAAAGCGGTCGTTGGCATTGGTTGACAGCATACGGACGCGGATTTTGGATGCGGCGTTGAAAAAGCCGGTACCCAGATACCGTCCGCGGCGGGAAAAAACATCACAGAGTGCGCCGTTCTCGGGTGTAACAGAACATTCCTTGACATCGGATTCATAAACCCAGACGTGACCTGCGCGGACGCGTGCTTCACAGCGGTCATCGACGGTAACGGCAGGATAGATTCTTTCAGACATAACGATTGGATCCTCTATATGAAACAATGGTGGTTATCGCCACTTTAACTGTGCACCGCATCCCGCACAGAACTTTGCTGTCGGCAGATTGGCGGTACGGCAGCGCGGGCAGATCAGCGTGTGACGTGCATCGGGCATTCTCTGCGGCGGTATACGGCGGGCGTTTTTCTTTTGCATACGTGCGGTGGTGTGAGACTTTTTCGGTGTCGGGAATTTGCCGTTGGCAAGGCTTGCCATGCGCGCAAAGGCAGGAGACAGCTTTTCCAGACGCAGGAAAAAGTCACGGCTCGGCTCGGAAAATTCCGCCAGACGCATATACATATTGATAAAGTAGATCGACAAAAAGGAATCGACAAACGCGTGCTTGATGCACAGAACCAGCATCAGCGCGAGAATGATGCCGAAATAAGCAAACTTGTCCATGCCGAGTACATTCATCAGCGAAAATAGCGCGATGCCGAGTGCCGCTGTCAGAACGGCGATGCCTGCGCTCATGAGAATGGCGATGTCGGATGCATTTTTGGTCAGCTGTTTCCAGTTGATGGCAAAAATGGCACAGCCCTCGGATGCGCTCAGATAAAGCCCTTCATCTCCGCGGAAAAAGGTGTAGGCAAGACATGCGTGATTCATATACGCAAGATGGATGCGGAGAAACTGCCGTCCCATCTCCACCATCAGCTTCATGCCGGGGAGCTCTCCGACCAGGGAAGATGCACGGGTGAAGACGGTATTCAGTTCCATCGTGGATGCGGAGATCAGTTTTTTTGCGGTAAAATAGTTTTTGGGAATACGGAAGCGCTGTGTTACAAGATCCTGTGACAGGGAAACGCTGTTGCGCGGAATGTATCCGTCGGCTATGGCACCTGTGATGATCGCGATATGACCGCCGTCGATGCGGTAACCAACCGAGCGGTAGAGCTTGACACAGAGGAACACCGACAGCGCCGCCCAGAAGGGAAGCAGGATGTAGGACAGCCATACTGCGGCAAGTGTCGGAAGACCGACCATAACGACATACAGCAGCGTCGTCAGCAGTGTCATGCCAAGTCCGAGCAGGAACTTTAAGCGGCAGAACTGCGCCGTCCCCGAATAGATATCCATTGGTTTCAATGCATTGAACCTCTCTTATGTATGATTTCTTCGGAAAATATGGGTGAATTTTTAATATGCATATAATTATTATATCAAAAAATCGCCGAAAAATCAAGAGGTTTTTGCATCTTTGTCATTGTGCGCAGAGAAAAAGCACGCAAAACCGTATCGTTTTTCATGAACGGGGTGCAATCAAACGCTCTGTCATTGCAAAAATGACGGCATCGGGAGAAGTATAGGCCTCGCCGTAGTAATTGACGTATAACAGCATTTTCCCATGACGGATCAGCACAGTCGGAAAGCGCGCGGTATAGGCGAATACCTCCATGTCATCGCCGACAGCGGCAATGCAGTCGATAACCTCCGGCGAAAGGTCGCGGTAACCGCCGAAATGCTTGTCGCGCTCATCGGAATGACGGTACTGTCGAGCGAGCAGGTCGGTAAAATCTTCCGATATGGTTTCAATATAGCGAACGGTCAGACCGCCGCTCTTTGATGTCCCATCGGGATAGGTAACTGTACCGTTTTGCAGTACCTGTAAATGCACGGGGATAAGGATATCGTCATGCCGGCGGATTTCGTTTGTCCAGTCCATGGATGAATAGGAAAAGGTGCTGTCCTCGTACAGATCCTGCATCAGCGCAAAGGGAAGCGTTTCTTCGTTTCCCGCAAGCGGCAGGGTGTTTTGGTCATCTGCTGCGCGCAGAAACGAAACAAAGCCCGAGCACAGCCATGCGCCGATCAGAAGAATACTGCATACAAACGAAAGCCGACGGTGCCACGCACGGCTCTGCCAGCGGCGTTCCTCGCGGATATCCTCATCTTCGGTCGAAGGCGGTTCCTGTCCACGTGCTTGACGCTGTAATCTTCGGCAATATGTATGCATCGAAAACCAATGCTCAACACCGAGATACAGCCCCCATAAAATAATCAACGCTGACAGCAGTCGACTGACCAGTCCCACGCCGAGAACCGCATCCAGAAGTGCCGTACCGCCGAACATCATGTTTACCCAGACAATTGCTAAAACGACGATCCAGATCAGAGAGCCAAATGCACGACGGCGGACCTTTTTGTATGCCGCGGCATGGAGTGCAGGATCGGTGTGCAGTTCGGGTATTTCGTCGGATTCATCCTGCGGAGAACGGTATACCGCAAAGTCGCCCCAAATGCCGCAAAGCTCCCATCCCGCATCGGCACAGAGCAGCTGCTGTTCCGCATCGACACCGCCATCGTCAAACATGGTCGGCGGCTTTGCAATATCAAACCGATAGCGATACCGCCGCCGTTCTCCGCGCTCGAAAAAAACCAATCCCGCAAAAATAAAATCGTGCTCGGGATGGAGTCCTGCTTCGCTCATATCAGAAAGCCATGTCTCGGCAGCATTGATCTCATACGGTCTGCAGGGCGGGATCTGAATTCTTGATAGTTTCATCGGTATACCTCATCTCATGATTCCATACGGCATCCGCATCCGCAATACAGCGGCGCAGACGGTCATATTCCTTGTCGCATGCGGCACATCCAAGATCGGTCAGACGGTAGGAACGCATCCGTCCAAAGCCGGGTTCCTCTGCGATTTCTTCAATGTATCCGGCTTCTCTGAATTTTCCGAGCACCGTATACAGCGTCGCAGGGCCGATTTCCACTGCACCTCCGCCGATCTTGCCGATCCGTGCGGCAATTTCCGTTCCGCACAGGGAAGACATCCCGCGCATGGAAAGCAGAACATAAAACATGGATTCTGTCAGTGTTCCAAGTGATTTTTTTGGCATTTCAGTTACCGCCTTTCTCCAATATCGTTATACGATATCGATTAACGATATTATATCATATATCGTTTCTTCTGTCAAGGGGAAAAAAGAACGACCGCAGTTCACCACAGTCGTTCTTCGAATACATATGAAATTACGGATTCTTCACCGTATACCGATACTGGTATCTCGCACCGGGTGCGGCATCGCCGTACTGATAGAAGTCGAGAATGTCAACCTCACCGGCTTCGTTTTCGGTCAGATTGTTGTCCGCCCACTTGAAGCGCAGAATGAATTCCTCTTCCGTAATACCGAGCAGGGATTTTGGAATACAAACCTGAAGGACTTTACCGCTGACCGCATAGTCAACCGTGCCGACCTGCTCCCAATCCCAGCCGCCGCGGGACCGTTCCAGAACACCGGCGGTTTCGCGGTTGAGGATATATTCGTAGCCTTCCCATGCATCCTCCGATTCCGCGGTGTTCAGAAGCAGACGCATCCATGCGGGATCGGTCTCTGCCGTGATATTCTCCAGACATTCGACATAGAAATAGAGGTTGTTCGCATCATGTGCTGCACGGGCAAGGACAATATCATTGCGTCCGGAGGTGTTTGTATAGTGTGTTCCGATATATCCGTCGGCATCACGGTCATCGGTGTTGCCGATGTAGGCGTAGTATTGTGCCGGAACATTGTCCCACTGTGCTGTATCGCCGTGAATATCGATGGTAAGTTCTTCTGTCGATACAGGGGATGCTTCCGTGCCTTTGAAGCGTCTGATATAAGATGCCATCTGATAGTAATAGTGGTCTTTCAGAATACCCGCAGACGGTTCGATGTCGCGGCTGTTGGTAACGTCAAACTGGTCGGGGAAGGCATTGGCAACACCCTGCCACTCCTCCACGCGGCTTGCAATCCATTCGTTCCAGCCTGTGATGAAGATGAATTCGGGATCGACCTCCAGCGCGTATTCAAACTGTTCCTCTAAATTGGCACCCCACAAAACGGCATCCTCACGGGTATCGTAACCCTTTGACGTGTAGGTGCGTCCGAAGATATTTTCGCCGTTCATCGCGGTCAGACCAAGCTCTGCGGAATGGTTCTGTGCGACACCGACGGTGATCTGCTCCGGTGTGCCGTCCTTATTTTTATAGACCTGCTGCGGGTAGATAGACAGCCATCCCCATTGATTCTTGTGGGTGGAACCCTGTGTATAGGACGGCTGACCGGGACGGAAGGTGAAGAAATCATAAATTTCACCCTGCAAAGGATCGTTGCGGTCAAGATCATCGGGATATGCCATAATCAGCGGCTTGCCTTTCCAGTAAAACCACAGCTCCTGATATTTGGGATCGCGGTAAATGTCAAGATACAGATTCTGCAGCTGGACATTCGTGTTTTCTCCTGCGGAGAACGGAAGCAGGAATGCGATCTGCGGCGTATTGACACCGTCTGCACGTGCTTCGGCAAAGACTTCCATCAGCGTGATATAGGAAGAACGCCATGTCTGGATGCCGTTTGTGTTATCAAAGATGATAACATCGACACCCGCATCGGCAAGAATTTCCGCATGACGGCGCAGAACCCACTTGTCAACGGTCGTATAATAGCCATAAAGCGGTTCATCCCAGTGATTGGATTCTCCGATGCTTTTCCAGACGGGATGATTGACATCATTTTTCGCCTCGGGATATTCCGCTATGATCTCGGTGTTGTTGCGTGCTTCATTGTGCGATCCGATGGCAGCATGCCAGGTCCAGTAGAAAAGCCCTACGAATTTGTCTTCGCGAACGTCACCGGTTTCCTCATTGGACGGCAGTACACGTCCCAGACCGTCAACAGCATCCCAGGAGGAGGGCTGTGCAGCACGGACATTGAGAATGTGATCCTCGGGATATACGACGGGATCGGGTGTTTTGACGATGGTATTCAGATCGATCTGTGAGGAACAGGGATTGAACGGCTGCTCAGGTGTCATCGTGAAATGAATCGATGCCTGAAACTCGCCCGGGAATTCCTGACCGTTCTTATATACAATACCGCCGGAAACCGCGGAAAAGTAATTCCACACACCGACCGACTGCTCGGTTTCGCTGATGTACAGATAATATTCGCCCGCAGGCATTGTATCAAAGGCGAAATCCAGATCGGCGTTGTCATTGTAATCGACATAAAGCTCGGTAGCCAGTGCTGTTCCCTGGGTCGTGATCTCGTGGTTCTTTTCCCATGCGTAAAGGGTGAAGCGCATCGTACCGATGTTGTCCGACCATGACGGACAGCAGACGGTCAGACGGTCAAACGGCGCATTGACGGAAAAACGGAAGCCGGCTGTTTCTTCTGCCATGATCTGCAATGCTTCCTTGCTTTCATTCGCGTCGTACAGATCGCGCCAGATCTGTCTATCGCTTTTGATTCCCGCCGGAAGTGTTTCGGCATCGGTTTCGGCGATGATTGTCGGGACAGAATCGGCAGCCGTTGTGTCATCTGCGCTGCTGTCATCTGAATTGCATGCAGTGAGCCAGACGGTAAGCATCGTAAAACAGCACAGCCAAAGGAGGATATTTCGTACCTGTTTGCTTATGATCATATTGAGAAACCTCCGTAATTATTTCTTTGATGCGTCCATTATACCACCATTTGCCGACGAGTGCAAGAGCAGGATGAAAAATCAAGAAAAAACTGTTCCGATCCGTACAGATTTCCCTTGACAACCGACACGTGATATGATATGATGAAGACAAATATATTTGTTTATGACGGAGGAAACCACGCCATGATGACCAATGCCGAAATCAAAACCGCCGCGTTTGAAAACGGACGCAATGGGCGCAAATGGGAAGAACGCCATTATCTCTATCATAAGGGCTTTCTCGAAACGCGCGGAGAGCTGTTCCACAATCTGCGCCGTGCGAAAATGGATGCATACATGTTTGACCACTATACCGTGGAGGTCAGTGACTTCGATTTGCTCGTCGGACGGTATTCTCTGAACTATACCATGACGGATGAGGAGCGTGCTGAGGTTGCTGATGCACAGAATATCATCCATGCTGCCGGCGACTTTATCGCAGGAGCAAAAACGGCATCCACAGGTCACCGTGTCATCGATTATGAACTGCTTCTGTGCGAAGGCGTGGAGGGGGTTCTTGCACGTGTGAAGGAACATCGTGCCGCACTTTCTCTGCAGGACCCCGCGATGCACGAAAAGGATGTCACCTATCAGTCCATGGAAATTTCGTTGTCGGCATTGATCCGTTTTGGCAAACGTACATCCGAGACGCTTGCCGCATACGCCGAACAGACAGAAAATGAAGAACGCCGTACACAGCTTTTGGTGTTGTCTGACATCTTCACGCGCGTTCCCGCAAAGCCTGCAAGAACTTTTTATGAGGCAATCCAGAGCATGTGGTTTGTCCAGTTCGCGCTGGCACTCATTGATGATATCACGCTGACGGGACATCCCGACCGTTATCTCTATCCGTATTATCAGGCAGATCTTGCAGCGGGACGCATCACACGGGAATTTGCGATGCAGCTGATTGAGCAGCTTTATTTCAAGCACAATGAACTTTACGATTCCTGGCCGGCATCGCTGATGGTCGGTGGTGTGGACCGTGACGGAAAACCCGTCTGGAATGAACTGACCTACATGTGCATTGAAGCCATCCGCACTACGGGACTGATCAATCCCTCGGTTTCCGTCTGTTATACTGAGGATATGCCGGAAGATTTACTGCGGCTGTGTATGGAGATTATCGCCGAGGGCTACACACGTCCTGCGATCTTCAATGACCGTGTAGTTCAGCGCGGACTGCGCGATGCCGGTGTCACAGAGGAAGACGCGCGTGATTATATCCATTCCACCTGCGTTGAAATTACGCCGATCGCCGCCTCCAATATCCTTGTCGCAACGCCGTATGTCAATCTCTGCAAAGCATTTGAATACATTCTGTACGAAAAGACAAAGCCGTATACCGTGGGCATGCTCACGCACAACATCGGTCCCGGCTGGGGCGGTGTGGAACAGAATCCGTATCTGGCACATGACGTGGATTTTGCGCTTGACGATCTTGACACGTGGGAGAAATTCCTGTCGCTGTTCAAATCCGTCATTGCGGAGATCATTGCGTCGCACGTTGGCGGTGTTTTGTGGCTGACGGAGCTGCGCCGCCGTTATACCGCATCTCCTCTTGCAAGTGCGTTCTTAAATGACTGCATCGCACGCGGGCAGGATGCTGCTGTCGGCGGAACACGGTATAACTTCAATTATCCGAATTTCCCCGGCATCATCAATGTCATCGATTCGCTGTCTGCCATCCGTCAGTTGGTCTATGAGGAAAAGCGTCTGACCCTGCGAGAACTCGGCAGAATGTGCAGAAGTGACTTTGCAGATGACGAGGCAATGCGGCAGTATATCATCAACCGCACCGCGAAGTTCGGCAACGACGATGCTTCCGTTGATACCCTTGCCGTTGACATTTACAATTTTATCGACGGAGAGGTCAAAAAATATTCGTCTTCCATTGGCGGAACGACGCATCCCAGCTACTTTGCGTATGTCGTGCATGGACAGATGGGATATATCACCGACGCAACACCCGACGGACGCCATGCGGGACATGCACTTTCTGAGCATTTAGGTGCTGTCGGCGGTATGGACAAAAACGGTCCGACGGCGGTCATGCACTCGATTGCCAAGCTCGACCAGAGCAAGGGCATCGGCGGCATTGCGACCAATTACCGTTTTGCAAAGAACTTTATCACAGCACCAAATGGCAATGCCGCGGTGTGCAGCTTTATCCGAACCTTTATGGAAAACGACTGCTTTGAAATTCAGTTCAATGTCATCGACAAAAAGGATCTTCTGGAAGCACGTGCGCATCCCGAAAACTACCGCACACTCCTTGTCCGTGTGGCGGGATATTCCGATTATTTTGTCAATTTGGCAGAAAACGTCAAGGACGAGGTCATTGCGCGGACGGAGAATGGTGGAGTATAATATTCAGATCTTCATATAAATGCAAAGCGCTCCCGTTTGACGCATGCAAATTACATGTGTCGGGCGGGAGCATATATGTTATGAATTACAGTGAGACAAGCTGTACCATCGCCTCGGTATTAACCGCACCGTCAGACTGACGCACCGTACGGAAATAATAAATCCCATTTTCATCGGGTTCTTCTGTGCGGAGAACGGTGATCGTCTCACCAAGCGGAGCTTCCTTCTGAAAGGCAATGGAGAGGGCGGCAATTCGTTTTCCGTCCATGGGAAGATGGTCACAGTACAGATCGCAGTAATGCGTGTTGTTCAGATGACGGTTGGTATCAATATCGGAGTACCGTACGGTTTTCTCGCCGACAGGAATCAGGTTTGCGTCTTTGGGAATTCGGAAGCGCAGAGGCAGCGTGGTGGTGATAACCTCATCTCTTGTGAAATAGACGTTCGCATCCTCGACGCGCAGAAGCTTTTGGTTTTGATAGTCAAGAAATGCCCACTGGGATGCGGCCCGGGCAACGGTGTCCTCCCCGCAGAAGATCTCAAAATGACGGTCAAACGCAGCACCGCGGCTCGATGCGCACGGCCATGTGGTACACTGTACCGTGTCAAATGTATACACCGGGGCGGGGAAATCAATGGAAATACGGCTCATAATAAATGCACGTCCCTGTGACTGCAATGTGGTCAGGTTCGGACCGAGCATCTCCAGCTGACGGGTTGCTGCCTCTTGCATAAAGCGCATCAGATCAGCCGCACGGCAGACGCGGTTTGCATCGGACATATGAACCATAACATCACCCTCATAGGTGAAACGGGAATATTCGGACATCAACAGGTCTCCTTTATTGAGTTGTTTTCCCGTATTATATCATAAAAATATAAAAAAAGTGTGACCAAATCGAAAAAAATGCGTCTCCTGCCACATGGAGACGGATTTTCGTATTCACTTCAGACATGCATAAGTCGGATGCATGGTTCTGCGTGTTTGATCTCAGTGCTTTCTTGCCTTGAGAACGACAGCTGCTGCTGCGAGCAGGAGAACAGATGCTGCAACGAGACCGGTATCAGCGGTCGTCGGAGCGACAGGAGCGGGAGCATCGCCGCCTTCTGCGGGAATGTCTTCTGCGGGAACTTCGGGTTCAACGGGAACCGGGAAGTTGATTTCGGAAGAAACGAGGACCGCGTCGGGACCCTGGTCAGCCATGAAGATACGGTTGCCGATCATACCGAGCTGAGTGAAGTTGTTTGCGTTGTCGTAACCAACAACGGTAACGGGGGTAAGGTCTGCCTGGTTCAGGATGTGAACCTTGGAGTCCATGCCTTCGTAGGTACAAGCTGCGAGGTAGCCGTTGCCGAGGATTGCAACGCCGAAGCATTCAGAAACGGAAGCCTGAGCAACAACGCCGGTGCCGGAGGAGGAAACCTTGAAAATGGTATCGCCCTTGGAGCCGGTACCTGTGGTAGCGCAGATGTAAATGTAACCCTGTTCGTCAATGGTGATGTTGTTTGCATCCTGCATACCGAAGCCGGAGGTCAGATCGAGGTAACCGCCGCCGGAGGTGAAGCCGTCATTACCGAATGCTTCCATGATCTTCGGGTTGTTGACATCGGTAACATCGTAGCAGTACAGTCTGTCGGAGTCATAGTTGGTAATGAAGTACAGGTAGTAGCTGCCGTTGACTTCACGGACACATGCGCCGTTGACACCAACCTTGCCTTCGATTTCAATCTTGACCCACTTGATCTCGGACAGACCGTTTTCGGAGCAGATTGCGAAGTAGACAGCGCCGTTGTTTGCCTTGTTGGCAACACCCATGTAGACGTATCCGCGGTCATCGGCTGCGAGCGCCTTGATGTATGCGCCTTCGTCTTCAGCGGGATCGAACTGATAGGTGCAGATGGGATCGCCGGTCTTGGCATCGAACTGATAAACGGTGGGAATACCGCCGTTGAGCAGACCGCCGTAGTAATACTTGCCGTTGGGGTCAACAGCGAACGCACGCATCTGAACGGCATCCAGTGTACCCTGTTCGTAGAGCGCGAATTCAGAGAAAGAAAGGTTTGCGAACACATCGTCATACTCACCTGCATTGACCGCACAGGTTGCGATCATCATGACAGAAAGGACGAGCGTCAGAAGCTTGAGCATCTTCTTCATGGTAAATAATCTCCTTTGAATGATTTTTCGCGGCACATGATTGTGGCATAGTGTGCTGTGTTACCCTTATTGTAACGCAAATCAGTTTGTTTGTCAATACGATTTTGGAAATTTATGCAGAAAATCGCGGAGAAAATTTCATGGTTTGGTCAATATGCCGCGATATTCACGCGTTCCACCATCGGAAGCGGTTCGTTTTCGGACAGCCCCAAAAAGCGTGACGCGGCATGAGCAAAGCCCTGCGGCTCATCGCTGACATAAAAGCGGGATGTGCCGGGGGATGTGGACGGGGTTTGCATTTCCCTCTCGGAAAGCAGTTTTGCAAGACTCTGTGCCGCCTCATACCCGGTATCGATCAGTGTGACATCGGGGAGCACGGCGGAGATGACCGCAGAAAGCAGCGGATAATGCGTACAGCCGAGAATCAGCGTATCGGCGCCGCTTTCACGGATCGGCGCAAGATACCGCTCGGCAGTCAGACGGGGAATCGGATCATCCGCATCGATAAATCCGTTTTCGACCAACGGCACAAACAGCGCACACGCCTGACTTGTGACACGGAACTCGGGGTTTTGGGCAAGCAATGCCCGCTCATAAGCACCCGACGCAATGGTGGACGGCGTTGCAATGATGCCGATGTTTCCGTTCTTTGTTGCGCGCGCGGCGGCTTCCACGGCGGGATCGATGACACCGATGATCGGGATATCGTTGTTTTCCCGAAGCATATCAAGTGCGTTTGCCGATACGGTGCCGCAGGCGACGACAACAGCCTTGCAGTCCGCGTGGGAAAGAAGAAAGCGGATGTCCTGCGCGGCATAGCGGCAAATTGTCTCGCGGGAGCGCGTGCCGTAGGGAACACGACCCGTGTCACCGAAATAGATCAGATCCTCTGAGGGCAGGAGCGAGCGGATTTCACGGACAGCGGAAAGACCGCCAAGTCCGCTGTCAAACACGCCCACAGGACGGTGATTTTCATACGTCATGGATTACTTACCTGCCGTTTCCGCAAGCGCAATCAGATCGTCAAGCAGTGCGGGAATCGACTTGCCCATATGATTCCACATTTTCGGATACATGCTGATGGAGGTAAATCCGGGAAGGGTGTTGATTTCGTTGAAAATGATCGATTCATCCGCTGTGACAAAAAAGTCGACGCGGGACAGACCTTTGCATCCGAGGATTTCGTAAATCTTGACGGCATATCCGCGGACAGCCTCCAGTGCTTCCTCGGAAATACGCGCGGGAATATAATCGGAGGAGGTATCGGTGATGTATTTTGCATCGTAGTCGTAAAAATCGGCACCGGAATTGATCTCTCCGGGGATCGATGCCATCGGATGCTCATTGCCGAGTACCGCACATTCGACCTCGCGTCCGACGATACATTCCTCCACGAGCACCTTATCATCAAACGATGCGGCAAGCTGCAAAGCAGAGCACAGTTCCGCACGGTTATCTGCCTTGGAAACGCCGATGGACGAGCCTGCATTGGCGGGCTTGACAAACAGCGGATAGGAGCTGACCGCTTCTGCTTCATCACAGCAGGTATCAAGTTCGCTGTCGATGCGGGATTTGGTCAGAACGGCACATTTTGCCTGCGGAATACCGAAATTGTTGAGGATGAGCTTGGTGAAAACCTTATCCATGGCGACAGCCGATGCGGCGGTGTGCGGACCGACATACGGGATACCCGTCATGGAAAGCAGACCCTGCAGTGTACCGTCCTCGCAGTAAGCACCGTGAACCATCGGAATGACAACATCAATGGCGATGGTATCAAAGGTATTGATTTTTTCGGTTTCCACATACAGATTGTGATCGCCGTAGGAGGAGGACAGCATGGCACGGCGCAGATTGGCGGTATCGGTGTGCCAGGTATCGTCAAGAATCTTTTCGTTTGTGCCGGTATAATAGTACCAGCGTCCGTCGATCGTCATGCCGACGCGGATGACACGGTACGTTTCTTCGTTCAGCGCATCCAGAACGGTACAGACGGAGCGCAGGGAAACCTTGTATTCGGTGGATTTCCCGCCGAACAGACAGAGAACTGTTTTTTTCATCATGTGAATCCTGACTTTCAGATTTGAAAGTTCCTTTCCAGGGAAAATGTTTTAGATAATGGATACAACAGAATATGATGCACGATGCGCAGATATTCTATATGAAGATATGCCGTCTTCAAACATGTGCGGTCGATCCGGCACGCGCGAGACGGCATGAAAATGCGGATATGTTATGCTTTGGGATGCGGCTTTATGACAGCGACGCGGTCGTTGCCGTCATAATCGCGGCGGATGATGCAGGTACAGTCGTATTCCTGCGCAAGTGCACGGATGGCACGCTTCTGGTCATAGCCGATCTCGAAGATGATGCATCCGTCCTCGGCAAGATGACCGAGATATCCCGCAAGTATGGCGCGGTAATACCGCATGCCGTCCTCACCGCCGTCAAGTGCGGTACGCGGTTCCATCTGCACCTGTACATCGAGTGTTTCAATCACAGAGGTGGAGATATACGGAGGATTTGCTGTGATGACCGAAGGTGCAGCGCTGTTCTGCGGAATATCACCGCCCAGAACATCGCCGTGGACCAGCGTGAAGCGTTCTCCCAGCTTTTCGGAGAATTTAGCGATATTGCGTTCTGCCGTTGCTTCGGCTGACGGATACAGCTCTACACCGTATGCCGCGGGAATGTCATCGCGCTGCAGAAGAACAGCGATCGGGACACAGCCGGACCCGGTACACAGATCCCACAGAACACCGCCGGCGGGCAGACGCGATGCCGCCTCCTCGACGAGTGTTTCGGTATCGGCGCGCGGAATCAGGCATCCGGGCGCACAGTAAAAGTCTTCTCCGCAGAAGGGAGAAATTCCCAGAAGATAAGCAAGCGGAATGCCCTCTCCGCGTCCTTTGGCTGCGGCGATACAGCGCATCGCAGTCGCTTCTGCAGCTTCTTCAGCACCGCGCAGAAGAACGGCGGCACGGTCCAGACCTGCGACAAGGCGCAGAATTTCATCGGCTTCGTATACCGTATCAATGGGAAGACCGGTCAGTTTACCGGCATCGGATAATGTCGCACGCAGGGTGCGTCTCAGTTCAGCGTAAGTCATCATGGTGATTATTCAGCGGAAGTATTGCAGACTTCCTTTTCACATTCCTTGGTTTCGGTGGTTTCTTCTGTGGATTCATTTGCTTCAGGCTTTTTTCCGACAATGCGGTAGCTCTCGCCCGGAACGGCATAGGTTTCAAAGTCAGGATATTCGTCCTTGAGTGTGTACTTGACCGCAGCAATGGCGATTTCAATCTGATCGTCATCCGGCTCCTTGGTTGTCATGTGCTGCATCCAGAGTCCAGGTGCGGAAAGAATTTTCGTGAACAGATTGTCGTGCTTGCCTGCGTACATGATGAACTCAAAGGAAAGACCGACGATCAGCGGCAGCATCGGCAGCTTGATGAGCAGTCGCATCCAAAGTGCATCCCATGTGATGAACGATGCGAAAATGATCGATACGATCAGAACGACAAAGATGAAGCTCGTGCCGCAGCGCGGATGGAATCGTTTTTGTGCGCGGACATTTTCGACGGTCAGATCCAGTCCCTGTTCGTAGCAGAAGATTGTTTTGTGTTCGGCTCCGTGATACTGGAAGGTTCGTTTGATATCATTCATAAAGGAGACAGCCCATACATACAGTACAAAGATACCGATACGCAGACAGCCCTCAATGACGTTTTTGAACCAGCCGAGATTGCCGCCGACAAGGGAATCCAGTCCCTTGGTGACGAGCATCGGCAGATAGAAGAACAGCCCGAAGCCCAGCGCAACACCGAGCACGCCGGCAAAGACCATGACGATGTCGAGAATGCTTTTGCCAAAGGTTTTTTCCAGCCATTTTTCAAATTTTGTCGGTTCTTCTTCTTCCAATCCGTAGGCATCGGCAGAGATACCGAGCACTTTGTAGGAAAGAATGAAGCTTTCGACCATGTTGATGACGCCGCGGATGATCGGCAGACGCAGAAGCTTGTGCTTATCACGGACGGTCGTATATTTGTGGTCGGAAATGCGGATCTTTTTATCCTGCTGACGAAGTGCGATGGAATATGTTCCGCCCGCCTTCATCATGATTCCTTCCAGAACCGCCTCACCGCCGATTTTGCCGCGCTTGCATGCCAGCGGATCGGTGCAGCTGTTCTGTTCGGTTGTTTGTTTTTTTTCTTTTGCCATGAATATCCGTTATCACCTTTGTCGGGCAAAGATGATCTCCTTTCGGTTTTTGCTATCCGGAAAGCGAAATTTCCGGAATATCTTATATTATAACAGATATTTTGCATAAAGGAAAGACTTTTTCAAAAGATTTAACAATTTTATCGCAATTTTCGAAAAGGAGCACCCGCGTATCCTGTTTTTGGTGCGTGTCAGCGGAAGAAACAGCAAAAAAATTCACATCTGATATATTGAAAATTTTCAATGATTGTATTATAATAATGAATGAGCCGCGGACTGCGGTTTCGGTAACATCAGTAAAGGAGAGAATACGATGCTTCCTTCCCTCAGAAATTTTGCGATCACGTTCGTGGTATCGCTTCTCATATTTGCGGCACTTGCATATTTTCTTGCCGATTTTGCCATGGAAAACTTCTCCGGCGGATTTACAAAGGAGACGGAGACGGTAACGGATACCGCGGAGGAAACCGTCGGTGTATTCAATCCGTTTGAAGAGGTGGAAAATCCCGGAACAACGACGATTCAGGGAACCTCCTTCAACTTTGTTCTGGTGGGTCTTGACTATCAGAAGGATGCGTTTGACGATTACCATGCATCGATGCCCGATTATCTGTCCAAGGCACTTTCCGGCGTTCAGGATGCCGGTGTCGGTCAGCTCTTGTCCTATGAAATGACGCGCGATATCTCGGCGGATGCCGTGATTGTCGGTCGTGTGGACAAAGAGGATCACAGATTGGTTCTGACGGCACTTTCAGGCAATACCCGTGTGTTTGTCGACGGTGTCCATACTGCGCTCGGATCGGTGTTTATGGAAAAGGGACTTGACTTTTTCCTTGGTAAGGTCAGTGCGATCACTGGCTTTTCCTTTGATTATTACGGCGTTGTCAGCATCCCGACGATGGCATCGATCATCGAACAGCTCGGCGGCTTGTCGTTCAAGGTTCCGTGCGATATGGAATATGAAGATCCTGTGGAGGGACTGACCATCTCTCTGAAGGCGGGCTCTCAATGGCTGTCGGGGGAAACGGCGATGCAGGTTCTGCGGTATGCAGACTATGAAAATCGCGATATCTCCCGTTTGTCGGTGCTCCGCGAAATGGCAATCTCCATGATGACCTCCATCAATAAGATTACAACGCTTGCACATGCACCCGATTTGTATAAATCTCTGAAAAACGGAATTTCCACCAATCTGCGCCTTGCGGACTTCACCGACAATCTTGATCTGATTTTCCGCATCGGCGATTTTGAGGTAATCAATTATGAATATCCCGGAAAGATGACCGTCGAAAACGGTGACCCGATGTTTGTGCCCGATACGGCAAAGGCCATCGCATCGCTTTTGCAGTATCGCTCTTAACGTGATTCGGGGGAGGACAGACAATGATCAATCAGGCGTTTTTTGCAAACGGACAGTTGGATGCCATTCGTCGGCGCGCTCAGAGCGATGACCGTGTTCGTGCGCTGGTCGATGCGGTTCTGCGTCAAGCCGATACCACCGATTCCATCGGAGCGCTTGCGTTTGCCTATTATTATAACGGCGGAGAGGATTACGCTGCACGGGCACACAAGCAAATGCTTGCGGCGCTGGATGA
>JAZTZC010000129.1:0-3430 GCA_045637265.1 Eubacteriales bacterium | reverse complement strand
ACATGGCTACGATCCGACTTCGGTATAAAAGTTCATGGTCGCGGTAAATGAGAATGTCGCATCCCGGAACACCGTGCTTCTGACAGACGGTATTTTCCATATAACGGGCAATCTTTGAAAAATCGGTCATCGGTTCAACCTCCCAAAGCTTTATTTAATCTCTTGCTTCTTTACTGCGTCGGCAATGGCACGGACAAGGGTTCCCGAGTCGTCCTCGTTGAACTCCCAGAACATGATGCCGCCGAGTCCTGCGTCATAGACAAAATCGACCTTGTCTGCAAGTGCCTGCTCATCATCGTAAATGACGATTGTTTTGCCGTTGTAAAGATAAGGCGCACAGGCTTTTTCGTCGCGGTACTTGATCCAGCCGTTTTCCTCGGTACATTCACGGCGGATGCGGCTGTAGCGAAGATTCTTTGCGCGTGTGAAGTTCTCGGTCTGACCAAGCGGATGATCGCACGTTATGTCGTAGCTGTGCCCGTAAAACGCGCCGCCGATGACGAGTTTTTCTTTATCAATACCGCCGCTGTGGTATGCATCGACAGTCTGTGCCGCACTCCAACCGCCCTCGTATTCGCCGGACGGATAGAGATTGGAGTGATGGGTGACGCGGTCCCACTCCTTCATGTCGTAGGTCATCAGATTGACGTAATCGAGAATCGTATTCAGTTTTTCAAGTTCGATATCCTTGGTAAATGCAGCTCCCGCACCGACGGCGATGGACAGGAGATATTCAACGCCTGTTTTCTTTGTTTCCGCGTCGAGATGTGCACGGAGCGCCTGCAACAGCAGCGTGAAGTTTTCGCGGTCATCGGGAGAAGACGCAATGTCCGCATCCGAGCGGCAGGGATACTCCCAGTCAACGTCAATGCCGCGAAAACCGTGACGGCGCATCAGAGCAACGGCGGTTTGGGCAAACCGTTCTCTGCCCTCCGCCGTCGAAGCCGCTTCCGAAAATCCGCCCGCGCCCCAGCCTCCGACAGAAATGACAAACGTCAGATCCGGGTATGCGGCAATTGCCTCATCCAGCTCCTTTGCATGGGTCCAGTGCGCGTCGGAAACAACGCCGTCACGGACAAGCGCAAACGAATAATTGACGTGGGTCAGACATGCGGCGGTTTCAGGTGTAAGTCCGATCCAGCCCCAGTCAGATAGATAAGCCGCGATCATTTTGCTGCAATGTTTCATGTTGAAATACGCTCCTCTCGGGTAATTTCTTTGATTTCATTATAGCACATCTTCTGTATGATTGCAAGAATAAAGCAAAAATTCTTGACGAATTTTAATCGCTGTGATATAATGAAAACAGAAATCTTCGATTATGGAGGAATGGAAATGGAACGCACCTTTGTATTTTCAAAATCACTCACTGCCAAAAAGCATTATGATGTCATTGTTGCTGGCGGTGGTGTTGCCGGTGTCGCGGCGGCGGTTTCTGCGGCGAAGCACGGAAGATCGGTGCTTCTGCTCGAGAAATCAAATATTTTAGGCGGTCTTGCAACGCTGGGTCTTGTCAATCTGTTTGTTCCGATGTGCAACGGACGCGGCAAGCAGATCATCTTCGGTCTTGCGGAAAAGTGGCTGCGCGAATCGGCTCTCTACGGCTTTGACACGATTCCGGCGCAATGGAAAGACGGTGAACCGAAGGAACCGACGAATGTGCGCTACGTTCAGCGGTATTCGCCGTACATCTTTGCCCTGCAGATGACCGAGGAGGTCTGTCATGCCGGTGTTGATCTGCTCTTTGACTGCATTGCATCGTATCCTGATATGGAAGGCGGTCACTGCCGCGGCATTATCACCGATTCCAAATCGGGTCTGGAATATTACACTTGCGGCATGTTTATCGATACGACGGGAGATGCGGATATTCTGCGCAGATCGGGTATGCCGACGGTTGCCGGAGAAAACTTTTATTCCTATTTCGGCAAATCCCTGACGCTCGACGGCTGCCGTCGTGCGGTCGAAACGGGTGACATCGGCAATGCCTACGGTTGGGTTTCGGGCGGCGGAATCAACCTCTATGGCGACAATCAGCCCGACGATGTACCGAAGTGGTCGGGGCTGACCGTTGAAGAAGTTTCCGATTACCTCATCAACAATCAATTAAAGATGCTTGACAACATCCGCGGACAGGACAGAAAGACGCGCGACATCGCACAGCTGACGATGATGCCGAACTTCCGCACGACATGCCGCATTGACGGCGACTATACGATGACGATCATGGGCGACGTATACCGCCATCATGAGGACTCCGTCTGCGCAATCAATGACTTTGACCACCGCGATTATCTTTACGAGGTACCGCTCCGTGCGCTGACCCGCCGCGGTTTTGACAATATGATTACGGCAGGTCGCTCGGCATCGGGCAAGGGTTATGCATGGGACGTTCTGCGTGTTATTCCGCCGGCGATTCTCACAGGACAGGCAGCCGGTGAAGCAGCAGTATTGGCACTGGAGGAAGGTTGTGCGATTACCGATGTGACGATTCCCACGCTCCAGAAACGGCTGGAAGACGGAAATGTGATGATCCACTTCCCTGATGCGTATGTTCCCGAGGACAGAACGGTGATGATTCACGGACACAATATGGACGGACATGTAGAGGGACACAATTAAATACAAGATGACAGATCATTTCCCGGGAAATCATCGGGCGGTGATCTGTCTTTTTGTTTTCATGATATACCTATGTGTGTTGTAGGAAAGGCGTCCCCGACTGTCCCTGCGGTAAATGAGAGACTATTGACACAAGGCTCAGAACTTCTTTTCCCCCATAAAATACTTCATGGAAACCTTGTATCCTGCACGTCCGTACATCGGGATGATATCGGTATAGGTATAGCCAAGATAACCGTATGTCATGCCGGATTCCTTTAAGAACATCGTGCCTGCCTTGACCATGTTGGTCGCAATGCCGCGTCCGCCGAACGATGCGCGTGTGGAGGTACATCCGACGCTGCCAAGCCCCGCAGCTTCTCCACCCTCGGAAACGAGCAGTGCGCCGCAGATCAGTCCTTCTTCGTTTTCTGCAATCAGAACGTGATCGCCATTCTTGCCCTCATACGGAGCGCGGTTCTGATAGTATTTGACAAAATAGTCTGCTGCCTCCGCTACACAGTCTGCGGTCTTTTCCATGTCTTCGGGTGTCGCAAAACGGTAAGTAAAGCGGTTTTTGGGGTCACTTGGGTCAAGTTCCTCCTTTTTGGAAACGCCGGGAACGGTATCGCCAAGATGCACACCGAGGTCATCAAGCACCGCCATCGTCAGCATCATATCGACACATTCGCCCTCTCCCCAGGTGTGGACATAGCCGCGCTTTTCAAAAAATGCACGGTACAGGGCGGGAACGTCCTCGCAATCGAAGGTAAAAATGCGGTGATGAATGCTGGTTTCATCCCCGGTGCGAACCGATAAAGTCGGATCG
>JAZTZC010000128.1:0-2054 GCA_045637265.1 Eubacteriales bacterium | reverse complement strand
TATTTACACACCTGCCGACGGGACACGCGGACAGGATGTGTTCAGCTGGCGTGTCACAGACCCCTGGGGAAATCAGAGCGACATTGTCCGTACCACGCTTTCCGTACGCCGTGCCGATGACAGCCTTACCTACGATGATCTGGACGGACATCCGTGCGCCGCGGCGGCAATGCGCCTGACCGAGGACGGCATTTTCAGCGGTACGACCATCGGCGATGTCAGCTTTTTCTCACCCGATCAAAGCATGACGCGCGGCGAATTTCTCGTCTGTGCCATGCGCGCGGCAGGATACGGAGATCTGACACCAACCGCACTTCCGATGTTTGCCAACGCTGGGGAAATTCCCGAGTATCTGTCAGGATATCTTGCGGCGGCATACAACAACGGTATTGTTCACGGCTCGGTCAACGCCGATGGAAGTATCATCTTTGACCATGACGGAACGGTAACCCGCGCAGAAGCTGCTGTCATGCTGTATCGCTTGTTTGATATCGACACGCCTGCTGTTGTTCCCGTCTTTTCTGCGGAAGAAGAAGCGATTCTGCCCGCATGGAGCATTGGTGCGTTTTCTTCTGTTTGTGCCGCCGGGATTATGAACACAGATCATCCGACAGACGCCGTCAGCCGAGCCGATTGCGCCGGGATGCTGTCCGCCGCAATGGATCTGCATCCATAATACGCAAAACACCCTCATGCACGTTAGTTCCGTACATGAGGGTGTATGTTATTCAATTTCAATGTCGAGCGGTTTGTCGATTTCGTCGGAGACATACTTGCCGTTTTTCTTTCGCTGACGGACACATTCGGTCAGAAGATACTCAATCTGTCCGTTGACGGAACGGAAATCGTCCTCCGCCCAAGCGGCAATATCATTGTACAGCTTCTCCGACAACCGCAGCGGAATCTGTTTCTTTTCTGCCATAGCAGTACCTTAATACAGGGAGCCGGAGTTGACTACAGGCTGTGCATCGCGGTTGCCGCAGAGAACGACGAGAAGATTCGATACCATCGCCGCCTTGCGTTCTTCGTCGAGCTCGACCGTGCCGCCCTCGGACAGACGGTTCAGCGCCATTTCGACCATACCGACCGCACCGTCGACGATCATTTTGCGTGCATCGATGATCGCGGATGCCTGCTGACGCTGGAGCATAACCGCGGCAATTTCGGGCGCATATGCCAGATAAGTAATGCGTGCTTCAATGATCTCAAGACCGGCTTCCATAACCTTATCCTGAATTTCATCGCGGATACGGTTTGCAACGATATCAGAGGAACCGCGCAGGCTGCCGTCATCCGCCTGACCGTCGCCGGTCGTATCGACGTTGGGTGCAACATCATAAGGATAAATACGGACGATATTGCGAAGTGCCGTATCACACTGCAGGGACAGGTATTCCTTGTAGTTATCGACGGCGAAAACAGCCTTTGCCGTATCGACAACACGCCATGTAACAGCGATACCGATTTCAATCGGGTTGCCCAGACAGTCGTTGATCTTCTGACGAGCATTGTTGAGCGTCATGATCTTGGTGGAGATCTTTTTGTTTGCGACCTCGCTGACATTCACATTGGTGCCCTGTGCCGTGAGTACCATGGCAGGCTTTGCGCCGCTGTCAACATCTCCCGACTGGGACAGCTTCGTCTTTGCCGCGGGATTGACGGCGGTACAGAACGGGTTGACCCAATAGAAGCCGTCGCCCTTGAGGGTACCGATGTAGTTACCGAATAAAGTCAGAACGAGCGCTTCACCGGGGTTGAGCAGCTTCAAACCAAGGAACGGAATCCAGCCGATGCACGCCCAAATCAAACCGACGGCAAATACGGGAATACCAAAGACCATGCCTTCGTCCATCAGAAGTCCACCGAGAATCAGAAGTCCGATTGATACCAGATAGAGAACACCCCAGAGAAAGTGTCCTGCCCCAAATTGTACGGACAGCACAAAAAGAACCCCTATGGTATGAAATATTAAATTTTAAGAAGTGAACTGGCTTCGTTTTTCAAGCGGAGTCAGTTTTGTATTTGTCTGGATACGCTCGTTGTTGTAGAAGTGG
>JAZTZC010000127.1:0-4821 GCA_045637265.1 Eubacteriales bacterium | reverse complement strand
TCCTTGACGGACGGGGTATAGCTTGCCCACATGGCGGCTTCGGGATAGAAGACGGCGACACTGCTGTCACGAACACCCTGACGCAGAAGATATCCCGAACGCGCGGTGTACTGATTGAAATCGTGGGTCTCGTCGGCGGTCAGACCCTCCCAGGAATAATAGCTTGTAAAGTTGTTGACGCCCATTGCAAGATGCCAGTTGACCGAGCCGTAATAGCAGTCCTTGCCTGCGATCTCGCCGCGTTCACGGACACAGTGATCGGAAAATTCCGTGAAGACCTCATGCTCGCCGTTGATGTCGGCAAAGGATGCGACAAAACGCGCGATCGGAATCGCGCCGTCGTACATCAGCGGACCGATCTCGGTATTCAGCTGGTCAATACCCGGCCAGTCAAAGCGCTGCATCGAGCGGTAGAAGGAGCCGTAATTGATGATGTGTGCCTGCAGGCGTTCTTCCTCCAGCATATGTCCGGAGGATTTCAGGTTGTTTTTGTGACACCAGTCGGCGATGACCCCGAAATAGTTGTCAGCGACGGTATCCGCAATGAAGTCCCAGAAGTCACAGCGGCGGCGGATGACATCGTTTCCGCGTCCGAGGACAACGGCAACACAGGCATTGACAAACGGATAGCCGTACTTTGCTTCAAAATCGGCGGGATACGAGTCAAGCCACGGCAGTATCGGGAAGACCGCACCTCGGATGTTCCACGAGATCAGCGACGGCTCGTCGGTGAACATGGCAAGGACACCGCGGCCGAACTCGTCGCCGAGACAGTCCTTGTATTTTTCGTGTGTAACCGAGAGAAATGCTTCCGTTGCGCGGCGGTCGGAGAGGGAAATGTAGTTGCGCGGCTCGGAGTAGGCTTCTGTTGCGTGCGTTCCGTCAAAGAGGCGGCGGATGCTCATCATGAACAGATAATAGGCACCCTGTGGAACATCGATGTACAGAACACCACGTTCGTTCTGCATATGTGTCACGTCAATCGGGTCACCGCCGTCGACGGGAATCAGAACCGCCTTCCACAGACGGTCACCCGGTACATCGGCGCGATAAACGCTCGGACCGTGGATTTTTCTCCAATAATCATAGCAGTAAAGACCCTTTGCAATGAATTCCGGGTGGAACTCCGTGATGTAGCCGCCCGCTGTACCCGACGGATATCCGTCCTCGTCGTAGATCCAGGTATGCATGCCGCGGCGGATGTATTCGCGCATGCCAAGTTCGGTGTCCTTCCATTCCTGCGCGTCATCGGGAAAGCCCGCGCGGTAGGGAACATTGCCGACGATACCGGCAAACCAGCGGTCATCGTAAATCTGTGCTCTGCTCGGGTCTGCCGCGCCGCCGTGAATGATTTGATAAACCGCGTATCTGCGGTCGGGGGTGGAGAAGCCCTCTCTGAATTGTTCCGTTTTTTTCATGGTTGTGATCCATCCTTCCGATATTATGATATATGACAGAACCAAAACGGTCGGTATCATGTTGATTTCATTATAACACAAGCGAGATTGGAAGTCAATAGCGCGGCGGAAGCTGAATCTTTTCAAAAAATCAAAATATCCCTTGACAAAAAGGACAATCGGCAGTAAAATGGGTATAGGTATAAAAGTTTGATAGATACGATGCTTTTTCACATGGAAAGGGGAATTGATATGAGTGAAACCGTCAAACAGAACGGCTTTGTTTTGCATGAGGAACTCGGCTACTTCAAAAATCACGGTGTCAATGTTATGGTGTACGATGACTTTTATCCCGAGGGACATCAGTATGGTGTTTCTGTCATCATGCATGGAAGCCGTGTTGCGACCAACGGCGACATCCGTTTTGAGCAGACGCCGGGTCAGTGGCAGCCTATTCCAAAGTTAGAGGACAAGGTCACCGACACTCATACCAATGCAATCGATGTGACTCTTGCGTATCCCGACAAATCGCGCCATCTGCAGGGTTTCAATCCGATGATCTATCCCGATTTTGCGTTTACATATCGGGTACGCGTGGAGGGATGCGGTGACGATATTTTGGTTACTGTTGACCTTGACCGTCCTGTTCCCGAGAAATATCTTGGAAAGGTCTGCTTTAACATGGAACTGTTCCCGGGAAGCTTGTTTGGTAAGCCGTGGATCATGGATGACAAATCGGGCATCTTCCCGCGTCAGCCCAACGGTCCAACGCTCAAATTGCAGTCCAACCTTGCACACAGTGCCGACTATCCGCTTCCCGATTTTCATGCGGACTTTGACCGACTGACCGCATACGGAAATGAGTATTCCCCGATGGCGGCAGACGATCTTATCGCGGAACCGTATGCTGTCGGTCGTCGTCTGACCGTTCAGCCGAATGATCCGTATCGCCGACTTACCGTGGAATCCTGCGGTCAGACGGAGTTGAAGCTGTACGACGGCAGAATGAACCACAACAACGGCTGGTTTGTCATCAGCTGTGAAGTGCCCGCAGGGGAAACAAAAAACGCGATTCAATGGAAGATCACCCCGCATGTCGTCGCGGATTGGCGGTATCAGCCGGTCATTCAGATCTCGCAGGTTGGCTATCATCCGCATCAGCCGAAGATCGCGGTCATTGAGCTGGATCGGGCGGATGAAGCATCGGAAAACGCCGTACTGTATCGGATCACCGAACACGGGGAGACTCCCATCATGACAAAGCGCGGTACTCTCTGGGGCAATTTCCTGCGTTATTCGTATCTGCAGTTTGATTTCAGCGCGTGTACGGAGGAAGGTCTTTATCAGATCGCATATGCCGATTCGCGTTCTAATCTGTTCCGCATTGCAAAGGATGTCTATGACCGCGGCGTATGGCAGCCTGTACTGGAATATTTTCTGCCCGTGCAGATGTGCCACATGCGCGTCAGCGAAAAATATCGCGTATGGCACGGACTTTGCCACAACGACGATGCACGCATGGCACCGACGAACCTTAACCACTTCGACGGATATGTACAGGGACCGTATACCTTGACGAAGTACCGCTCGGGCGAATGTGTTCCCGGGCTGAATGTCGGTGGCTGGCACGATGCAGGTGACTTCGATCTCCGTATCGAATCCCAGTCTGGAGAATGCTACATTCTGTCAGCGGCGCATGAAGCCTTCGGTGTCGATTATGATGCGACGAGCATCGATCAGGCGACGAAATGCACCGAGATCCATCAGCCCGATGGCAAAAACGATATTCTGCAGCAGATCGAGCACGGTGTTCTTTCGATCGTGGCGGGATATCGTGCGCTCGGACGGCTGTACCGCGGTATCATCTGCAGCCATATCCGTCAATATGTTCTGCTCGGTGATGCTGCTGCGATGACAGATGGTGTTGCGGGCAATGATGATGACCGCTGGGTATTTACCGAGGAAAATCCGTCAAGAGAGCTTACCACGGCGGCACATCTTGCGGCTTCGGCGCGTGTACTTGCAGGCTTCAACGATGATCTGAGCGCACAGGCACTTGCGATTGCAAAGGAGCTTTATGCGGTCACGGATGCAACAAAAGCAATGACTGAAAAGCTCCATGCTGCGTGTGAGTTGTATCTGACAACGTCCGATGCGATGTACAAGGAATTTATCCTTGCAAATACCGATATCATCACCGCTGACATCGAGCGGTACGGCTGGTTTGTCTGCAAGGCGCTCGGTGCGATTGCGAACGATGCCTTTACCGCGCGGATCGGTGATGCGCTTGTCATGTATAAAGCAGAGCTGGATCAGCGCAGCGCCGAAACGCCGTACGGTGTTCCGTACCGACCGCACATCTGGGGCGCGGGCTGGAACATTCAGTCGCTCGGATTCCGATATTATTTTCTCTATCGGGCATTTCCGCAGATCTTTGCGCCGGATCTTATGTACAACGCGCTCAACTTCGTTCTCGGATGCCATCCCGGCTCCAATACCGCATCGTTTGCATCGGGTGTCGGTACGCGCTCGGCGACAACCGCATACGGTCTGAATCGCGCCGACTGGTCGTATATCCCCGGCGGATGCGTATCGGGTACCGGTCTGATCCGACCCGATTTCCCGGAGCTGCTCGAATTTCCGTTCCTTTGGCAGCAGACGGAATATGTGCTTGGCGGCGGCTCGTCGCACTATATGTTCCTTGTTCTGGCGGCGCAGAAGGTATTGGGAGAAAAAGAAGGTTAAAAAATACAATCTGTGCTTTCACTGATCTAATACGACAGAATTTCTTCTGTGAACGTATCCAATATCGTTGACATAGGATAGCAGTTTCTGCATCAGCGTATCCGTCTGCAAATCACCACTTGCATTTTCACGCAATCTGTGATATACTATCAAAAACAACCGAACACAGAAAGGAAACCATCATGAGCATCCGCATTCACAGATTTTCGATTCCCGTCAACTGCTATCTGTTTGACGACAGCAATCCGACCGACAGACGGCAGGACTATGAAATGATTTACGACGACTGGGGCTTTTTGATGCTGCCCGAATCGTACACCGAGGACGGCGCACCGACACAGCTGGTCATCAACTGCCACGGCGCGGGCGGAACGGTATCCACCGACGACTCGCAGGTTGAGCACCAGGCGATCACGCAGTACCTTGTCGCCAACGGTTATGCTGTCATGGACGTCAACGGTCTGCCGGAGAAATACGCCGCAGAATACGGCATCGACATCCGCAACAACATCGGTTCGCCGATTTCCACGCGCAGTTATGTCAAGGCGTACCACTACTGCATGGATCATTTCAATCTGAAGCCCGATGTGTTCGTTCACGGGGCGTCCATGGGCGGCATCAGCAGTACGAATCTGGTGCTGTCGGGGATGATTCCCGTGATTGCTCACTCGGCGTACTG
>JAZTZC010000126.1:0-2981 GCA_045637265.1 Eubacteriales bacterium | reverse complement strand
CCTCGGGCAGATCGTCCAACACCAAGGGCGAGGAAAACCTGATCTCCAACGGCTCCGTTATCGCCGTTGCTGACGGACAGGCAATGATCATCGTTGAACAGGGCAAGATCGTGGAATTCTGTGCAGAACCCGGTGAATTTACATGGGATTCTTCCACAGAACCGTCGATCTTTGCGGGCAGTCTCGGCGACAGCATCAGGGAAACCTTCCGTGCGATCGGTAAGCGTTTCACGTTCGGCGGTGACACCGGTAAGGATCAGCGCGTCTACTATTTCAATACCAAGGAAATCTCCGGCAACAAGTACGGAACCGCAAATCCTGTTCCGTTCCGCGTTGTCGTCAACGAAGAGCTCGGCTTCAAGCTGTCGGTCGATATCCGCTGCAACGGCGAATATTCCTACAAGATCGTCGACCCGATGCTGTTCTACACCAACGTCTGCGGCAATGCGGCACAGAGCTTCGACCGCTCTGAGATCGATTCCATTCTGAAGTCTGAACTGCTTACCGCACTTCAGCCGGCACTTGCAACGCTGTCTGCGGCAGGTGTTCAGTACTACGAAATCCCCGGACATACCTTTGACATCCGCGATGCGCTCAACGAAGTTCTTGACCGCGACTGGGGTGAAAAGCGCGGTCTGGAGGTCTTCTCCTTCAACGTCAACTCTCTGACCATTCCCGAAGAGCAGAAAAAGAAGATTACCGAATGGGAACAAAACGCAATGTCGATGAATCCGATGGTCGCAGGCGCCCGTCTGGTCGGTGCACAGGCAGACTCGATGAGAATGGCGGCTGCAAATGAAGGCGGTTCCATGGAAGGCTTTATGGGCATGGCCATGGCGGTGAACGCCGGCGGCATGAACGCACAGAACCTCTTTGCCATGGGTCAACAGCAGCAGGGACAGGCAGCACCCGCGCCCGCAGCAGCACCTGCAGCAGACGGTTGGAAGTGCGCATGTGGAGCTACCGCAACCGGCAAGTTCTGCCCGGAATGCGGCGCAAAGAAGCCTGAGGAAAAGCCGGCAAATGCATGGACGTGCAAGTGCGGTGCAACAGCGACCGGTAAGTTCTGTCCCGAATGCGGCACTCCCAAGCCTGCGGACGAAGGCTGGACGTGCTCCTGTGGTGCTGTCAACAAGGGCAAGTTCTGCGCTGAATGTGGTGCGAAGAAGCCGGCAGGTGTTCCGCAGTACAAGTGCGACAAGTGCGGATGGGAACCCGAAAAGGGTGTAAAGCCGCCGAAGTTCTGCCCCGAGTGCGGCGATCCGTTTGATGACGGGGATATTCAGTAATAAATAATCAGCGTTTGAAATAAACACAGACCGATGGCAGGTTCTGGCGGTGAAGCAGGGAAATCTGCCCGTTCCCCCGAAACCTGCCATTCTCTGTCATATACTGGAGGACAATCATGGGCATTTTCAAGAAACTGTTTGAAAAGAAAGACTGCGAGATCTGCGGCGGCGAAATTGGTCTGCTCGGTAATACAAAACTTTCCGACGGCGATATGTGCCGGGATTGCAAAGCAAAGCTCTCCCCGCTGTTCCGCGTGACCGATGACACGTCGGTTGCCGATATCAAGGCGCAGATTGCATACAGAGAAGAAAACAAAAAGGCACTGGATGCCTTCCACCCCGATGAGGAATTCGGTGTCGAGGACAAAATTCTGGTCGATACCGCGGCAAAGAAATTCGTTTACGCAAGAAACGGCGAATGGAAGGACCCCGCGGCAGATGTCATCGATTTCGCGCAGGTAACCGGCGTGGATACCGACGAAGAGGAAGAAATGATGTATTTCGACCACTCCGACGAGGAAACGGGCGAAACCGATACCTCCGAGATCTGTGTCGTTCACTTCCATGTGACCATCCACATCGATTCGCCGTACTTTGATGAAATCGAAGTCTGTCTTTCCGAAGGGGAAGCACCGACGCCGGACGGCGATGACAGTGATACCGCCAAATTCAACGAATTCAAGCGTCAGATGAACCGCATTGCTGAACTGCTTGGCTGAAAGGAGTGCAGAAGATGGGATTTTTCAAGAAACTGTTTGAAAAGAAAGACTGTGAAATCTGCGGCGGCGAGATCGGGTTGCTCGGCAACCGAAAGCTCGTTGACGGCGATATGTGCAAGACTTGTGCCGCAAAGCTGTCTCCGTGGTTTGAAGACCGCAAGGATTCAACCGTTGCGCAGATCAAGGAACAGCTTGCCTACCGTGAAGCAAATGCGGCGGCGCATGCAGGCTTCCGCCCGACAAAGACGCTCGGCGAATATTACAAAATGTACGTCATGGAGGAAAACGGCTGTCCGACGAAATTCGTGGTTTCCATTGCTCCAAATTACGCGGAAACCAACGCCGATATTATCAAATTCACCGATGTCACGACCTGCAAGACGGATATCCGCGATTCCAGAACCGAGGTAAAACGGAAGACCGAGAGCGGTGAAGAAGTCAGCTACAATCCGCCGCGCTATGAATTCCGCTACGAATTTTATGTGGAGCTTGGCATCGATAATCCGTATTTTGACAAGATCCGCTTCAAGGTCAACGCAAGCACCGTCAAGCTGATCTCGGAGATGCAGTCGAACCGTTCGATGAGCGGCATCGGTCAGTTTCTGCTGGTGGACGGGGACTTTGATCCCTCCTACAGCCCCGAATTCCGTCAGTACATGATGATATGCGAGGAAATTCTCGAAACCGTCCAGCGCGGTCAGCGCGGTGCCATCGAACAGCCCCGTGAGATCGTCGATCCGCTTGCCGAAGACAGACGTAAGCTGGAATTCTGGGATACCGTGCTTGCAGAAGAAGACCTGCAGAAGAAGATCACGCTGCTTGAGGAAGAATATGCGCGCATCAAGGATGACCCTTCGGATGAAGCACATCTCAAGCGTGTCACGGAAACGCTGAAGGCGTGCCGCTATTCTGCCGATCCTGCGGCAATGGCAGCGGCGATGACGGCACAGATGGAGCAGAAGATGCAGCAGCT
>JAZTZC010000125.1:0-1527 GCA_045637265.1 Eubacteriales bacterium | reverse complement strand
CACTTGTATTCACTGCGCAGACGCGGCGCTGTCATTGCAGCATCCGCATTGACCGCATCGATCGCGGCGGCAATCACACCGTGGAGGTCATTGCCGTCTGCAGGATACTGAAACTCAACAAAACGGCTCCCAACTCGTCTTGCTTCCGCCAGAAGCGCGATCAGAAAGGGTTCCGGTTCCTCCCCCGCCGATATGCGCAGATTCTTTTTCTCGTAATAGCTTTGCGTATCACCCATGGCCTTGGGGGCAGGGTCGCTCACGGCAATATGATCGGCCATGATCTCATCGGAGGAGAGAAAATAATATCCGTGCAGCGGAAGAAAATTCTCCGCGCCGGCAAACGCCGTATCGTTCCACGAAGCATCGGTATATCCGGTTTCCCCGTCCAGTGTCAGCACGTTCCACGCATGTTCACCGACCACATCCCCCACCGATACGCTGCCGTTCACAACAGCACAGTCGATTCCGGCTTCCCGGCACAGATACGTGTACGCAAGCGCGTAGCCGGAGCTGTCCGACGCATAACACACAAGCGCATCGTAGGCAGTTCCCGGTGCCTCGGTATAGGTACAGGTCCGGACAAGCATATCGTGCAGCTGCTGTGCCGCAGTGCTTTTGTCAAGTGATGAGACAGACCGTATCAGGGCATCGGCGGTCCGGACAAGCGCCTCCCTGCGTGCATCTCCGGAGGGCATATACGAAAGTGTCACCGCGGCGGAATACGCCGTTGTCCGCATCGTGCATTCCTCGCGCACAAGGTCACAGAAGAGCGGGTGATCTAAGAGCACCGCATCAAAGGCGGCGGAAAATTCCTCTTCCGTCGGGACAAACGAGACACGTTCCGTCTCCGTTCTGCGTGCATCCATGGCATCGTACAGAACCGTGTATAACTGCTGCGTCCGGGCATCGAGGGAATTGAAGTGCCAAAGTCCTTCTCTATGTTCCGGTTCCGCATCGGTCATCGCATGCAGCGCATCATCAAAACGGACATCCGAAAGTGCGCGGGCGCCGAAATACATGCCAAACGGCAAAGCCGCAGCCAACAGATATGCTGCCGCACAGACAAAGCGTTTCTTCTGCCTGACTGTCATCGCGCGCCTCCTCTCATTTTCAAAACAGGCCAATTGATATCCATTTCATGTTATTATATCATAATTTCAGAAAAATCTCCATGATATCGGCAATGAATTTACATTTTCTTCACATTTTTCTTTGGATTTTCGATTCCCATGCAAACTTTTTTCATTAAAAGGATAGACAAACCGGGAATTTTGTGGTATACTATTTATATATTGGTATCTTTTATACGTCATTTTTCAAACGGAGATCACCTCTCCGTATTCCGATATAAAGAAAGGACACAGCATCATGGATTATCAGGCTCTTGCCGAACTGCTTTTCCCGCATGTTACGGCGACCATCGAAGACATCGAAGCACGCTATCCCGCACGTGACCTGCCCGAGGGCGCAAAGGTCACCCGTTTCGCCCCCTCCCCCACCCGCTTTGTTCATTTCGGCGGCATGTAT
>JAZTZC010000124.1:0-6205 GCA_045637265.1 Eubacteriales bacterium | reverse complement strand
GTGATCTCTGCTGCGATCGGTTCGATCTCGATTGCGGGTTCTTCCTTTGCCTTGATCGCTTCGTTTGCGGCATTGGCGATGCGCGCGTTTTCCTTCTGTTCCGCTTCGATGTCTTCCATCATCTTCTTTTCGTCGATGCGGGCAAACAGTGCTGCGGGTTCACCGACGGATGCGCCGGCTGCAAGCTTACCCCAGACGTATTCGCGGTTGTCACATCCGATCTGCGCAAAGATTGCATCCGCGGTCGCGGGCATGAACGGCGCGGTCAGGGAAGCACCGAGACGGATGGTCTCGAGGAGATTGTACATAACGGTGCCGAGACGTTCCTTTTTGGATTCGTCCTTGGCAAGCACCCACGGAGCGGTCTCGTCGATGTACTTGTTTGCACGGGAGTACAGCGCAAAGAGCGATTCTACAGCATCTGCGATGTGATAGGTTTCCATCTGTTCGCAGACGGTCTTGTAGGTCAGATCGGCGCAGCTCTTCAGCTCTTCGTCCAGTGCTTCGGGTGCGGTCGGTGCGGGGATGATGCCGTCGAAGTACTTCTTTGTCATGGAGACGGTACGGTTGACGAGGTTGCCGAGGTTGTTGGCAAGGTCGGTGTTGTAGCGCTTGATCAGATTTTCGATCGTGATATTGCCGTCGGAGCCGTAGGGCATTTCCGCCAGACAGTAATGACGGACACCGTCGACACCGAACTTCTCGACGAGCTGATCCGCATAGAGAACGTTGCCCTTGGACTTGGACATCTTGTCGTTGCCGAACATGAACCACGGATGCGCAAAGATCTTCTTGGGGAGCGGTTCGCCCAGTGCCATTAAGAAGATCGGCCAGTAAATGGTATGGAAGCGTGTGATATCCTTACCGATGATGTGGACATCCGCCGGCCAGTACTTGGAGTAAAGCTCGCCCTTTTCGTCGACATCGAAGCCGAGGGCGGTGATATAGTTGGTCAGCGCATCGAGCCAGACATAGACAACGTGCTTTTCGTCAAAGGTGACGGGAATACCCCAGGTAAAGGAGGTTCTCGAGACGCAGAGATCCTGCAGACCCGGCTTGATGAAGTTGTTGATCATTTCCTTCTTGCGGGATTCCGGCTCGATGAAGTCGGGATGGGATTCGATATAGTCAAGGAGACGATCCTGGTATGCGCTCATACGGAAGTAGTATGCCTCTTCCTTCTTCTTGGTCATCTGTGCGCCGCAATCGGGACAGATGCCGCCTTCCTTTGCCTGCGTATCGGTAAAGAAGGATTCACAGGGAACACAGTACCAGCCTTCATATTCGCTCTTGTAGATGTCGCCCTGATCGTAGAACTTTTTGAACATGTGCTGGACAGCGGCGACGTGGCTGGGCTTGGTTGTACGGATGAACTGGTCATAGGTGGTGTTCATCAGATCCCACAGACCCTTGATTTCGCCTGCGACATTGTCGACATACTGCTGGGGCGTGATGCCGGCATCGTTTGCGAGAAGTTCGATTTTTTCACCGTGTTCATCGGTACCGGTGAGGAAGTAAACGTCATAGCCGAGCATTCTCTTATAGCGCGCGACGGCGTCGGTCATGATGACCTCATAGGTGTTGCCGATGTGAGGCTTTCTGGAAGCATAGGCAATGGCTGTGGTGATATAAAATTTCTTGTCGTTCATATGGAATCAACCTTTCTGGTTTGCGAGAATTTGCTCAGGGTGAGATATGGTCAGATACGGCCGCGCTGTCAGAGAAGTTCGCTTCTGCGGGACAGCTCAAAACAGTAACTGACATACGTGAAAATGGCAATTGGCAGAAAATAGAGACAGAACAGGATTCCTGCCGTAAAAAGTACAGACAGGACGGATGCAAAGAGCAGTCCGAGCTGCAGCAAAACTCCGATCAGAGCAGCGTCAGCGGTTATGCTCCAGGATCTGCGCACAGCATCATAGAAGGAAAGTTCAGGACGCATTGCGGACAGAAACAAAAACGGCATCAGACGCGCGTTGCAGTACAGTACGGAGAGAAACGCTGTAATGCCGATGAGCGCCAGCAGAACCGCGGGAAGAACCCCTGCACTGTTGGTCAGAACAAGCCGGAATGCAATCATGACAGGGGTGATCGATACGGGAATCAGACTGCATAACAGAAGAACTGCGAGCAGCTGTTCCCATGCACGGACGGCGATTTTCGGTGTACCGTACAGACCGAAGATGACAGTGTACGGCACGTTGGAAGACGCCTCTCCGTGCGCTGCCCGATACAGATCGGTGTAATAATGGAGCAGTCCCACAAGCATCGGAGAAAACAGCAGATACAGGACAGGATAGAAAAGTCCGAAAAACCAATGCGGGATGGGTGAGATCACCGAAACAACGATGCCGAGGCTGTCTGTCAGATACACGGCACCAAAGCAAAAGAGCATGACCGCGTATGTCACGAGAAGCGCGGAGATCCAGTTGGAGGAATAGAACAACGCTTCTCGTGCAAGCCTGTGATATCTGCGCGGTGTGAGAGCGGTATGCTTCACAGCACCGCTTCACCTGCCTGCCAGACACCTGTGATATCGTAGGTTTCTGCGTCAACGAGCAGAAGGTCTGCGCGCTTGCCTTCGGTGATAGAACCGGTGACGGAATCAATACCGACTTCCGTTGCGGGAACGATGGTCGCATAAGCAAGTGCTTCCGCATAGGAGACACCGGCAAACTTCATGAGGTTGCGGACTGCCTGATAAAGGGTGATGGTCGAGCCGGAAATGTTGCCTTCTTCGTTGATGGCTTTGCCGTCGACGACATAGACCTTTTCACCTGCAATCGCGTATTCACCGTCAGCACAGCGGGTTGCGCTCATGGAGTCGGTGATGAGGGTCAGATGTGCGGGACGCTTTGCAAGATAAGCGAGCTTAACGATGGCGGGGTTCAGATGGAAGCCGTCTGCGATGACTTCTGCATAAACGCCTTCGGTTGCCAGAGCCGCGACAACGGGACCGGGTTCTCTGTGGTGGATCGGACGCATAGCGTTGAAGGTGTGGGTAAAGGAGTTGACACCCCAGGAGATTGCGTCAAGTGCTTCTTCATACGTTGCATCGGTGTGACCGAGGGACACGGTTGCACCGCGGGAAACAGCGGTCTTGACAAAGGCTTCGCCGCCTTCCAGTTCCGCAGCGCAGGAGATGTGAATGTTCAGACCTTCCATGCGGTCGAGCAGAGCGGTAAATTCGGTGACATCGAGCGGGAAGAGCAGGTCGGCTCTGTGTGCGCCGCGGCGCTTCGTGTTCAGATATCTGCCCTCGAGATGGATGCAGTCGTAGCCTGCTTCCTTGACGTTGTCGATTGCCTGCTCAATCTGTGCAAGCGGTGCGGATGCGATGGTCGGGAAGACCGTGGTCGTACCGTCGACGGCATAGGAATGGCGCATGTCCTTCATCTGCTCAACAGTTGCAGAGTCAAAGTCATAGCCAATGCGGCCGTGGGTGTGGGTATCGACAAGACCGGGAACGAGGAGCTTGCCCGTACCGTCAACAACCGTCATATCACAGGTGCAGGCGTCGGGTGCGAGAATGGTCTTGATCTTGCCTTCCTCAACAACAACGGTCGCGGGGATGAAATCACGCTGTTCCGTGCGGTATACGCGTGCGTTTTTGATTGCGAATGTATTGGACATAGTAGATTCTTCCTTTCTGATTTCGGTTTAAAGATATCTATATTGTATCACAAAACCCGGTTCCTTTCAAGGCGTTTTACGATTTTCCCCAAAAATTTTTTCAATCTTTTTATAGCAAGTGCAAAAAATATGAAAAATTCACAAATTGTTCATGAGTATATGATATAATGACAGAAAGACATACACGGAAAGGAACTCAAACCATGCTGAAAACCGAACGCGTCAGCGTTATGAATTTAGAAAATGCTCTGCGCGGTATGCGCAATCCGATGAACTCCTGGGATAAATCCGACAGCTATTACGACGAAGACGGAACTTACGTCATCGGTGAGGCGGATCTCTCGCTTGCCAGCCGACTTGCGCACTCCGGCACTGACCACCGCAAATATCTGCGTCAGATCTTTGTATCTGTCGATATTACGGCACCGCTCTACTGGTGGAAGGAGTTTGATACCTACAAGGTTGCAACTGTTGCAAACTCGACTTCGACCATGCATAAGATCCATGCAAAGCCGTTCTCCCGCGCCGATTTCTCGACCGATCACATGGACGAGGAAACACTCGCACAGTTTGACCATGTCATTGCATATCTGGAACTTCTGCGCGGAAAATACATGGAAAATAAGGACAAGCGGTACTGGTACGATATGATCCAGTTCCTGCCGTCGTCTTACGATCAGATGCGTACAGTCACGCTCAATTATGAGACACTGACGAATATCTATTACGCGCGCAGAAACCATAAGCTCGATGAATGGCATACGTTCTGCGATATGATCTGTGCTCTTCCGTATGCAAAAGAGCTGATCTGCTGTCACGATGACGGCGACAGGGTATAAGTGATACGCAGGTGATTCCGGCTTCCGCCCTGCGCGGAATATGGAACCGATATCTGCAGCCGGTCATCCCCATAGAAAAAAGAGAAAAGGACAACCAACGTGAATCAAAATCAGAATCCGCGGCAGAATCCACGGGCAAATCCGAATACTCAGCCGCGACAGAATCAAGCGCGTCAGAATCCGTCTCCGACGGCAAATCGCGGACAGATGCCGCAGGGAAACCGTCCTGCCGGTCAGCGTCCTCCGATGACTCCCGAGCAGAGAGAAGCTGCCCGCCGTGCCGCCGCAGAGCGTGAAAAGAAGCGCCGTGCACAGATGCAGAAACAACGCGCACAGGCGGAAAAGGAACAGAAGAAAAAACAGCGCGAGGCAGAAAAGCAGCGCAGAAAACAGCTGGAAGCCCGCCGTCGTGCGCAGGAACAGATGCGCCGTCACGATGAGCGGTTTGAACTGACCGAGGAAGAACGCGCCATCCGTGCGCAGATGAAAAAAGAAGAACGGCAGTACAGAAGCCGTCAGAGAGCACACCGCGCGAAGGTCTATTTCGGACGGTTTATGCTCTTTCTCGTCATGTTTTTCGGTCTGCTCGGTATTTCTGCCGGACTGTTTTACGTCAATCTTGTCAAGTATGAAATTGCCGCCCGCAAGGATTTTTCCTATAAGGTTGGCACGGAATATTCTGCCAGCGTCGGCTATGACAGCATGATGCGCGGCGTACATCTGTATGTGCCGCTGACACCGATCATTGAACTGTGCGAGATGGCGGTGACGGGAGATACGGTCGAGCTTCGCTATATTTCCCGCGATGCCGAGGAGCACGTCAAGTTTATCGTCGGTTCGACGCAGGTCTTCATCAACGGTGTAGAGGAGAGACTCAGCGCGGCTCCGTATCTGGACGGAGAGGATTTGTATATCCCCTATGACTTCTTCTCCTCGTATGTTTCCGGCATTTCCGTGCTTTACGACAAGGAAAAGCAGGCGGTGACCGTGGAACAGGTACCCGTGGAAGAGGGCGGCTCCGAAATGCAGAGTCTGCGCTTCACCATCCGTTCCGATGCGCCGCTGGTGGGGCTGGATGAATACAATGAGTTCGGCGAGACCTCGCCCGTTGCGTTTGTTGCGGATCTTTCCCTGTATGAGGATTTTATGAATCCCAAAAACCGCGACGATTATCTGCTGCTCGTCAACGCAGAATATCCTTTGCCGCAGTCGTATGTTCCAGAAACGGTGGAAATCAATGATATCCGCCGCGACGGCAGACCGCTTCAGTATCTGGACTTTACCGTGGAACGTGCGGCGCATGCGATGATTATGGAGCTTACCACCAACAGTTATCCCGATATCAACATTCGGCTCGGCTACCGCTCGTATTCCAAGCAGCGCTATTTTTATGACAAGACGGTAGAAGATTATATGAAGACGATGAGCGAGGAGCAGGCAAAGGTAGCCGCATCCTCGATTGCGCAGGTAGCGGGTGCAAATCCACAGCAAACCGGATACTCTATGATTATAAATAATCAGGAAGATGACTATTCCAATGCATTTTCCCGTGAGCCGGCATACGCATGGCTTTTGGAAAACTGCTGGAAGTTTGGCTTCATCATCCGTTATCCTGCCGACAAGACCGCCGAAACGGGCATGGCATTCCAGCCGTATTTCTTCACGTATGTCGGACGGTATCACGCGATGCGTATCATGGAGCAGGGACTGTCCATGGAAGAATACATTGTACA
>JAZTZC010000123.1:0-11325 GCA_045637265.1 Eubacteriales bacterium | reverse complement strand
GCAGTAGAGGTGATCTGGATGATGGTCTGATCTGCTTCAATTGCTTCTGCGTAGGAAGCGAGGTCGTTGGAGTTGCCAACATAGATGAATTCGATCTTGTTATCGGCATCAGTATCAAGCATATAAACTTCAACATTTGCTCTCTTGTTGTATGCAGTGTACTTGTTGTAAGTATCAGCATATACGTTGTAGTTGTCTGCTGCTGCCTGAACGCCTTCGAGGATAACAACACCGTCAGTGTAATACTTAGCAACACCACCGATGTAGACGTAACCGTTCTTAACTTCAAATGTGCCGTAAGTACCGGAAACGGTAGCTACAGAAGCGAGAGCCTGAACATTCTTGGAAGCAACAGTGGAAACTGCGTAAACGCCGTCAGCGGTGACGTAGAAGTCATAGTAGCCGCCTTCTTCGAAGGTTACGAAATCAGTCCATGCAGCGGTATTTGCATTGTAAGTACCGAGAGCAACCTTGCCTGCATAAGTCTTGTTATTGACTTCGTTCTTGAGTTCGTGAGCGGTCTTTGCCTTGAGGAGAGAACCTTCATATGCACCGACAACAGTCAGTTCAACGTCTGCGTAGCCGTTGGTGACATCGTAACCGGTAACAACAGCTGCACCGTTTTCATTGACGGTAACATTGTTGACGATAACGGTCTTGGTAGTCTTGGATGCGCCGGTGAACTTGACATACTTGCCACCGATGGTGTACATGGAGACAGTCTGGTTCAGAGTCCAGTTGTCGGGAGTAACCTTTTCTGCTGCGAAGCTGTACTTCGTGCCGTCAACAGTGACGTAGGAAGATGCACCGGAGATAGCGGTCAGCTTACCGGTAACGAGTTCAGCAACCTCGAGGATGTCAACATCCCACTTCTTGGTGCCTTCGTTGTAGGTAACATTGTAGAGAACCGGAACTTCGCCGTATTCGAAGCTTTCGCCAACATAGTTGATTGCACGAACCTTCGTGTTATCGCCTGCAAAGTTGGTGAACGCAACATTACCTGCGAGATCGTAGATGGTGTCGAAGGTGTACTTGACATTGTCAATGGTCTTCGCATCCTTGGTGTTAGCCTTGAGAGTACCAACATTGTAGATAACGAGATCAACACGGTCATAGTAGCCGTCAGAGTTGTCATCATAAGCAACTGCATCGTAGTATGCGGGAATGGATTCCATGGGATCCAGAGCATCTTCGGTCTTTGCAGCGGTGTAGTATCTGTCGGTTTCCTTGCCTTCATCATCAGTGATAATGACAAGTTCCTTGGTGTTCAGAATCTTGTTGATGGAGATTGCCTTGACAACAGAGGTAGCACCGATAACGCCGTCATTGACTTCGTTCTTATCAGCAACGATGTACTTCTGACCGTCGAGGGTAACGTAAACAGTGTTTGCGTTGTTTTCCTTGACATTTGCGAGCTTGCCATCTGCATAGTCGAATGCGAGGGTTGCAGAGTTGAGGGAGACGCCGTAAACAGCACCGTTGTCCTTGGAGTAGGTCATGGTGATGGTTGCGCCCTTAACGGTTTCTGCATTGCCTTCGGTGCCGGAAGCCGCCATAGCAGCTTCGAATGCTGCACGGTCAACCGTCAGGGTCTTGGTTGTGCCATCTTCAAAGGTAGCGAAGATTTCAACCTTGGTATCGCCGACATTCTTAACGAGAGCGGAAACTTCTACCATGTTGAAGCCATCTTTGATATCCTTGACTTCATTGAAGATGTTGAATGCGATCTGAGCCATCATTGCTCTGGAGCAGGGAGCGGTGTAATCGAAGACAGTGACATTTGCAGTCAGGTCGATCTTGTCTTCATTTGCGCCGCCGGCAACTGCGATCCAGTTGGTTGCCCAGAAAGAGGGCTTGCTGATTTCGTCCAGCTTTGCAACGTCAGCGCGAAGGCCTGCAGCCTTAACAGCGAGAACGATTGCTTCAGCAACAGTCAGCGTGCCGTTGGGGTTGAACTTATTGCCGCCGACACCGTCCATGATGCCGTGCTGGGATGCGTAGTTGATGTACGCGTAGCTCCATGCAGCGTCAACGTCTGCAAAAGAGCAGGTGCTGGAAGTCCAGTCGATCTTCTGACCGGCAGCACCGGTATCGAGCTTGGATGCGATAACCGCAGCTTCAGCTCTGGTCAGCGTGCCATTCGGATCAAAGGTATTGTCGCCCTTACCAGCGAAAACCCCGAGATCAGACAGAATGCTGACAGCCTTTGCATAACCGGTAGCATTGATCGCTGCCTGGTCAGCATAAGCTGCAGAAACGCTGACTGCACATGCGCTTACCATAAGCATAGCAAGCACGAGTGCGAGAAACTTCTTGAAATTTCTCATGTTTGGATTCCTCCTGTATAAAATTTTTGTTCGGAAAAACACAAGGCGTTGCTTGTCTTTTTCGCGTATTTATGATACAATAAGAACCAAACAGGAAAAAGCACGATTTTATTGGAGTATTTCTGAACTTTGTTATCAATTTGATATTAACGCGAGGTTCGATTTGAGTTCTTCGATTGTCTTGTGTGTGTAGACACGCTCACCCGTCCCCTGTGAGACATGCCCCATCAGGCGGTCGATGCAGACCTTGTTTGCGCCGGCAGAGTCGAGCCGGGAACGGAAGGTGTGACGACATTCATGCGGTGTATGAGACATGGAAAGCGTCTCCATCAGCGCGGTCCAGAAGCGTCGGTACTGCGTCTGACTCAGCTTTCTTCCGTTATATTCAAAAAGCCATCCGCTCTCGCTTGCATCGTAACGCTTTCGGACAATGCCTGCAATCTGCGGATGAATCGGAACCACGCGGTTGCGTCCGGCATCGGTTTTGGTGCCGCCGGTCATCGTTCCGAGACACAGATCGACGTTTTCCCGGCGCAGATCAAGCATTTCCGAAATACGAAAGCCTGTATATAAAAGGAAGAGGAGAGAATCCGCCCACGGAAGATTCGCATGTCGGTGAATCCGTTCCAGTTCCGCATCGGTAAATACCGACTTTGTTGTTTGCGGTGTTGGCGCGACGGTCAGAAGATCGGAGGCGGAGCGTTCGATGATGTCAAGCTCTCTGGCAAAGCGGTCAAGATGGCGGAACAGATTGCGGATTGCTCCCTGTGTTGCGTAGCTCCTGCCGCATCCGTCAATGCAGGATTGCATATGAAACGGCTTGATCTGCCGATAACAGGACTTATGAAGCTGCGTACAGTGACGATATGCTGCATGCATGGCATACCGTGTTGACTGACTGAATTTATCGGCACGCATATTGATCCACATCGAGTAAAGCTCCCCGAGTGTGATCTGTCCCATATCGAGGTTCCAGGGGCAGCGATTGTACTTTGCGAGCAGGATCATGCCTTCCTCGCGCGTCGCGGCATAACCGATGATCTTTTGCTTTCCTGTCATGCCTTCCTTGATGATATACGGTCTGCGGCGCTTGCCGGAGAGCTTTGTGACGGTTCCGTACCCGTTTGGATTTTTCATGGCGTGTAGTTTTCCTTTCTTGTTTTGCGTTTTTGATGGTTTCCTTAATTGTCACAATATATAGACGCTTGTAAAAGGCGAAAGTTCCATGATCCCGCCTGCTTTTACAAATTGTTAACGAATTGGGTGTGTTACTATTTTGTTACTGATTGCGCGTTCGCAAAAAAGAAAAACGAAACATTTTTCCTCATAAAAGGGGAATTTACAGAATACAGCGATCATTTGGGCGGAAAATGTTTGAAATTGAATCGTATGTGCTGTAACAAACCGCGCCGAAATGTTACAGACCTGTTACAGTTAAAAGAAAACTCTTGCAAAATTTCCGATTTTATTGTATCATAATAACCGCAGAGGACAACGTGTTTATAGCATTGTCCCCTGACCAAAAATTTTATACAGGAGGAATCCAAACATGAGAAATTTCAAGAAGTTTCTCGCACTCGTGCTTGCTATGCTTATGGTAAGCGCATGTGCAGTCAGCGTTTCTGCGTATGCTGACCAGGCAGCAATCGATGCTACCGGTTATGCAGATGCAGTTGCTGTCCTTTCTGACCTTGGTGTCATTAAGGGTGACGGCGAAAACTTCCGTCCGGAAGGCACGCTGACCAGAGCTGAAGCTGCTGTTATCGCAGCAAAGCTTTACGCAGGTGCAGACGGTCAGAAGTTTGACTGGACTGCAGCTACCACCTCTTTTGTTGATGTCGATGCGGCTTGGAGCTTTGCATACATCAACTACGTCTCCCAGCGCGGCATTATGGACGGCGTTGGCGACGGCAAGTTCAACCCCAATGGCACTCTCACTCTCGCTCAGGCTCTGACCATCGCTGTTAAGGTTGCTGGTCTCCAGTCTGAAGTTGCAACGCTCTCCAAAGACAACACCCCTGCATATTGGGCTGCTCACTGGATTGCAACTGCGGGCAAGTATGAATTCGATAAGGGTCTCAATGTTTGGGACTACGATGCTGCTTGCTCCAGAGCCACTATGGCGCAGATCGCTTACAACGTTCTTAACTACGAGAAAGCTGAAGGCGTATTCCCCTTCAAGGATGCATTTGATCTGAAGGTTGCATACAAGCAGATCGCATCTGTTTCTGATGTTGTTACGTTCTCTGACAAGACCACTGCAAACCTGGCTGCATTCAATGCAAAGCTTGCTGCAGCTGGCTTTGAAGGTACTGCTGCTGATTACATTGACCACAATGTAACTATCACTTATGCAGATAAGGCAAACGTTATTTACAGCGTTGATATTACTTCTGCATCCAAGGTCTTTGATTACAATGATGGCGTTCTCGCAAACGTCATGAAGGACAACAAGCCTACTGAAAAGGTCACCATCGACGGTGTTGAATACACTCTCGCTGTAACCGCTGGTTCTGAAGAAGACAAGAAGGACGGTCTCGGTTCCGGAACTGCTGTTGTTAACTCCATCGTTGCCGAAGGCATTGAAGCAAACAAGGCTCTTCCTGAATTCTACAAGGCAATTGCTCTCGACGACAATGATGACGGTAAGTATGATCGTCTGCTTGTTGATGTTTACAATGTTGCAGTTCTTACCAAGGGTTCTGAAGTTGACCATGACGGTAAGGCTGACACTGCAAAGGTTTGGGAAACCAAGGTTGATTACTTTGGCGATCTCGCAACTGTAGTATGCACTCCTGCTACTGTTGTTGGTGCTATCTCCGAACCGACTTGGAACGAAGTTCCTGTTCTCGTTTATGTTGAAGGCAACACCATCAATGTTCTCGAAGTTGCTGAAAAGGTTACGGGTGTTGTTTCCAACATCAAGACTGGCGAAAATGGTTACGTTACCATTGGCAAGGCTTACACCTATGTTAATGCTTATGTTGCTGTTCCGAACTGGACGCTCGGTCAGAATGTTTCCATCTACACTATCGGTGGCGAATATGTAACTGTTGCATCTGCTGATACTGGCATCGAATCCGGTATGGTTGAGAAGGATATCCTTGTTGACAAGGTTGTCATCGAAGACGGTAAGGCAGTTATCTCCGGTTACTACTATGGCGCCAAGTTTGAAGCTGTTACCCTCAAGGTTGCCGGTATCGACAATGGTAAGCTCGTTGCAAGAAATGCTTATCTCGATGATAAGGACAATGCAATCGACTACAATAAGGACGGCAAGGTCGACGATGCTGATAAGGCATTCGTAGCAGTTGCTCTCGGTACCAACAAGAAGGACGACGGCACGATTGAAGGCAAGGTTGTTATCGAAGACAACATTTATTATACCTTCAAGATCACCTCTGCAGGTGCATACCTCGTTGGTAAGTCTGCAAAGACAGTTCCTGCAACCGAAGCAACTAACGCAGCTGTTGCTATCAGCGGTTCCTACATCAAGAAGGGTGACACTGCTGTTTATAGACTGGCTGACTCTTATGTTGTAGTTTCTGAAGCAAATGCTGATACCAGCAAGGCTTACAACTACTACGCAGATACTTATGTTGTTTCTGCAAATGGCACCATCGTAGCTAACGAAAATCTCGTTTATGCTGTTCGTGATGCAGATAACGCTGCTGTAACCAATGCAGTTGAGCAGAAGGTCGCTCTGGTTTATATCACTGGCGCAAAGACTGTTGCAGTCGCGAAGACTGTTGCTGGTCTTGCAGAAGGCGAAACCATCGTTAAGATCACTGCTGAAGAAAGCGCATCCCTCGACTACAACACCTATAAGGCACTCGATATCTTCACCGGCGCAGCTGTTGAAGTTACCGGTACTGGTGCAGAAGCTGGCGATTACGCAGTTGTTAAGGATGGTAAGATCGTTACCAACGATACCAAGTGGATTGGTAGCCATGCAATTACTGTTAACACTGTTCTTGGTCAGGTTGAATCTGTTGTTGCATACAACTCTTACCTGCTCTGCGACGATGACGGTAATGTTAAGTCTCTCGAGCACAAGTCTGATGATGCAAACAAGGTCACCTTCGGTCTGGACAATGTTACTATCTGGAAACTCGATGATAATGGCAACTTTGTCGCTGATACTGAATTTAGCTATGCAGACAAGACTTCTGTATTTGGCTTCATCAACGGCGGTAAGGTCGTTATCCTTCCCTAATTCAATGAAACATTGAATACAGTCCTTGTGATTGAAGAAAGAGCAGCTCACGCTGCTCTTTCTTTTTTTGCATACAAAATCATATGGGACAGTCGGGGACGCCTGTCCCTACATTCGTTTTGGCACATATTCCAGAGAACCGGCAAGGTTCTTTTTTACAATTTTTTGTTCCGCTGTCAAATTCCGCCCGTTTTCGCGCACCGATTGTGGTATACTGATACTACGAAAAAAACAGGAGGTGCTTTGTATGCAGACAATCGGAGAGGAGAGAATTTCCACGGGGATGGTCACATCGGAATATACGTCGGGAGTGCTGACGTTGTCCATTGCCGGGGACATCGATCATCACGGTGCGGCGGGACTGCGGCAGAATGTTGACCGCGAAATTTACTATTACCGCCCAAAGCTTGTGCTCATGAAGCTGGATGGCGTGGAGTTTATGGACTCGGCGGGACTTGGGTTTTTCATGGGACGGTACGAGCTGTGCCGCACGCTCGGCTGTACGTTCCGACTGATCGATCCGCCGCCGCGCATTGTGCGTTTGCTCGAAATGTCGGGCATGGACAAGAAGCTGTCCGTGGAAAAGGTCTACCGCGGGAATGGGAAGGATACAAAAGGAAATGAGGGATAATCATGGCGAAATCGATACGAAAACACATCATCAACCAAATGAAAACCGAGTTCCGCGCGATCTCCGAAAATGAACGGCTGTCGCGTGCGATGATCTGTGCTATGATTGCGCAGATGGACGTGACGGTCGAGGAGCTTGCAGACGTGCGCTGTGCCATCTCCGAGGCGGTGACGAATGCCGTGGTACACGCCTACCGGGACACGGGAGAATCGGATACTGCCGCGGATACGGTCGATGGCGCGGGCGATACGTTTGATCACAGCCGCAATACCGTCTACATTCTGACGACTTTGTATGATGACCGCTCGGTGAAAATCATCATCCGTGACCGTGGATGCGGCATCACCGACATCCGACGCGCGATGGAACCGCTCTACACCACCGATGAAACGGGCGAGCGGAGCGGCATGGGGTTTGCGATCATGCAGAGCTTCATGGACACCGTCCGTGTCAAGAGCGCACACGGGAAGGGAACAACGGTCGAGCTGCGAAAGAAGTTTGCGCCGCCGATCAAGGCATCCGCCGCTGTCGGGAAAACGGAGGATGCGGCATCGGTTAGTGTCTCGGATTCCCCGGATATCGGCAAAGAGACAAACGAACAGGAGGACATTGCGTGACGGGAAGCGCGGCGGAGTCCACCATCAAGGATGACAATCTCACGCTTCTGCGGCAGTATCACGGCACGGACGATGCACGGGTGCGGGAGGAGGTTCTTGCGCGGATCGTCGACGGCAACTTCGGGCTTGTCCGCGCGGTGGCAAAGCGATACACCGACCGCATTCGCCATCACAGCGGCATTGAAATGGAGGATCTTTATCAGATCGGGACGATCGGCATGATCAAGGCGGTGCGGAGTTTTGATTTCTCGTACGAAACGACGTTTTCGACCTATGCCGTGCCGCTGATCGTCGGTGAGATTCGCCGTTGTCTGCGCGATGACGGGATGGTCAAGGTTTCACGCGATGTCAAACGGCGCGGATATCTCGTCTGGCAGGCAAAGGAAGCGTTCTATCAGCGCGAGGGGCGTGAGCCTACGGTCAGCGAACTTGCGGCGGCATCGGGTGAGGACGAGGGGATGCTCGTCTATCTGATGGATGCGGCGGGACCTGTTGCATCGCTGTCGGAGCCGCTCGGCGGTGAGGGCGATGAGGAGGGCTTTTCCCTGGAAACCGTGCTTGCCGATGAGGACGATGCCATTGAGCGTCTGACCGACCGCATGACCCTGTCTGCCGCCGTCGAGAAGCTTTGTGAGCGTGACCGCATGATTCTGCGTCTGCGGTATGAAAAGTCGCTTTCCCAGCAGCAGACTGCCGCGATTCTCGGACTGTCACAGGTCAAGATATCAAGGACAGAGAAGAAGATTTTTGCGTTTTTGCGGGAGCAGATGGGATAAAATGTCATCGAAAACAGAGAACCGTTCCATACCTTTTCGGTAAAGAACGGTTCGTTTTTTTGAGGGCTACATGCGGCAGTCCATTGGTATTGCGTTGTTGCTTCCGTTGTGTACGCGGCTTTACTGTGCAAACCGCACGATTCTGCATTCTCCGGCGGGAATGGTGATTGCAGACGTGATGGAATCGGGGCTATCTGCCGTATCGTCGTACGGGTTATAAATCTGTACGGTGTTCCATGCGGATACCGTGCGGAAACGGATACTGCCGCAATACGGGGTATCTGCCGTATTGACCAGCAGAAACGCTTCTGCGGTTTGGCTGTGTTTATGGAGGGCAACCAGCTCGCCGTTCGACAGCGGTTCGGCTGCCATGCAGTGCAGGTCGCGGAGGATCGCCGTCACATCACCGAGTTCGCAGTGTTCGATGATGCGGTCAAAGGCATCCGTCTTCGGTGCATCGGCATATGGCGGAACGATCAGGATGCGGTTCATGCCATCCTGCGGCAGCGTTCCGTGTTCCAGTACGGTGTCACTGACGAAATCGAAGTCGATGCCGGCGCGGCACAGTACCTCGGTGCAGTGGTTCAGAAAATCATCGGTACGGCGCAGAGCATCGGACATCGGCTTTTTCTTTGAGACAGAATCCGACGGATAGCATTCCTCGCGATACTTCCGATTGGGAACGTAAACGTAAACCGATCTGATCGGTTCCATGTCGTCAAGCGACGAAAGCAGACGCTCCGTAAAATCACAGCACGCACGCACATCGTCTTCTGCCATACAGAATTCCGTGTAATACGATGTGAATCTGGTTACGCCGAGTGCCGTTTCCAGCGCTGTCGCAAGCATCAGGGCGGATTTCGTGATCGGGAAGATGTCGCGGCAGATATTGGAGGCTTCGATCATGACGTCCGTTTTTCCGTACAGCTGGGCGGCAGAGGCGGCAAATTTGATGGCTGCGGCGAACTCGAAGATTTTCTTCGGCGACGCATACAGCATATCACAGCCGGGAATATCCATGGTGCCGAGCTGCTCCAGAATGTCTCCGTGCATATACGGATGAATGGAAAAAGTTTCTTCATAGAGAAAATGACCGCTGTAAGCCGTTCCCGCACGACGGCAGAACGCGGCATACGTCTCCCCGTAACTTTCACGGAACATGGAAGACAGCGTCTCCCAAAAGTCTGCGCGCACGGCTTTGCCGCGTTCTGTGTCATCGGCGAACAGAAGCGGAAGCGCGGGCATCAGGTCATAGCCGTGCTGTTTTTGGAACTGCGCCGGCAATGCCTCACTCCAGGGAATGTACGGAGAAAACGTGATATCGGGGTCGGGCAGGTCGTAGAGACGGAACACCTCGGTTTGCTGCTGTACGACGAAATCACGGTAATCGCGCCGATAGTTCTCACGGCAAAGTCCCGGAATTTCCGGCTCATCCGTGAAAACCGCTTCGATGACGGTACCGAGGTCTGCCGCATCTCCGTACCCTCCGTATGTTTTTTGAAGAAATGCTTCGGTGGCGGCGCGGTTGAGCGTATCGATATAACGGCGGATACCGCGCGTGGCGTGGGATGTGGCGCAGAATTCGAAGGCGGATTTACCGAAGAACGCATACAGACGCAGATTGCGTTTTCCCTTGCAGTCGTATAAAATGCCGCCGCCGAAGGTTTTGCTGTCGCTGACATCCATCAGCGTATCAAACAACGGGCTGCCGTTTTCGTCAAGCTCACAGAGATATGCCGCGAGTACACTGCTGTAGCCGTGCGGACTGTTCAGACAGATGAGCCCCAATTCGTCCGGCTCACAGCAAAGCATGGCAAGCGCCTTTGCTTCCAATGTCGGGTGCTCGTGGGGAATCGTACCTCCCGCACTGCCGCTGGGATAAAACTTTTCGTCGTAAATCCAGACGCGAAGTCCGAGCTCACCTGCATAGCGGATCAGCTCCAGCGTTTCCTGCATGCTTTCCTCTGTCAGATATGCGTCATAGGACGGTGATACCGCGACACCGCCGTAACCGAGCCGCTTCAGCCGCAAAAGACGCTCTTTGGGCGGCGGCAGAGGGATATCCTGCGGAAAACAGCAGGGAATGAAATGAAAATCGTGTACCAGCTCGATGGGGCGGTATTTGGTGTTGTCATGCGCGTTCATGGTGAAAGGATCGTTCTCTCACGCCATCAGCGCGCGCAGTTCAGCCGCAAAGCCTGTGATATCGGGGTCTCCGTGCAGTTCGATGTAGTCCGGACCCAGATAGCACGCGAACGTGGACATATCGGTGAAGCCGAGGTTTTTGTAATACGCAATGTCTGCCTTGACGACATCCTTGTCCTCGGTGAAGGGCTTGGGCGGTTTGGTCCAGCCGGAGTAGAGGGAGTTGTCCAGCCAATAGTCGAGAACCTTTGCCGTTTTCGTGCCGAACAGCTTCAGAAGCGCGGCGAGATGCTCGTTCTGCATACGGTTCTTTTCCGCATCCTGGGAGCAGATCGGCTTGTGGAAGTCGCGTTCGATCGGTGCATATTCCAGGAAAATACCGTCGGCAGGCTTGACGGTTGTCGGCGGAACGAGGCAGTCTACATAGCCGAGGTACGCAAAGGTCGCATCGGGGATCTCTTTTTTGATTTCGGCAAGCACGCGGTTTGCAACGTACAGCTGCTGGTCGGACGGAGAGAGCTTTCTGCAGTTCTCACAATGGCATCCGCCGCCCTTTGCATCATCCATCCAGAAGAAGAAGCGGTTGGTCGAGCGGTAGAGCTTCTTTGCTGTT
>JAZTZC010000122.1:0-2957 GCA_045637265.1 Eubacteriales bacterium | reverse complement strand
CTGAGAACCGATCTGGAGGTAAGACTTACCGCGCATTGTAGCTACAGCAACAGCGGCACGGCCGAAGCGGAGGAGCTTTTCCTTTACGTCATCGGGAATCTCTGTAACCTGGTCACGGTCCTGAACCTCATGACCGTAGATACCGAATGCCGGCAGACCTTTCTGTGCGTGACCTGCGAGAACTGCTGCCAGATAGACCGCACCGGGACGTTCGGTACCGTTGAAGCCCCAGACACCCTTGATGGTCATGGGATCCATATCCATCGTTTCGGAGCCGTAGCACCAGCAGGGCGTGACGGACAGCGTGATGTCAACGCCTGCCTTCTTGAACTTGTCAGCGCAAGCCGCTGCTTCCGGAACACGTCCGATACAGGTATCGGCGAGGATGACCTTGACGGGGTCACCGTTGGAGTAGCAGAGGTTTTCCTCAAAGAGTTTCTTTGCCGCGTTTGCCATTGCCCAAACCTGGGGTTCGAGGGATTCACGCAGCATCATCGGTCCGCGGCGGCCGTCAACGATGGGACGGATGCCGATAACAGGGTATTCGCCTGCATATCTTTTGATTGCCATAATCGTGTTTTCCTTTCTGAAATGAAAATTTATTTTGACTAATATCATTATATACTTGAAAATACGAAAATACTTGTGTTATAATAGGAGAAAGTATAACGATATTAAGATTTCCTTGCGGAGGTATCGAAAATGAGCTATAATGAGCTGAAACAGCACGGAACGGCATCCTTTCCGTTTGGTCTTTATCGGATTGATCATACCCATCCCAAATACGAAATGCAGCATCATTGGCACACAGAGCATGAGATCATCCGCGTACTGGAAGGAAATCTGTACATCACGCTGAACAACCGTCCGATCTCAGCGAGAGCAGGCGATCTTCTCTATGTCAACGGCGAGGTCGTGCACGGCGCGGTTCCCGAGGACTGTGTATATGAATGTATAGTTTACACGCCGCAGTTTTTATCGATGCCGCAGAGCGATTTTCTGGACGGCGTGCTTGGTCACACCCTGCTGATTCAGGACTATTTTCCGCGGGAGGATACGCGGTATGACGCACTGCGCAACATGACCGACGGCATCTTTCTGTCTCTGCGGGAGGACGATGAGGCGGCGCAGTATGCCGTGATCGGCGGGTTTTACCGTATGCTCGGTTGGATCTGCGGGCATCATGCCTATACGGAATCGCTGTCCATTCGCAGTCAGGATGCGTATGACCGAAAAAGTGTGCAGAAATTAAAGCATGTGCTGTCGTTTATCCGCGGCGCACATGACCGACCGATCACATTGGAGGAAATGGCGGCGGCGGCAGACATGTCACCGCAGTATTTCTGTACGTTCTTCAAGCAGATGACCGATAAAACGCCGTTTGCCTATGTCAATGCCTACCGCATTGAGCGTGCCTGCCGCAAGCTGCTCGGAACCGATCTGTCGGTCACGGAAATCGCCTACTCCTGCGGGTTCAACGATCTGTCGTATTTTATCAAAACCTTCAAGGCAGAAAAGGGTATGACACCGCGCGCATTTCGTCGCGGAGAGGGAGAACATACCGAAAATTAGCAGAATTTTCCGCGACTTCAAGAAAAATTCACATTTACTTCATGACGCGGACATGGTAGGGCGGTATAATTATGAACATAGATAAAAATCCGACAAAGTTAACAATTTAACAAGCCGGATCACCATATATCATCAGGAGGTACAAATCATGTCTACAAAGATTCTTGTCATCGACGACGATACCAACATCTGCGAGATGCTGCGTGTCTATCTGGAAAACGAAGGCTACGAGGTCAAGACCGCAAACGACGGTGCGGAAGGTGTCGCTTATTTCAAGATGTATGAGCCGGACCTTGTCCTGCTTGACATCATGCTTCCCCGCAAGGACGGCTGGCAGGTCTGCCGCGAGATCCGCGAAATCTCCACCAAGCCGATCATCATGGTCACGGCAAAGGGTGAGGTCTTCGATAAGGTTCTCGGCTTTGAGCTGGGTGCGGATGACTTCATGGTCAAACCGCTCGAAATGAAGGAGCTTTCCGTCCGTGTCAAGGCGATGCTTCGCCGCTGTGCAACCCATGAAACCACGGTGGACGACGAAACGGTCAAGTTTGACAACATTGAGATTTCCCGTCTGAAGTATGAACTGAAGATCAAGGGCAAGTCTGTCGATATTCCGCCCAAGGAGCTGGAGCTTCTTTACTTCCTCGCATCCAACTACAACCGTGTCTTCACGCGCGATCAGCTGCTTGACAAGGTCTGGGGGTTTGACTATCTCGGCGACTCCAGAACGGTTGACGTTCATGTCAAGCGTCTGAGAGAAAAACTGGAAGATGTCTCCGACAAGTGGGTGCTCAAGACCGTTTGGGGCGTCGGCTATAAGTTCGAGCTTCTCCAGTAATTCCTATGCTGAAAAGCGTATTTTCTAAATATCTGCTTGCGTTTCTGCTCATCACAACCATCAGCTTTCTTGTGCTGGCGGGTGTCATTGCATCGATGCTGACCACCTATTCCGCCGATGCCAAGCGCGGTGCGGTTGAGGACGGGGCTGAGGCGGTCTCCGATTTTCTCGGGGAAAGCTACCGTGAAAGCTATTCCGGCTCCTTTTCGCAGTATGTTTATCTGCACCGCGATATGCTGCGCGGGTCGCTGGAGCTGTTATCGGTCAATGAAGAGCAGATGATGGTACTGATTACCGATGATTCCGGTGCGATTCTGGTCACCGATGTCGGCAATGAGCAGTATGTATCGGGACAGATCCCGGCGGATACGATGGAGGCGGTACATCTGCAAACGCTGACAGAACCGCTGACGGAGCTGACTGACCTCGGACTTCTCCGTGTTCCGTATCTGGTCAGCGCACTCCCGCTGTACGGAGACAGCCCGGAAGGTGCCGCATCCCCTCTGATCGGTGCCGTCTTTGTGTGCTCGCCCTCCGGCAGTATCAC
>JAZTZC010000121.1:0-1814 GCA_045637265.1 Eubacteriales bacterium | reverse complement strand
GTTGCGCGTGATCAGATCGCAGAAGTCCGGCTGCAGTTCCACCGCGTGAATGTGTGCATACGTCCCTCTCTGCGCACAGAGAAGCGCGATCACACCGGTGCCCGACCCAAGGTCCACCGCACGCCCGCGTGTCCTGCGCCGCACGTAGGCGGACAACAGATAGGCATCCGTACCAAAGGTCAAGCCTTCTTTCATTGAGGTCAGCGACAGCTGCTCGTTGATCTGTTCGGTTTTTTCGTTATGATCGCTCACAGCTGCGCCTCCTCCTTTATTTCAGCAATTGATTTAAGATGGTATCCTGCGGCTCATCCGTGTTTTTTGCAAGAACATAGGTCATATTGCCCCACAGATGTCCTGCACGTACAATGCGCTCCATAAACCGCGACGGTGTCCATGTGCCGCAGAGATTCGATTGCTCCAACCCCTGACAGCGGATCTGCACATAAACCTTTCCGACCGGGGATGTCTCCATGATGCGGCAAAGAAGTTCCTCAAACGCGCAGGCATACTCCGCGTCAAAGATCATCGGACGCAGGTCGGCGATCTCTTCCTCTTCCATCCACGGATAGGCAAAGGGGCAGTCCTGTCGTTTTTCTGTCTGCCGCAGAAACAGCACGCCGCCGAATTCCCGCGCCGCGGTCGTAATGTCATAACACACACCGCCGCCGTCGCAGATCAGACCGCGGTCATTCTGCAGTCGATCAAAAACAGGCTCCGCGATCAGCATACCGTCCGCCGACCGAAGTACCGTACCGTCTTCCACGCCAACGGTAAACATCCATACATCAAATCCGTATCCAAAAATTTCGCTCATACATAACCCTCTCAATATCTTTTTCTGAATCTCTATTTCCTGCGTCATGTATGATGATTGAGATCAATGGCAATCACACGGATGAAAAATGGCCGCTGTACGCACAGCACAGCAGCCATCGTTTCGGTTGTTGACGAATTACTCGGGCTTCGGAGCCTCGACGGGGCAAACGCCTGCGCAGGTACCGCAGTCGATGCATTCATCAGCGTTGATGACGAACTTGCCATCTTCTTCAGCAATTGCATTGGTCGGGCATTCGCTTTCGCAGGAACCGCAAGCGATGCAATCATCGGTAATGATATAAGCCATTGTTTTCACCTCCAAGTTTATCCGGGCGCGGTCATTGAGACAACAGCCCCGGTGTTTATTATTATTGTATCAGATTTTTTGTTTTTGTCAATACCCAAGCGCAAGATTTCTTATATTTTTTGAAAAAATTTTTCATCCTATACGGGATTGATGAAAAACATACAGAATTTTCACATTTCGCCGTCAGACAAATCATCCGACAATGTGCGCCATCGGCCAGACATAAAGATCGGCATCCGTCTCTCCGGACAATGTCATCACAGAGAGATTCTCATCGGCGGTCACAGCAAAGCATGCATAATACGCCTCGGTGAACACCTCAAGCGAACAGGTATCGGTGTACATACGCAGCTTGATGTGACCGTCCACTGCTCCGAGCGGTATGACCTGATGTCCAAGCCGTGCTTCCATCTTTTCGCGGTCAATCACCAGCGTAAAGCCGAGCAGTGTCAGGAAAATTTCGCCGCCGTTTGCCGGAACGGTCAGAGAAAGCTCATTGGCGGTATCAAACAGTGTCGCCGTATAGCCGTCCGCGGTTTCATCAAGCGCATACGCCGTGCCGCGCAGCTTCTTTGCTTCCTTGATGGGCGATGCATGGAGGTAATAACCGTCTTCCCCACGGCGCAGAACATGGGTTACAGGAATGCTCATCTGCGAGCAGAACGGGGGATTGCCGGGGAAATTGACCCGG
>JAZTZC010000120.1:0-12003 GCA_045637265.1 Eubacteriales bacterium | reverse complement strand
GCGAGCATGGACATCAGCTTCATGAGCAGAATAATGCAGATCAGACCAACGAAAACGGTACCGATACCCATTGCGACGACAAAACCGTTGTTGACAGCGGCATTTGCGATTGCGGGAATCATGAATTCACATCCTTATTATAAAATTTTATATCTAAAAATTCGTTTGTACGAATTATTTGATACGGTGCTTGGGAGATTACATAATGAACTTGGAAATGTAATCGATGGTGTAGCGGATACCTGCCTTGCCGCGCTCTTCATTGGGCATCCAAGCGGCGGAGTGCGGTTCGATGGAAAGGCATCCATCGTAGCCGCGTGCGTACAGAGCGGCGAAGATGGAGCCCCACTTCAGATCATCCATGCCTGCGGGCGGATCGTCAACATATCTTCCGCGGTTGACAACGGCACCCTTGACGTGGACATGGGAGAAGCGATCGCCCCAATCGGCGATTTCGTGCATATAATCACGACCTGCGTGATAGGAATGAGAAGCGTCATACTTGATCTTGACATCGGGAAGCTCACCGAGGATGACCTTCCAGGTTTCGATATCATGGACGAAGTTGTTCCAGTCGCAGTTGTAGATGGCGACGGAGGTGTTGGTACCCTTGGCTTTTTCTGCGAGACGACCGAAAATTTCGATTGCCGCAGAGTAGTTGCGGTACAGAGAAACGGAATCGTCGTAATTGCATCCGCAGACAAATGTCGGAGCTTCTGCCGCAATGGCATCCTCCAGCGTCTTGGAGACAATTGCAAATTCTTCCTCGTTGACATGACCACCTGCGTTCATGTTGGAGTTCCAGCGGCCGACAGAGCTGAAGAACAGATCTGCTTCGCGGACATTGGCAATGTAATCTGCCATGTTGTCGTGTGTGCGCAGCGTTTCTTCATTGTTGTTGTTGCAGATTTCCACACAAGACAGACCGAGTCCCTTGACATAAGCGACGGCGTCCTTCGTCGGATTGCTGCAAATGATGCCGAGTTTCATCATAAAGCATGACCTTCCTTTCCGATGATATTAAATAATTAAAATAATTTCCGTTCGGATTTTGAAAAACATTGTTTTCACAAGCAACATTTTCCGCCATAATGATTATACTACGCAAGCGCCGTTTGGTCAAGGGTTTTTTTGGTTTTTTTCAAAAATCTCAAAATATATATAATGTATGTACATTTCCGAATCGAATCTTGGTCAAAATACCCTCTGCAGCCTTGTGCGCCCGAACCGAATTCTATGGATACAATCATCCTATATCATCGGAAGGTATGCATAAACAAAAACGGTTCTGCTCCCACATACGATCGGGTATCACCCGCCGTGTGAAACAGAACCGTTTTTTATTCACCGATCAGTGATTGCAGGGTTTCATCCGTCAATTCTGCGAATTTGCGACAAATTCATCATAGAACGCATCGAAATCCTTCTTGACCTTGGATTCGACCTTTGCCCATGCGGATGCGATATCGGTCGACTTCTTGGTGACCAGCGTACCGATCAGACCGAAGTTCTGCACACTCGCGTTCGGGCTGATATAACGGGTAAAGTCATACGATGCGGTTTCCAGCATCAGACGATACATTTCAACGGAGCCTTCATCGCGCAGGACCTTGTTTTCCACGAATTTTTCCAGATATGCCGGTTCCAGATAGCGTTCGGACGCGGAGAACAGCGCTTCAATCGTCGCACCGACACAGTCGGGATCGGAAATAGTCGTCGGAATACAGACCAGACCGCCGCACATATACGACTCATAATTTTCCTGTTTTTCGTCATACTTCGGCATCGGAACAAAGCCGAAATCAAATTCCAGATTGCGCAGCTTGGACAGACTGGAGCCGTAAAGCAGCATCAGAGAATTGCCGGAGAAGAAATTGTCCCACTGCTTGCTGCTGTCGTAATAGGCTTCTGCGGTATTCCGCCATTCTATGATCTTGTTCACGACATCCGCCGCGCGTTCCTCCTCATAGTCATAGGTGAAACCGTTCTCGCCGAGAATGACACCCTTCATGCCCATGCCGAGATACATATAGTTGAGCATCGCAGGACCTGTGGAAAATCCGTATCTGTCTCCGATGTCTGCCTTAGAGTCACCATTGACATCGCGGTATGTTCCCTTCAGATAAGAAAATGCGGTATCAAACGTCCATGCTCCGTCACGAACCGTCTGGTAGACATCGGGAAGATCGTATTCCGTCCACATCTGCTTATTGAACAGCCAGTAAACGCCGGAGAACAGCGGATAGGTATATGCACCGGAGAACAGATAGCGGTGGCCGTCAATTTCATATGTTTCGTAAGAGCTCTTGGCATAATACGGCTTGGAAAGATCGACATACTGCAGGTCATTGGTATCGTACAGCATATTCGCGGAGATCAGATTGACATAGGAAGCATGAGAGGCTTCCACTGCGATATCATAAGCATCGTCACCTGCGGTGATCGATTTCTGCATTGTGTTCAGCACCTGACCCCATTCACCGATCTCATAGCATTTGATCTTGACATTCAGGCGTTCTTCCACCTCTGCATTGCGGGCAAACGCCGCATCGTTGAGAATATCGCCGTTGGTCTCCTCAACTTCAAAATAATTGAACCAACCGTCGGCATTGGTCAGATTACCGCCGTTATAGGTCGCCGCACGGAATTCCTTGCCGCCGAAGTCCAATTCCTCGGGAAGAGCATCTCCATACTGTACCACGGTTTCTGCTGGTGCTGTGGTATCACCGCCGATGACGGCATCCGTCTGCACAGCGGATGGCTGATCTCCTCCGCAGGATGCAAGCGCTCCGAGCAGACATGTGCAAAGCAGTGCCGCCGCACCGATTCGTTTTTTATTCAAAATCATAGGTCATCCTCCATTTCTAATCTATGTATCATATATATTGTACATGATTTTGTATCAAATGTCAATAAAACCACAAAAATTCCTGAAATTTACCAGAGGGTACTTGTTCATTTGCAGCATGCCCGGCAATGTAGATTTGAGAATTTTACACATTTGAAAATTCACGTGAATAAAATACTGTCAACCTCTTGCGGATTCCCGATTTCTATGGTATACTTTTTCTATCGACAATACCGCAGTACAGTGAAAGTATATGCCGAAAATTGTGCGGTATTGCCTCATCACTCGGAAAGGCAGACTTCTGATCACGAAGTCACAGATATATTATGGATTTACCGATTTCCTGCCGCGCGGCACTCGATACGCTGATTGCTCAAGCCTCCTGCACGCAGGCAGATCTGCGCTGTGCCGTTGAAAAAATGACCGTATCCTACAAAGAAGCATCCGGTGCAGGAGCACGTCTTATCACACGGAACTGTGAAGTGCTTGCGTATGCCGCGACACGGATGCCCGCCACCTTCGGTGCGGTCTGTGCATCGTTTGAGGGCGCACTCAAAACCCTTGCCGAGGAGGATACCGCATCCCTCTCCACCGTTTTAGACCTTGGTGCGGGAACGGGTACCGCCTCGCTTGCCGTATCGTCATACCTGCCGTCAACTCACATTACGGCGGTGGAACGGGAGGGAGAAATGATCTCCGTCGGAAAACACCTGACCGCCGACTGCGACATTGTGTGGGAGCAGGCCGATGCCGTCGCCTACGCACGCCGCCTTTCGCAGGACGGAAAAACATTTGATGTCGTCATCGCGTCCTATATGACAAACGAAATGACCGATGACATGCGCGCTTCCCTTTTGGAGCTTTTATGGAGTATCACCGGAAAGCTGCTTTTGCTGGTGGAACCGGGCACCAAGGTCGGATCCGCCATTCTCCGTGCCGCCAAGCGTCAGCTGACCGCCTGCGGTGCACAGGTCTGTGCGCCCTGCCCTCAGATCGACGGCTGTCCGCTCGATGCTGACGACTGGTGCCATTTTACTTGCCGCGTGGCACGGTCAAAGCTGCATAAAACGCTCAAGGGCGGCGATGTCCCCTATGAGGACGAAAAGTTTTCGTATCTCGCGCTGACCCGTCTTCCCTGCTCGCCTGTCGGCAATCGGGTTCTGCGTCATCCGCAAAAGGATGCCGGACGGATCACGCTGACCGTCTGTACCCCTGCGGGACGTGAGATAAAGACAGTCACCAAGCGCGACAAGGCACAGTTCACCGCCGCCAGAAAGGCAGGTGCCGGTGACAGCATTGAGGGACTTTCCTAAGCCCTGTCAACCCCCGACAGCAACGGTACTGCCCGCATATCGTCGGCATCCTTGCAGTTCCCTAAAAATTTTTTGAAAAATTTTATTTTTTATGGAACAAAATCGGAATTTTGTCGTCTATATTATATAACGGGACTTTTTGTATCCGTCAGTATCTGAAACAAGAGGCAAATTATGAATCAGAAATTACAAGCAGTCATTGCAGAAACAGAAAAAGCCGTTATCGGCAAGCGCAACACGCTTTTGTGGGTCACACTTGCCCTGCTCGCCGGCGGACATATTCTGCTCGAGGATATTCCCGGTGTCGGAAAAACAACCATGGCACTCGCCTTCTGCCGTGCAATGCGGCTGGAATACGGTCGTGTCCAGTTTACGCCCGACATCCTGCCCTCAGACATCACCGGCTACTCTCTTTATGACAAAGAATCGGGACGCATGGAATATCAGAAGGGTGCGATTCTGTGCAATCTGTTTTTGGCAGACGAGCTGAACCGTGCAACCAGCCGTACCCAATCCGCGCTTCTGGAAGCGATGGAGGAGGGACAGGTCACCGTTGACGGCATCTCGCACCCGCTCCCCAAACCGTTCTGTGTCATCGCAACACAAAATCCGACGGGTGCCGCCGGAACCCAGCGTCTGCCCGATTCGCAGATTGACCGCTTTATGATCCGTCTGTCCATCGGTTATCCGCGCGCACAGGATGAAGCGGAAATGATCCTGCGCCATCAGGGCGGTCGTCCGCTCGATCGTGTGGGCAGTATCATGACGGCACAGGAGCTGACACGCATGCAGGCGGAATGTGCCGCAGTCTATACCTCGCGGGAGTTGGCGGAATATGTAGTCGCGCTGATCGGTGCCACACGAACCTCGCCCGACCTTGCGCGCGGCGCATCTCCCCGTGCCGCCCTCGGTGTCATGTCGATGGCAAAGGCACACGCGTATCTGTCCGACCGCGATTATGTCATTCCAGCCGACATCCGCGCCGTCTTCTCGACCACCGTTTTTCACCGGCTGATTCTGACGCCGCAGGCCGAGCACGATGGCAAAAACGCCTTTGATATCGCAAACGAAATTCTTGCCGCAACGCCGGCACCGAGTGTTCTTGACCGTTCTGCAGCAAAAACGCCGACAGCGGCAAGGACGGTACCGTCTGCAAAATCCGGCTCCGGTACTTCACGCGTATGATGACATTGTTTCTGCGCTGGGCGGTCTATCTGCTCACGCTTGCGGGATTATGTGCGTTTGCGGTCAACTATACCGCATGGTTTTCCTCATTTCTGTTTTATGCGGTACTTCTGCTCCCACTGTTTTCGCTTCTCCTGTCGATGTGGCCTTATTTTTCCCAACAGCTGTCCTTTTCCGCACCGATGCAGGTTCACCGCGGGGATCTTGCCGATCTGAAGATCACGGTCAAAGGACGAGGGTGTCCCTATTATCTGCCGCTGCTTCTGACCGTCACCCAGACCGATCTTTCGCATACTGCCGATACCGCATCCCATGCTATCCGCTGTAAATTCGCACCGTATCCGATTGTCGTATGCGATAAAAAGCATCGCAATCGTCTCGTGCTCCGTGCCACAGGCGGTATCCGCGTTCCGATTCCGACTTTGCATACCGCCGTCATCCGTACCGAAATCCGCTCAGCCTACATGTGGGATTTTCTCGGGCTGTTCCGCTTCCGCATGCAGCTTGTCAAAAACGGCGCACGCCGCGACCCGCTTCTGTCCGACATCACCGTTCTGCCGCACGCCATGCCGCCGCGCGGAAAGCTGCAGATGTGGGATACCTGCCAAGCCACGCTCGTTCCGACACAGCGTCCTTCCGAACAATACGAAATCCGAACCTACCGTCCTGGTGACGCACTTCGCTCTGTCCATTGGAAGCTGACGGCAAAGATCGACGACATTCTGGTTCGTGAGTCGGTTGAACCTGCATACAGCGTGCTTGCCATTGCGCTGGAACGTGTTTCCGACCCGGAGCTTGCGGATATCCTTTACGATGCACTCGACTGGATGCTTCGTGCGCTGTGCGTCCGTGACCGTGTCAGCGCCGTCGTTGTCGGATGGGCGACCGCAGACGGCAGAGCATGCACGGAAACGCTGTATGATCTGTCCCGTCTGGACGATTTCTACCGTCGGATGCTCTCCGATGCAGTCCCCGAGCCAATGCCGTCCCATGCGTTTGGTACGCTGTACAAAACGGTCGACCGCGGGTATCATCTCGATATCGGTACCTGTCTCGGTTATGAAAAACCTCTCACCATAGTGACTGCCGGAAACGAACCGCACAATACCGAATTATCGGTATAATTTTTGAAAAAATCTCACGAAAGGAGGCATGTTCATGAAGCTTCGCCGTAACGCATCCGAGGAGCCGTCCTCGCAGGATCTCCGCGGTGTAACAGTCCTTGGGGCACCACCCTCTCTTGTTCCCGCGTCACTGGAAACTGCGCTGTTTTCCTGTATTCTGCTGCTTCTGTTCATCGGCGGTACGATCGGCTGTCTGACAACGGGGTTTTCCATTCCGGTGTACTCGTCCGTTCTGTGCTTCGGTATTCCTGCGCTGACGGTACTTCTGCTCTTTTGCGACCGATTGCTTGCGCGGATTCCTCTGCTGTATCTTCTGCCTCCCGTGATTTTCTCTCTGTATCTGTGGCAGCGCATGGATGTGCTCCGGAACGGATGCTTCTTTCTTGCCGCCATCATTCTGCGCTATCTCTGTCAGGGTTTTCCGGGACTTGAGATGCCAAAGCTGTTTATCGAGCACGAGCAGTTTCTGATTCGGGCGGAGACGAATGATCTATTGTCGTCCGCTATCCGTGCACCGATCACGGAAAGCATTCTGGTTCTTTGTGTTGTACTGGGATGTGTCTGGATTTTCTTATATCGGCACAATCAAAGTACGTGGCTTTCCGCCGCACTCCCACTTCCCGTTTTTGTTCTGTGCTTTCTGATCATCGATACGACCATGCCTGCACGCGGGGCTCTGCTTCTGATCCTTTTGTACTGGGTGCTTCTCCTGTTCACGCGCACGACCCTGCATCTGCACATCCGTGCTGCCGCGACGCAGGTGTTCTGTCTGATTCTGCCGTGTATTCTGTTTCTTGCGGCGGTATATCTGTGGTATCCCCGTGAGACTCCCGTCGGACAGCTGGTTCAGAGTGGATACGACAAGGTTCTGAATACCTTCTCTGCCATCGAAACAACCGTATCCGATGCCGCAGGAAATCTGTTTTCAGGTGGGTGGTTCACCGTTTCTGCGGAAGGCAGCGAGATCACCTTTGAAAGCCTCGGTCCGCGTCGGTTTTTCGGCAGAACCGTCATGCGTGCCAAAAGCGATACACCCGGCGTCATTTATCTGCGCGAAAACACCTACGGGACGTATACCTCCGCAGGATGGGAACAAACGGCGTATGATACGGTTGTTTCCCCGGACGATATGCCGAACATTCAGCGTACCTCTGCATGGATTCTTGAAGCTGCGGGAATCGAGCCTTCCCGTCTCTCCCTGGACGGTGCTCGCTCTCCTCTCTTGTTCGCCCCGTATTATTTTTCCGATGCGACGGTGGATTACGCCTTTGACGGGGACAGCCGCATCACCAATCCAACCCGCAAAACCGATTATCACATCTCCTTCTTCCGCTTTCCGGGTAATTTTTCCGCTCTGCAGTATGACGCACCTGCGGCGGCGGCAGCATCGGTACAGCTGATCCAGTACATGAAGGACACCGTCCCTGTCTACCAGACCATTGATCCTGCACTTGCCAAAGCACTGCGCGGGATTCTGGCAGAAGCGGACATCACTCCCTCCGATTTTACAGAATCCTTTGCATTTGAGTCAAACGGCAGTATCCGTATCGTGACCGATTATGATGCGATGTGGAATCTGATTTCCGATATTACGTATTTTGTCCGCGGAGCGGCGGAATACTCGCTGAACGCCCCTAAAAACACGACCGACCGCGATTTTGTCCTTTGGTTTCTGGAAGACGCGGAATACGGTTACTGTACACATTTTGCAACGGCTGAGGTTATGCTTCTGCGCGCCTGTGGAATTCCCGCGCGTCTGGTCTCCGGCTTTCTCGGCAATATCCGGGCCGCTGACAGCTGGTCTGCCATCAAGGATTCCAACGCCCATGCATGGGTTGAGGTATTCGATGTACGTCTCGGTTGGATTCCCGTAGAAGCAACCCCGCCCGGTTCAGCATCAGACGGTATCAATCCCGATGACATCATCGTCGGCGTAACACCCACACCCTCCCACGACCAAACTGCCCCTGACACAGAGGAACTTACGGAACCCGATGAAACCGCAGAGTCCGATGTCACGGAAACGGTGACAGAAGACGTATCTCCCACAGAGACAGCACCGCCGCAGGAAGTACAGACAGAACCCGAATCCGCAGATACTACCGCCGACACCTCCAATATCGGTACGGGCGGCAAAGTCCCGGTGAACCTGTCCCGACTCATGCAGACCGTCGGTAGGATCCTGATGATTCTGATCGCAATCGGAGGGGTTCTCGCTATCCCGATTCTGTTCCGTCAGATCGGCAAAAAACGGATCACCGCACTGTTAACGCCCGTGGATGAAGAACGCAATGCCTGTGCACTTCGACTCTACTGCCGATGTATATCTCTGGCACGTGCCTGCGGTGAGGACATCCCCGCTGCATTGACTGCCATTGCGGAGAAAGCCCGATTCAGTCATCACCTGCTGTCAAAGGAAGAACTGCATGTCATGGCAGAGTGGTACCGTGGCAAATGCAGTCAGCTGCAGAAGCAGGACAAGCCGCTTGACCGTCTGCGCCATTTCTGGTTTGACATTTACTATTGATTGTTAACTTTTTTCGCAATTCATTTTACCAAATTGTAATGTTTTTCGAAAATCAATTGACGAAATCCGCAAAAAATGGTATCATTGATATTGAAAAACCAACACCAAGAAAGAAGTGCTTCTGATATGCCGCATATTCTGAATTCTGATTCCTGGGAAGCCCAGTTTTCGGAAGAAGAAACCGCACACACCCCGAAGAAAATCCTGATTACCTCTGATTTATACCGTCCGTCGGTCAACGGTGTGGTAACCTCGGTTGTCAATCTGGTCACCGAACTGCGCAAAAAGGGTTATGAGGTTCGGATTCTGACGACCTCCTATGATACAAATTACCATCGCGACGACGAGGATCATGTCTACTATATGCGCTCGGTTCCCTTCAAGGTTTACCCGGGTATCCGTATGCCGCTGAATTATTTCAAGCATGAATATTTGGACGAGATCATCGCATGGCGACCCGATATTGTTCACAGCCAATGTGAGTTCTTCACGTTCCAATACGCACAGAAGATCATTGAGGAAACAGGAGCCGCACTGGTTCACACGTATCATACGCTGTACAACCAGTATGCGACGTATCTGCCGCTCCACGCCGGTGCCGATCTGATGATCGCGGTCGCATCGCAGCTTCGTCTGGATTCTGTTGACACGGTGATCGCACCGACGCAGAAGGTCAAGGACACACTGCTCGATTACGGAGTTCGTGCCGATATCGTCGTGATTCCGACAGGAATTTCCCTTGACAAATTCCGCGTACCGAAGGATGAGACCATGATCGCGTCCCTGCGCGAAAAATACGGTCTGACATCGGATACCAAGGTGCTTCTGTCGCTCGGACGACTCGGCAAGGAAAAAAATATTGAGGAGCTGATCCGCTATTTCTCCACGCTTTCCCGCTTCCGCGACGATGTCCGTCTGATGATCGTCGGCGGCGGTCCCGATGAAGAACGTCTGCACGAAATCGCGGAGTCGTATCTTCTGGAAGACCGCGTCATTTTCACCGGTATGGTTGATCCTGCGCTGGTTCGTCAGTATTATGCACTGGGCGATATTTTTGTCTGTGCTTCGACCAGCGAGACACAGGGACTTACCTATGTCGAAGCGCTGTCCTGCGGTCTGCCGCTTGTCTGCCGCAACGATGCGGCGCTGGACGGCGTTGTTTCCAACGGACTCGGCGGTTACCGTTATGAAAACTGCGGAGAATTCTGTACGTATATCAGCCGGATTCTTGACAATCCCGTCTTGCAGAAATCCATGTGTGAAGAAAATCTCTCCATCGCATACAAGTTCTCCAAAGAACAGTTTGCCGAAAACATTGCCGCACTATATGAGCAGATTTACCGCAAGAAAACCATCCCTGCACCCGAGCTGTAACCAAAAGCTTCCAAAACTCCTGAAAAAATGGGCGAAAATTTTCATTTTGTTGAATTTTCAACATATTTTCCCGGAAATTTCCTGTATAATAGAGATGCAAAAGGAAAACAATACCTTTTCAAAGGCACCTATATATTACAGTCATTCAGAAAGGAATCATAAATATGGCACACGTACAGGTCAATGAAAATAATTTCCACGAAGAAGTAGAAGCAGTCAAGGGTCTTGTGCTCCTCGACTTTTACGCAACATGGTGCGGTCCGTGCAAGATGCTCGCTCCCGTTCTTGATGTGATCGGTGAAGAAAACGCCAATGTCAAAATCTGCAAGTCTGATGTTGACGAAGCATCCGCGCTGGCAGGCAAGTTCAACGTGCAGAGCATCCCGACGGTTGTTCTGTTCCGGGACGGCGAGGTTGTCGACGGTTTTGTCGGCTTCCGCGCAAAGGAACAGATTCTGCCGATGATCGAAAAGCATCTGTAATGCGGAAAAGCACGTATTTTGTTGCTTTTGCCCATTGCAAAATCAATGGAAATCGTATATAATAATGGGGATAGAGTGATTGCCGCTCTATCCCTACATTTCTTGCTCTGAAAGGACTTATTGTCATGAAAGATATTCTTCTCAAGCTCTCCGGTGAAGCGTTCGGCGACGACGGCGCGATTTTCTCAAAGGACATCATTTCCTCTTACGCAAAAGCTATCTGCGACGGTCTTGCATACCGCAGTCATGTCTACGTTGTCTGCGGCGGCGGTAACGTCTGCCGTGGTCGTTCCTTTGGCGGCAAGGTGCTTGCTGACTATGCGGGCATGCTCGCATCGGTTCAGAACGCACTGTTTCTGACGATCTCCCTGGAGGAGCTCGGTGTCAAGACCAATGTGGTCATCCCCGACAACTTTACGATTCCGATGTGCTGCCACGAATCCGAGATCGATGCCGATGCAAAGGTCATCATCTATGCGGGCGGTGTCGGCGAGCCCGGTCACTCCACCGACTATGTCTGTGCAGTCAAGTCGCTGGAGCACAGCTGTGACATCTATTTCGCAAAGTTCGGCTGTGACGGCGTTTACGACCGTGACCCCAACGGCAAGGACGGCGCCAATGCGGTCTTCTATCCCGAGGTTTCCTTTGCACGCATTGAAGCGGAAGGTCTGAAGGTCATTGACCTTGAGGCTGCTCAGCTGCTGCAGAAGCCCGCATCCGACGGTGACCTCTGCCGCGGATACATCTTTGCGCTGACGGCTGAAAACATTTCCGCAATGCTGTGCGGCAAGGCTGACGATCTGCGCAAGACCGTACTCGCATAAACGGTATCTGCCCTTGAAACGTATCGTCACCATTCAGGACATTTCCTGCGTCGGACGGTGTTCTCTGACGGTTGCCCTGCCGATCATCTCCGCACTCGGCATCGAATGTGCGGTCATCCCGACGGCGGTACTGTCCAACCATACCGCCTTTAGCGGCTTTACCTTTTGTGATCTGACCGATCAGATCAACCCGATTGTCGATCAGTGGCAGCGAGAAGGTCTGACCTTTGATGCGGTCTATACGGGGTATCTCGGCTCGTTTGAACAGATCCGCATTGTTTCTCATGTCATTGATCTTCTCAAACAGACCAATCCCGCGCTGCGTG
>JAZTZC010000119.1:0-21210 GCA_045637265.1 Eubacteriales bacterium | reverse complement strand
GCCCTTGCCGCATATGCCGAAAAACAGCGCTGTTCCCTCTTTCTCTGCCGTGCCGAGGATGCACCGTCTCTGCATAGCCTGCTCGGGCTGATCACAGAAGCGCTTGCGTGCATGAAGCCGTTTTCCGGCCCTGTCTTCTGTGCGGACGACGATACGCTTCCCCTGTCCGCCGCCCGGATGCCAGCATTGCCCCTTCCCGATCAATCCGCAGAAGCCCCTCTCCTGCGCATCGTCCTTCTGCGCCGCGGAAGCATCCCCTGTGCGGCCATCTTTGATGCATGGGGGCTGTATCCGACACGCAAGGAGGAACGGGTGCTGGATACCTGCTTCTCCGACGCACTGTCACAGCAGTACCGCCCACATCCGACAGAAATCTGCCCCATCACATCCGCAACACAAGAGATTCGTCGGATCCGCACGGATCATCTGATCGCCGCCTATCTTGCGCGTTATGTCAAAGGAACCCTGTCTGCGGTCGTCAGCGGTGGTATAGCAGTACCGTTTGCCTTTTCCTGCGGCGGAACGCCTGCCGAGCGGCTTTTATCCCGTCTTCTTTGTGCCATGGGCGGGGAGGAATCCGTCTCCGCACCGATTCATTTTGCCGTTCGGGAACCGTGGGAGGACTGCGGAGATATTCTGTGTCCGCTGTCTGTCACCGATCTCGCACAGATCAGCGTATGCGGACAACCTGTCGGCTACTCCCACTGGGAGCTTTTATCACAGCTGACCGCCCGATACCGCGGCACACACCCGACAGCTTATTTTCCCACGCCGCGAATCCCCGCGCTGTCGTCTGAGCGTCAGCCGTTGTCTATCCCTGTCTGTGCACCGCTGGAGCTTGCCGCCGAATTCCGTTATTCCCACGCACCTGCCCTATCCGAGCATGCACAGGAAGACGATTCCGCACATCTTGCCCGTCGGTATGCGGCAATGGAGGCAGAGGATGCCGTTCTGCTGGCACGCGGTATCGCCCACATGCTGACATCAGACATGCATGCCGCCAACCGAACGGCAGATAATGCCAACGTCCCCAATCCGATCTGCCGATATCACGGTCTTGCGGTTTCCGCATCCAACGCCCCCCAATCCCTGACACTGACAGCGAACCTGTCCCGCCTGACAAAGGGTGACGCATCTGCACGTTTCCGTCCTGCAATCGAAGGTGTTGTTCACCAAAGCGATCGAGGTTCGGTGCGCATTGTCGCCACGAGAGACCACAATTTCCGCATCATTGCCGATGCCCATACAACAGAAGCGGCGGAAGAACTGTTCCGTTTTGCAAAAGATCGCCTTCTGTGCACAATCCGTTCTGTCTCCGCACCGAACACATAAAACAACCGACCGAGGTCGATTCCGTGCGAATCTTCCGTCGGTCGGTTGTCCTTTATTCGATTGTCTCCGTAATATCGCGGAAATCAGCTTCGTATTTTCCATCGGGTGTACGCTTGGGAGCATCGGATCCGAACAGACGAAGTGTCACTTTCAGTGCCTGTGAGGTCCAGAACGCGCCGACACCGTTGCCGAGGATCAGAAATCCGACCACACGCAAGGTCAGCTCCAATGCGTCAAACGGGTACAGAAGCAGAAGGATTCCGCAGAGAAGTGTCACCGCACCGATGATGCAAGCGGTATAAAACCGATGCTTCTGTCTGCCGATTGCCGCCGCCTGTCGTTTGTTTGCCGCAGTATTGCGTACTGTCCGATGCATCGCCGCGGCACAGCGGATACGGTCAATGCCATCCAAAAGGAAAAAGACACCTGCCGCAAACGGAAGCAGCGAAAATACTTTTTCCGGCTGACGGATGATATAAATACCGAGCAGAATTGCCGCAACACCGCCGAGCAGAGCGCCGATTCTGGTAAAACCCGCCGAACGCAGTGCCGTGAACAGCTTCCATGCACCGTATGCAATACACAGAATCCCCAGCAGCAGCGACAGTGTACCGATAACCCATCCGGGAAAGAGTAAAAACAAAAGTCCGATCAGCACACAGCATAAAAGATAGCCGACAGATGCATTTTGCTTGACCGCTTCCTCCTTTTGATTGCGCATAATGTGCCCTCCTTTTTTCGCTTCCTTTGTATATGCTATTATTATACGCAAAAAATGTGAGCGAATCAGCGATACTTCGTGACTATTTTTTGAATTTCCTGTAAACTTGTTGACTTTTTCACCAAATCACTTTATAATTAGAGCAGATACGAATCAAAAGTTACGGAGGACAGCAGCGTGAAAAATACTTTTTCACGCGGGTTTTGTGGCTTTCGCCACCGGAGCGGCGGCGATTTTGCCCGCGATTAGATCGCGTTCAAAACCCAGCCCCAATTCCCCAAGAAAGGAGAGCTTTCGTAAACGAAAGCTATGTTAATTTTTATGAGCAAATGTATCGTTTTGGATGCCGGACACGGAAGATACGGCAATCCCTACCCGACCATTGACGGCAAATACGAGGGAACACAGAATTTCATTTATGCGGGAAAGCTCGCCGCACGTCTGGAAAAAGCAGGCTTTACCGTGCTTCTCACGCGTACCTGCATTGACGACGACCCGAGCCTTGCCGAACGCGGAGAGCTTGCAGGCAAAAACAATGCCGCGCTGTTTCTGTCCCTGCACTCCAACGCACCGGGATCCTCCACGCCTCCCGATCGCTATCCTTTGGTACGCGGTGTGATGACGTTTTATTCGCTGACCGCAAAAGAGGAAAATGCGCCATTTGCCGCCGCGCTCAACGCTGCCGCCGCCGAGGTCATGCAGAGTGACAACCGCGGCATCATGATCCGTGAATATCCGGGTGTTCCCGAGGATGACTACTACGGTGTCATCCGTGCTGCTGCCAAAAGCGGATGTAAGCAGGCATTCCTGATCGAGCACGGATTTCATACCAACATCGATGACGCGACGTTTTTGACTACCGATGACTGTCTGGAACGTCTTGCGGATGCGGAAGCGGCTGTGATCGTATCGTATTTTGGAGAATAAACTTGATATATTGACAATGAAACTGACTTTTTATATTCATTTTTTGAGAAAAATTTCGTTTATGTCTTGTAATTTCCATCAGAATATGATATAATAATAGAACAGTTTCATATTGGGGTATCGCCAAGTCGGTTAAGGCACAAGACTTTGACTCTTGTATACGCAGGTTCGAGTCCCGCTACCCCAGCCATAAATAAGGAATCACCACAGGTGGTTCCTTATTTATATTTGGTGCAGTAGGATTATCTGCCATATCACAATTCAACCATCGGTAGAATGATTAGAAATTCATCAAAACACTATTGACAAAAAGTGATTCGATGTGTATAATATCAGTGTGATCACAAAACAACAAACTTTGATGAAAGGAACCCGATATGACCTATCTTGAAATTGATGAAGCGCTTGTGTCGATCACCCGACAGCTCTGCGCCGCATGCAAAGAACGGCTCGACGCCATTCCGCGTGAGAATGCATCCGAGCGCAAAGCCGTTCAGCTTGAATACGGGATGTATACCTTCTGCGGCAATGCAGGACTGCTGTTCAATACCGGCTGGGAGCGGACAAAGGTACTGCAAGTCCGACAGACCTTATGGAACAACGAGTTGTACAAATTCCCGCACATACAGACACAGTATCAGACACTTGGCGATCATGAAAAGCTGTGCTTTCACGCCGCTCTGCACGGAGAGCTTTATCTGCGCCAATCATGGCTCGGAGAACAGACAGCGGAACTGGAAGCGGCAAAAACAGCAAACGACATACAGGCAATATTTGAGCAGACCGTCAAAATCGGTGCCGTCCGTGCGATGTTTGCCGCGTGGGAAGCATGGAGAAAAGAAAACCATATTTATCCCGATATGTTTGAGGAGGAACCACAATGAAACCTTATTCCATTCACGTATCTGACGGCAAGGTCGTCGGAGATTCGGTCTTTTTCTGTCTGGTAAATGAACTGCTTGAAAATGAATGTCAGCAAATCTGCGCGTTTACCGACATGCTTGACCAGGACCCCGTGCAGAAAAAAGAACGCATGGCTGAATATAAGTGCGCCAAATATCGTTACGCAACAGTATCGCTGATGCACAGTACCATCATCAACAATAATCGATGCAGAAAACTGCACAATCTTGAATATACCCATTATTTGCTGCTTCCGTTTGATGAAATGTTCAAAACGCAGTCCAAAGCGATTGCATTATATGAATCCGCTCCTGCTGATGAGAAACCCGATTACAGTTTGTATTACGGCTTGATCGCGTTTGCGGATGCAGAGCTTGCAGAATTGGAGGAAAAACGCCAAAACGCTGACGATTGGGAAACAGTGGAGATAGAAGAGCGCATCGGCGGACTGCTGTTTGCAAAAGCCTGTCTTGACGAAGCGTGGCAAAACCGAGGGGAAGTGACAGCGTGAACGAAAAACTGGAACTGTTAAAGCTCCTCGCCGATGAAACTCGTCTTTCCATTCTCAACCTGCTTCTGCGGGAAGATTCGTATGTCGAAAAAATCGCATGTGAGCTGTCCTTAACCCCTGCGACGATCTGCTATCACCTCAAAAAAATGGAAGGCGCGGGCATTGTCCGCTGTTCCCGCGCACAGTTTTACATCATCTATTCGCTGAACCGCGAGATCTTCGACAAGCCCTTGTATGAGCTGATCAAAACCGATCTGCCGACCGTCAGCGATGACGAAAAATATCAGCGGGAGGTGCTGTCCCACTTCTTCAAATACGGTCGTCTGACGCAGATTCCCACCCAGCGCAAAAAGCGGGAAATTGTCCTTGGGGAAATCGCAAAATCGTTTGACGCGGGCAGAACCTACGATGAAAAAGAAGTCAACGACATCATTCACCGCTTCCATGAGGATCACTGTACCATCCGCCGCGAGATGATCGCCTGCGGTATCATGGCACGGGAAAAAGAAACGTATTGGCTTGTATGATGAATATGCTATGAAAACAATTCTTGTTGCACAGAAAATCCGAGAATACCGCCGCCATAACGGTCTGACGCAGGAGGAGTTCGGTCGTCTGCTCGGTGTCTCGGCACAGGCCATCTCCAAATGGGAACGAGTGGCGTGCTATCCCGACATTACATTCCTGCCCGATATTGCCGCACTGCTCGGATGCCGTATCGATGACTTTTTTGCAGCGACGGACGGAAGCCGTGATATCTTGTACCCATCTTGATTTATTCACAATTTTTTGTTATAATAATGAAAATTATACAGATAAGGTACAAGTATATGACAACAAAAAACAATCTTTCCGCCCGTTGGGGCATTCTGACTGTCGGCGTTTTGGCAATGCTGTTTGCCGGCATCATTTACGCCTGGTCAATCCTCAAGGCACCGCTTGCTTCCGAGCTTGGCTATCAAAGTCCGGCACTCGCGCTCAACTTCACGCTGACCATGAGCTTTTTCTGCATCGGCGGTCTGATCTCCAGTTTCTTCGTCCGCAAAATCGGAACAAAATATACATTGATGCTTGCAGGTGCGATGGCAGGCATCGGCTTTGTGCTCTCTTCCTTTTTGACAGAGGGAAACGTGGGACTTCTGTATCTGACCTATGCATTCCTGTCCGGTCTTGGCATCGGCATCGCCTATATCGTCATCATTTCCACCGTCAATGCATGGTTTCCCGATAAGCGCGGTACCTCCTCGGGTGCGCTGATGATGGGCTTCGGCACCAGCTCACTCGTACTCGGCAACGCGGCGGATGCACTGTTTCACTCTCCCCTTGGCTGGAGAACCACATATATCATCATCGGTGCGGCACTCGGCGCAGTTCTGATTCTCACAGCACCGCTCATCCGTCGTCCCGATGCATCCGTTTCCCTGCCCGCGCCAAAGAAAAAAGCCGCCGCACGCGAGGAATCCTTTGAAGTCCGCGATTATACGCCCCTTGAAATGCTCCGCCGCTTTACATTCTGGCGCGCTTTCGTCGCTTTTGTCTGCGTGACTGCCGTCGGCAACTCCGTCATCAGCTTCGCGCGTGATCTTGCCCTCTCCGTCGGTGCGGGAGCATCCCTTGCTACCACGCTCGTCGGCGTTCTTGCGGTCTGCAACGGCATCGGACGCATTGTCACGGGTGCGGTTTTCGATACAATGGGACGCCGCTTCACGATGATCGCCGCAAATGTTCTGACCATCATCGCCGCCGCTGTCACGCTGATTGCCGTCAACGCAAACTCCCTGCCGCTGTGCATTGTCGGTCTGTGTCTGACGGGCATGTCCTACGGTTCATCTCCGACCAATACATCCGCTTTTACATCCGCGTTCTACGGAACAAAGCATTTTGCGTCCAATCTCGGTATGATGAATTTCAATCTGATGTGTGCATCGTTCATCGCAACGGCTTGCTCGGCACTGCTTTCTTCCACCGGCAGTTATACCGCACCGTTTACGCTCCTGCTGGTTCTGGCAGCCGCCGCGCTCGGACTCAACATCAGCATCAAAAAACCGTAAGCATCAACAATTATGGCACTGCCGCAGACAATGGTTCTGAAGCAGTGCCATTCACCGTATCAGGCATCGTATTTCCCACGACATCATCGCAGAAAGGAATGTTGCAACATGGAATTTCACGAAAAACTACAGCAGCTGCGCAAACAGCGCGGTCTGACCCAGGAGGATCTTGCCGCACAGCTGTATGTGTCGCGTACCGCTGTTTCCAAATGGGAATCGGGCAGGGGATATCCAAATATCGACTCTCTCAAAGCCATTGCCGCGTTTTACCGTGTCACCGTCGATGAACTGCTGTCGGGAGAGGAACTGCTGATTGCTGCGGAAGAAACACAAAAACAGCAGCTCGCCAATCTGCGCACACGGATTTTTGCCGCGCTTGACATCAGCACGCTTCTGCTGTTCTTTCTGCCATTCTTTGCGCAAACGACAGACAGCTCCGTGCAGTGCGTATCGCTTTGGGGACTGACCGGTGTCCAACCCTATATAAAAACCGTTTACTGCGCCGCAGTTATTCTTTCCGTCCTTGTCGGAATTCTGATGCTTCTGCCGGAGCATCTTCTGCCGTCGTCTCTGGCGCATCATCGCCCCCGCATTTCTCTTGCAGTCCATGCACTCTATGTTTTGCTGTTTATGGTAAGTCCACAACCCTATGCGGCAGTATTTCTCTTTGCTGTCCTTGCAATCAAGGCGTTTTTGATGATAAAAACCCCCTGACACGAAACGTATCGGGGATGTGACAGGCAGTTTCTTGCGTTTTTCCCATCTGTGCGGTATCATAGATACGGCGATTGCCGAATCTGTGACCAAAGGAAGGTTTGAAAACATGAGAAACACGAAATTCCAAAAGTTCTTCGCCGCAGGATGTGTTCTTGCGGCATTTGTTCTGTGGACGGTCCTGGTGCGTCTGGCGGATGTCCGTCCGATCGGTCCGATGGGCTCCTGTGTCGGACTTGCATCGTTCAATCAATGGGTGCATGACCTGACAGGTGTGTCCATGACGCTCTATACCGTCACCGACTGGCTGAGTCTGCTTCCGTTTGCATGCATGCTTGGGTTTGCCATACTCGGACTTGTGCAGTGGATACGGAGAAAATCCCTTTTGCGGGTCGACCAGGACGTCCTGCTTCTCGGCGGGTTCTATCTTGCCGTCGCGGCGGTGTATCTGTTCTTTGAAAGTGTCGTCATCAACTACCGACCCATTCTGATTGACGGTGTTTTGGAAGCATCCTATCCGTCCTCCACAACGGTATTGGTTCTGTGTGTCATGCCGACTGCCATCATGCAGTTCCGCCGCAGAATCCGACATCCGATGCTTCGTCGGTGGGTGTGCCTGTTGTCAGGGATCTTTACGGTGTTCATGACCGTCGGACGGCTGTTATCGGGCGTTCACTGGATAACCGACATCATCGGAGGAATCCTCATCAGCTCTGGACTTGTCCTTTTGTACGATGCCGCAGTACGATGTTTTTCCAAACGGTAACTGCCGCTTTCCCATCACGGCTCATGCTGTCAACTCAGGCGTTGACAGCAGTGAAATATTTCCTCTGAAGCGGAAATATGAAATCGCTTCGCGGTGAAATCCGACATTGTCGGGTGAAATATTTCGCCCGATGGGCAAAATGCGTAAAGTAACTTGAAACTTTTCGCTGAAAGCGAAAAATTTCACTCGCACGAAGTGCGAATTTCACCTTGTGACAGCAAGATTTCACATTTCGTCACAGACGAAATATTTCACTGCAATGCTGGAAACTGTTAAGTTGACAGCATTGCCCTTACGGTTCCACCCGTTCCCACGCGGATGACGCATCGTCACGTCGCAGAACGAGATCGTAGCCGTCCCCGCTATTGTTCTCACACAAAAAATAGATTTCTCTGCAATCGGCGGGCGTTGTCAGCTCAAAGGAATCGCGGGCACCGATGGAGCCGTTATGCCCGCCGAACGCAGAATAGAAACTGACATACAAACAGCCGTCCTCCTGCCGTTCCTTTGCAGAGCGGACATATCCCATCGGACTTGTCACATCCACTTCCACCGTCACAGTACCGCCGCCGACATGTGTCCGATAATCGCCGAGAACCACATCTTCGCGCGTATCAAAACCGGAACCGATCACAATCGCAAGTGCAATCACAATCAGTACCGACAACAAAACGGAATATTTCATTTCGATTCCTCGCTTTCTGTTATCTGCTCTTTTATTATCAGTATGAACCGCACGGAACGGCGCTATTCATACGTATTGTCAATCCACTGCTTTCAGTATAAGAAAATCCCGTGAACAAGTCAACACAATCCGCAAAAGTTCACACTTTTCTCAAAAACTTGTTTCATTATTCATAAAATCGCGCAAAAACGGTAAAAATATTAAAAATTTCTTCAAAATCCAACCCCCAAGATTTCCCGCGGAAAATCTTTGCGTGCAAAATCTTTACGCGCAAAATCTTTGCGCTTCATACTTGACAAATAAAGTGCTTTGCGGTATAATAATAACACAATCTCATATTCGGAAGTGTAGCTCAGTTGGTCAGAGCGCACGGTTCACATCCGTGAGGTCAAGGGTTCGAGCCCCTTCATTTCCACCAAAAAACGACAAGCTTCAACTTGTCGTTTTTTTATGCATTACCGATTGGTCAATGATGAGATACAACACGCCATGTTGATGATATACAAATCCGCATGGACTTGATGATATACACGGCTTCGCCGTAATTTTTGAGCGTTCCAAAACATATCAAAAATCCCCTTGACATTTTCTTCGCCGTGTGTTATACTGCAATCAGAAATCAACAGAAAGCGAGGTACTCTCAATGCCCTTATCCTGTAAATGCGGCGTCTGTTCCACTGACTTTGAATCCGAGAAGCACGCGCCGTATCCCGCTGAAATCCTGTTTCAAAAAATGAAGGAGCGCGGATTTGAAGCCGTTCAGTTTGCGTTTTCCTCAATTGCCGAAACGGAATTCACACCAAACGGACAAATCGAAATTCCTGCGGTCATCCCGTCTGCCGCCATCCGTGCCGTCGCCGAAAATGCAGAGAAACACAGAATCCCCGTTGAGGTCATCAACGGCACGTTCAATATGGCACATCCCGACAGAGATATCCGCGAGGAAGGCATCCGTCGCTTTGAAATTCTGTGCCATGCCGCCGCGGAGCTTGGCGCAAAGTATATTTCCCTGTGCTCGGGTACGCGCAATCCCGACCATCTCTGGTCACCGCATCCTGACAACGATACCGCTGAAGCATGGGCGGATATGCTCGATACCGTTTCTCGCTGTACAAAGATTGCGGAAGCATACGATATCATTCTCGCGGTCGAATCGGAAGCCTCCAATATCATCTCTACACCCGAACGCGCACGCCGTCTGATGGACACCGTAGGATCACCGAATCTCAAAATGATTCTCGACTGCGCAAATCTGTTTCATACGGGAGAAGCTCACAAGGAAAATGTACGTAAAACCCTTGAGCATGCGTTTGCGCTGTACGGACACGATATCGTTCTTGCGCACGGCAAGGATATTTCCGAGGGCGACGGTATTTCCTTCTGCGGTACAGGACTTGGTATTGTCGACTTTGCATATACTGCCGCACTTCTTGCAAAATACAACTTTACGGGCAATATGTTCTTACACGGCATCTATGACGAGGACGATATGGTGCGTGCAAAAGAACATTGGCTGACAGCATCTGACATCATTTGAGAGGAGAACACCGATATGAAACCCAATGATACCATTTTTACCTCCGGCAAGTATTTCACAGGCTGTAATTACTGGGCTTCCCACGCAGGTACAAATATGTGGATCGACTGGCGTCCCGATATTGTGGACGAGGATATGCGCCGACTGGCAGAGCACAATGTCCGCGTCATGCGTATGTTCCCCAACTGGCGCGATTTCCAGCCGCTTCGCATTCACTACGGCGGCGGCTCGTCCGAGCGCGAAATCCGTCTGCGTGAAGACCCTCTGCCGTTTACCGACGCAGGACGTGCCGGTGTGGATATCGTTATGGCAGACCGCTTTGCAGAGTTCTGCGATCTTGCAGAAAAGCACGGCATCAAGCTGATTGTCGGTCTTGTCACCGGCTGGATGAGCGGTCGTATGCATATGCCGGAAGCGTTCCAAGGGAAAGGACTGCTGTCCGACCCGCTCGTTATCCGCTGGCAGATCCGCTTTGTGCGCTACATGGTACGCCGTTTCAAGGATCATCCCGCGATTGCCGCATGGGACCTTGGCAACGAGTGCAACTGCATGCAGGGCATCTCCCACGACGCGGCATATTTGTGGGCATCGACAATCACCAATACCATCCGTGCCGAGGACAAGGAGCATCCCGTTGTTTCGGGTATGCACGGACTTTCCCCGACCGCCACATGGTCTCCCGAGGATCAGGGCGAGATCCTCGACATTCTCTGTACCCATCCTTATCCTCTGTTCACGCCGCACTGTGACACCGATCCCTTGAACGAAATGAAGTCGATCCTCCATTCCACCGCGGAATCGGTCATGTATGCATCCCTCGGCGGCAAGCCTTGCTTTGTGGAAGAAGCAGGAACCCTCGGTCCGATGATCGCCGATGAGGACATCGCTGCCAACTACATCCGCGCCTGCCTGTTCTCGACATGGGCGCACGACCTGCGCGGCTTTGTCTGGTGGTGCGCAAACGAGCAGGAGCTTCTGACACACACGCCGTATGACTGGGATGCGGTCGAACGCGAGCTGGGGCTGTTCCATACCGACGGCTCTCCCAAGCCCGTTGTCGGCGCGATGAAGGAATTTGCCGATTTTGCTGACAACTTCTCCGCAGGTATCACAGGCGAGGACGGTGAGGAAGGCAACACGCTCCCGACGTATCTGCAAGACGCCGTCTGTATTCTGACCGCCGGACAGGATCTGTGGGCAACCGCCTACGGTGCATTCATTCTCGGCAAGCAGGCGGGACTGGACATTACCTTTGCATGGCATCTGGACGAAATTCCCGAGTCCCCTGTCTATATGCTTCCTAACCTCTGCGGACTTGCGGCGATTGAAGGACACGTACTTGCCGAAATTCTCCGCCGCGTTGAAAACGGAGCTTCGCTGTATGTTTCCCTCGGCAATGCGCTGCTGTCGCCGTTCTCCTCGTATACCGGCGTCAAGGTCAAAACTCGTGCGCGTCGTGTCGGCGGTGATTTCGTCACCTTTGCAGATGGTTCGACCGCCAATATGTGGAGTGAGATCAAGCATCAGTATGAGGTGACCACGGCAAAGGTACTTGCCTATACCGACGACGGTAATCCCGCGCTGACGGTCAACGAGTACGGAAAAGGTAAGGTCTACTTCTGCGCATACCCGATTGAATCGGATGCAGGATGCCAGAACAGTGTCATTTCGGGTGACTGTGCGCGCGGACTCTACCGCTTCTACCGCGAATGTGATCTGCGCAATCCCGAGAAGACCGCTGTGTCCGACTCGCCGTCTATCTGCGTGACGGAGCACATCAAGTCGGAGGACGAACGCATTCTGACCGTCATGAACTACCGTCCCGAGGAAGGTACGGCGCACATTACCTGTGACGGCTATACGCTTGACAAGGTGCTGACCATCCATGGCGGTACTGCGGTTGCAGCCGATGATGGTTTTGACGTGACTCTGCCCGGCAATGTCGGTCTGGTCGTCACCGTCAAAAAATAAATTGCAGGGAAAGGAATCCTCTCATGAAAAACATTCTTCTGATCGGAGACTCAATCCGCATCGGCTATGACAAAGCGACGAAAAAGAGCCTTGCAGACATTGCGAATGTCTATTTCCCCGAGGAAAATACCCGCTTTGCGTCGTATGTTCTGCGATACCTGCATGAATATAAAGCACTCATCCCGGGTGGTCACGTCGATGTTCTGCACTGGAACGCAGGACTTTGGGACTGTCTGCGTCTGTTCGGCGAGGATGTCCACACACCTGTGGAAATTTATGCCTATTACATCGACCGCATCTGCGCACGTATTCAGAAGATCTTCCCCGACGCAAAGGTGATCTTTGCGACCTCCACCGCCGTACAGTCCGAAAAAATGAGCGCGGACTTCAAGCGGTACAATGAGGAAATTGAAGCATACAACGCCGCTGCTGTCGAAGTTGTCCGAAAATACGGCTTTGCGATCAATGATCTGTACGCCGTTTCCGTATCACTTCCAGCTGAAGCACATTCCGATCCTGTACACTATTACACGCCCATCGGAACGGAGGCGTTTACCAATCAGGTGCTGTCATACTTATCTGACGCACTCTGTTTGGAGGAATGTCCGAACTACAAAGAAGAAATCCATGGGGATAAGCCGATTGGGATCTGATTGAGTACCAATACATAAAACACCGGACTGCATACAACCGATTCAAGGGATGCAGTCCGGTGTTCTGTTATAAAATTGATCGATTATCCAAGCAAGGAAAGCAGCCGCTGTCTTGCACGGTCAAGAGCCTCTGCGGTCGGATCATAATCATCAAAACTCGTGCATACCGAGCGGATGATGTCACACGCCGCCGCACGGTCACGCTGTCCGAGCAAATAAAACAGCTCATAGTCATACGCGCCAAGCCGCTGGAGATGCCCTCTCACCGCATAATAAGGGCGCTTGTCGTCAGGATGAAAGTCATAGCCGTTGTAGACACAGAACGAGTTTCCGGGCGGGTATGCAAGGCCGCCCTCGTCGTGGTAACAGGTCTCGCACGGTCCCTCCGGGTTGTGCACATGATAGCCCCAATGCAGAAAACCCTTCGCATCATACAGATAGCACAGCCACATCGGCAGACGGGAAACGGTGAGCGGCAGATCGAGAATGCGGTTCATCGTCTTGCCGGCAGGGAAACCGCACGTGTACAGCCAGATCTCCTCGCCCTGCTCCTGCAAAGCGCGGTAAGTGTCGATATACTTTTCGTATACCGCCTGCTTGACCGCCCAGACATCAATCGCGCCGCCGATTTCCGTCGTTTCGACCGGATCATGAATCTTCACGCCCGGCATCCGGCTGCGGGCAATACCGGACAGTGCGCGGTAGGACAGGCTGTTGGGGAACTGCGGCTCGTCGACCAGACACTGCATATAGCAGTCCTGCCAGCCGCATCGGACAACCGATTCCCATGCACGGGTAAAATAGATTTTAAGCTGTCGGTAACCTTCCTGCGTCGTAACACCAACCTCTCTGTCCCAAAGCAGATACTGCTCCGGCTCATCCCAAATATTGAACCGCGCAACAAAGCCGCCCATGACATACCGAAAGCCCATTTCCAAGGCAATCCGACCGACAAATTCCGCGCCGGAGAAATCAAAGTCTACGACACGTCCGTCGGCATCACGCACAGGAGCGCCTGCGGGAATCATCAGATAGTCATTGCGCATATCAAGCTCATTGGCAAGATAGGCGCGCAGAACCGTTTCATATTCGGGCGAATACTGCTCGACATGATTCTGCTCGGCAAGACGGTCATAATAGATCCAGTTGACCATGTGGAAATTGGCATCCGCCAACGACGGAACGACCGTATTGTACACCGTCAGCGAAACGGGAACGGTCATGGTATCGCCGCCGACTGTCAGCGTAATCATCCCTTCATGCGTTCCGACCGGAGCATCTGCCGCAACATTGACGCGCACCCAAAAGGCGCATCTGCCGCCGTCGCAGGTCAGACCGTCGGACTTGTCAAGCGGTCTGCACACCTCATAGACATCAAATGGCGCACGGCGGGTGACAAAGTGCTTGACACTTTCATAGTCGGTGGTAGTCAGCGTCGTCGCCGCGCTGTTTTCGCCGACATGTGCGGGCAGCAGCTGCTCCAGCTGAACCGTGATACCCGTCGGCAGGTTTGTGGTCATCTGCACTCGGTCACCGAGAGACGTGATACGGTCGGTCAAAAGCTGAAAACAGGTATCCATATTCCGCGCGGAATACAGGATCGCCTTGTTGGGTTCTTTGATTTCGGTATCGGGGTATACCCATTCGTTGGGGGAGAAAATTTGATAGGTCATGTGAGGTACCTCCTGTTGTTTATATCGAAGTGCATCCGCAAACAATCAGCCCATCGGCGCCTGATAGAAAAACAGCGCATAAATACATGCAAAAAGTAAGCCGAATGCAAAAAGTCCCGGAATCACAAAAACGATGATAACCTTGAGACTATCCAATAAACGATGCATCATATACTTCACCTGATTTCCGTGGAATTACAAAACAGCGACAGATAGGAGAAAAACCATGACACCGGCAGCGAACTGTCAATGTCATGGTTTCCATACAAATCTTACTTGTCGAGGAATGCGAGATCGGTTTCATCTTCTAAAAGCCGTGAACGAAAACCTAACGAATACCCAACAACAAATTTCTCGCTTGGATACTCACCAATTAAGTCATCAAGGCTATCATACTCACAGATATCAACATCATTGTTATGTCGATTAAAAGCATAAAGTTTTCTGCCTAAACTATAAAATGCGACAGTGTGTGCTCCCCCAAAAATTGTCGATGGTTCCAAAAGGAATGAAACAATGTATGTTTGTCGGGTATCAATATTTTCATTCACATAATTCTTAAATGCAAGATAATCTGAAGGGGTAGAATATTCAGTATAATCAACATGATTACGATCAAAATAATCACCTATACCATATGGATTTGTCCCCAACCATCCATATATTGTTAATGTCCAGTTTCTTCAAATAATCGAATAGTATCAGCAAGATTTATTATTCGACCATTAAACCTTAATGCATTGTATGTAGCAATAATTCCACATCCACCATGCGCTAAAGTGGAAGCTCCCATATGATAATTCGTATATTCCTGACCATATATATACGATGTGACATTTCCAAATGATGTATTGTACAAGTAATTTCTATCCGAAATTGTCGTCGCTACAACCGTTGCAAAACTATCCCAAAATTCCTCATCATATATAGAAACATCCTGCGTGTTAACAACAGATTCATTGACATTGGTGTCAATATCGACCATAGATGATGTCGTTTCCATTGCATTAACTGATACAATAAACACATTGAAAAGAACAATAACCGTTACTAAATAATGTTTTATTTCATTCGTTACTCCATAATCTCAGGACCGATAGCCCCATAATAAAAATATTGAATCGCAAAAAAAATCATGGCTATTATTTGTAAAATTAGTCCTCGAAGCATATAAATCCCTAATATTATACATATAATAACACAAATAATGTTATCAATTGATTGTAATATCCTCTTCAAGCAACTTCCTCTTTAATACCAGCTTTTCATGTAGTAGTCATACCATATCCGTAATATTACAGATATCACAGATATGGTATAAGGTAACTACGATCAATTATTTATTCAAAAACGCGAGATCCGTCTCAACTTCATGTCCGCAAGCGACAGAACGGATGATACCGTCGATGATTGCCTGATTGTACAGGATCTGGGAGGTCGGGATGGGAGCCGTGCCGCCGCCCAGGACTGCATCGGTGAATGCCTTGACCTTGCTGTAGAACAGATTGGACTTGATTTCAGTTCCGGTCGGAATGACGGTAGAGGTAGGCTTGCCGCACATATCGTGGTACAGCGTGATCTGACCGACAGTACCGTCCCAAGCGCCGCCCCACAGCTCGAGGTTGGGCTGCTTGACCTTCAGACCTGCATCCTTACCGAGGAACAGGAAGTCACCGGTGGTGTCCATATGCATTGCCCAGCTCATACGGAAGTCGAGTGTGATACCGCCTTCCAGACGGATAAATGCTGCGGAGAAGTCGTCAACGGAGAAGCGTTCTGCGTCACCGTAGTACTTCGGATTCTTACCGAAATGATCGTATGCAACTGCGGAAACAGTCAGAGGCTTCGGATAACCGATGGAGTTCATGGCAAAGTCGAGTGCATAGCAGCCGATATCCGCGAGTGCGCCGACACCTGCGGTGTCCTTTTCGATGAACGTACCGCCGGGGATACCGCGTCTTCTGCCGCCGCCGGTCTGGACGTAGTAAACGTCACCGAGTGTACCGGAGGAGATAATTTCCTTAACCTGCTGGAAGTTTGCGCCATATCTGGGCTGGAAACCGATGGTCAGAATCTTGCCGGACTTCTTTTCAGCAGCGTAGATTTCAGCAGCTTCCTTCATGTTCAGACACATGGGCTTTTCAAGCAGAACGTGGCAGCCTGCTTCCAGTGCTTCAACGGCACAGACAGCATGCTGGGAGTTGTAGGTACAAACGGAAACCGCGTCGAGTTCGCACTTGAGCAGATCGGTTGCACAGTCAAATGCCTTTGCATCGGTCAGACCGAATTCATCGAGGAACTTTCTTGCCTTGCCGGGAACGATATCTGCGCCGCCGACGATTTCAACTTCGGGGATTTCGAGATAGGCTCTCATGTGTGCGTGTGCGATACCGCCGCAGCCGATGATACCAATTCTTAATTTCTTGTCCATAATCTTATTTCCTTTCAGGTTGTGAAATTGGGACGGAATTTACCAACCGTCCGATTTGACTTTATTGTACCATGAATCGGGCAGAATTGCAAGAGCTTTCACAAAAAAATCTGACACGGTATGGATTTTCGGTATCAGAAACGGATCTGCAGGAACAATCGTGCAGGTTCATTCACAGCATTGCTGTTGTTTTTAAGGTTTCCATGATTTTTTGCATACGGGCGTCATTCTGAAAGCAAGAATATTTCTCTGTGTTCAATGCCTTTAACAGCAATCCCGAATCGTTTTCGGAATAGTTTTTGTATGCATCATTGACGGATAACGCAATTCGGTTTACCATAAATGCGGTATACATCCCGTCGGTACGGCTATCGTATTTCACAGCATGTTCTGCGGCCTGTTCCAGACAACGGAACATGCACTCCTCCTCATGGAGTTTCAGATAACTGTCTGCCATTTCCTTGTAGCATTGCGAAATTCTTCCGTGGTAAAATCCAAAATTCCCATCGGAATACAGCAAACGATAACAATCGATTGCAAATTGAAATGCTTTTATCCGATTCTCCGATGAATAATTTCCCTTCCAACACAGGATGTAAGTGTTGCCCCAAATCATATCCACAAGGCTTTGAATGTTTGTCTGGCATAGCTCAACAGCTTCATCGCCTTCCAGAAAACGCGGCATCATCTGATTGGTCGTGATGGCATAATTGCCCGCCATCCGTGCATATTTTTTTGCTGATTCGACATCCTTCTTCGCAAAGTAGTAGGTAAAACTCAAGCATTGAATTGCACCACCCCGTAAGGAATGATCCGTGGATTCAGCCAAGATTCTTTCGCCGTATTCGATGATTTCGTCGGCATAGTCGTTATCGTTCTCTGCATCCAAAGCATACATCAGATTCCAAAGAACCGTCAAATCATTGGGGAATTCCTTTTGAGCTTCTCTCCATAAAGCGACGCGCTCTGAGCTTTTTCCTGCACGAAACAGTTCTGCATTTTTATCGCTGTATTCACTCAGTTTCTTTTCCTTTTCAATTTTTCCTACCCCAAGAAGATCATCAATGCTTACGTTGTAATAGGATGCAATTGCAGGTAAAAGCGTAATATCGGGATAACCTTCGTTTCGTTCCCATTTTGAGACAGCTTGCATCGTGATACCAAGATGCTCTGCTAATTCTTCCTGCGTATTTCTTTTCACTCTGCGCAGTTTTCGTAATTGTTCACCCAACGCGATATTCATAGGCCCCTCCACAAGAATGTAAAAGTATTCTTCTGAATATATTATAACAAAAATGATACGAAATTACAATAACCGCATTGTTGGGTTTTGATTGTGTAAATAAACGGATGGTTTAGCGGTAGAAAAAATGATACAAGTGCCACATCCCCAAAGACCGTATGATGATGCGGTTCTTTGGGGATGTGGTTTTATATTCAACTGACAGCAAGCATCTTGTGACTGTAGGAAAGAAATCTATGGGACGTATCAAAATACAGGTGATAATCGATACCGCCGTAACTGCATTCACCGTTTTCATAGACATTATCAGAGTCCCATGTTGCATCAATATTGACCCAACGATGATCGACATACGCCTGATTCCATGCGTGGTTGGAACGGGTGCGGTCGACATTGTCATCTGTCCAACGGCCGGTAGCCGATAAACCGAGCGCATATCCGCTGATCTGACGGCACGGAATATTCTGCGCACGAACAAGCAGTGTCATAAGATCAGCGTACCCCTGACAGGCAGAGAGTTTGCCGCTCAGCAGATCATCCGTACCGGCATAAGAATGAGAACCGGTATTGTTATAATTGTCCATGTCATAATAGAGATTTTCCGCGACCCAGTCGTGAATCGTCAACAGCTTTTCATATTCATCGGTAATACCATTGCAAATGGTATCCGACAATTCAGCAACCGCATTGGGAATATCACCTTCGCCGGGAAGATATGTCTTCGGGTCAATCCATTCTTCCAAAAACGCACAGTTATGATCCCACATACGTGATGCTTCAAAGCGATAGATGCCGTCGATTTTTTCGATATACAGACTCCGAGAAACATAGGTCCAGTAGGAAGTTTCATCGTCATCCTTTGTATAGATTTCAATCACAGCATTGTCGGGAATCGTCAGTTTATTGAGATTGATCGTTGTCTCTGTTTCCTTACCGGTTATTACATCTGTGGGGTTTACGGGATCACCCTGATTGATCCTGATTACAAACTTCTGCATCTTCGGATTGGTCGTATAGCAGACAACTTTCAATCGATTGTCTTTCAGAGAAAGATCAAAGTACTCAACATCCCCATTTGTCGTACGCAGATGAAACGGATCGACATCTTCCTTCAATGTACAATCCAACGCCTTGGAATACTTTCCCTCAGGCGTTTCAATGACAACGGTGGTTGTTTCCTGTACCCACCCCACTTTCGCTGCAAATGCTTCCGCTACCGCACGAAGCGGAACCAGCGTACGTCCGTCAACTGCAAACGGCGGCGCATCAAGGGTATATACATCCCCATTGATGGTCATTTTCGGATTGCCCAGTTGCATATAGATATCCAACGATTCCGTCGTGGCACGGATACCGCTCTCCTCCGGAATCCATTCGACCTGAGCACCGAGAAATTCAAAAATATAACGCATTGGAACCATGGTACGTTGATTGACCACCGCAGGCGGTACATCAAAGTCCAGTTCGGTTCCATCAACCACTACTGAAATTTTCATCTCCGCTGCTGATACCGTAATCGGGAGACATTCAAGCATCGTTTTACAAAGAAGTAAAAATAACAATAGGCGCAGTGTTTTCATAATAATCTTCTGACTTTCGCTTTTGCGCAAGCCCACTCCTATTCTATTCAAGCAAAGAAAAAAAATCAAACAATGACTTTGTATAGAAAATTCGATCCTTGCTTGTTGTATACCATTATAGCATACATTGATAAAATATGCAAGATGTATTTATAAGTAATTTCAAAAATTTATTATTACTTTACACATTGTTAATTTTTTTGTTTTTTGTTAATATAGCTTTTCAAATTTGAAATATCCTATTTTTTCAGCACTTTTTCCACTGAAGTGTGCTGTCCATGCTAGTCATAGAACATTTGTAAGAAAAATTCAGAGGTTATATCAAACTTTTTGGCAAACAAACCATGAAGGATTGTATTCATAATTCCTGCATTTTCATTCCTATGATCTTTCTCAAAACATCCGGCACAGTTATTGGCATCTGATCCGGCTGTGGATATCCAAGAGCGATAGTCATGTTTGCCGGTAGATCGAAACCTACAATAAGCACCTTCTTTCCTGCGCAGGCAAGATCGATTCCGATGTTTCTCCCTTTTGATTGACAATGGCTGTTATTTCTGCGTTCATTTTGTTTCCTATAAAACAAAAAAAGAACCCAGTTTCGTTATTCCAATAAATATTGGATACGTAACTTAGTTCTTAAATAAATATTTTGTTCTTGTTTTTCGTTTACATTATGCTGTTTTATGCCATTATTGTGATAAGCAGAATACCGTCGATCTGAAGCGTGGGATTGATTTGCTTCCGTACTTTCTTCACCGTCTGCAAAAGCTGCTCCAGACCTTTTGCTGGTAAATATTCTGCTTGAACTGGAATGAGCAAATGATTTGCGGCAGTTAATGCATTGACTGTCAGCATTCCAAGGGACGGCTGACAGTCAATCAAAATATGGGTATAATCTTTTTTTACAGTATTCAGATATTGACGAAGAATTGTTTCGCGGCTGATGGTATTGACGAGTGTGACCTCCATTCCGGACAACTGAATATTTGCGGGAAGAAGGTCGATTCCTTCTTCATGATGAATAATGCCTTCTCCGTGTTGTATCGGCTCGTCCTCAATGATCTTTGTCATGAGATCGGTAATTGTGACCGGAATCTGATCCGGCTGCGGATATCCAAGTGCAATGGTCATGCTTGCCTGCGGATCGAAATCAACAAGGAGCACTTTCTTTCCTGCACGGGCAAGACCGATTCCAATGTTTATACATGAGAATGATTTTCCGACACCGCCTTTTTGATTGACGATGGCTTGTATGTTTGTGTACATAATATTCCTTCCTTTATCAATCAGATGACTGTTGTATTTCTTTCATTTTTCTGCATATACACAAAAAAAGAGGACTAAATTACGGCAATCTGATGATTCAGATTCGTAACTTAGTCCTTACGACTTGTATTTTTATTCGATTGTATTCATATTGTTTCAATCCCGTAAAACAAGAAAAAGCCATTCAAGGCTGTGGTGCACCTTCAGGGATTCGAACCCGGGACCCACTGATTAAGAGTCAGT